>DAOTZN010000221.1:0-16675 GCA_034434095.1 Anaerolineales bacterium
TGCTATAACCTGAGCACTCGGCTAACACAGAGGTCGTTTAGTAGCTGGTGCCACGAGCCTAATGAGAAGTTTATTTTCAGATCAGATACTCCCACAGTCTATCAAAACATACCCTGCTTGTTCCTCCTTCGGTTTATGACTGCTCCTCTTTCACTGATTATTCACGGCCATTTCTACCAACCCCCGCGCGAAGACCCACTGAGCGGCGAAATCCCCCTAGAGCGCAGCGCCTCACCCTACCAAAACTGGAACGAACGCATTCATGCCGAATGCTACCAAGCCAACGCCAACGCTGGCAATTTTGAACATATCAGTTTCAACATTGGTCCCACGTTAGCCGGTTGGATGCAATACCACTATCCCGAAACTTTGCAACGCATTGTGGCAGAAGACCGTGCCAATGTAGAAAAATACGGCGTCGGGAATGCGATAGCGCAGGCCTACAACCACACCATCCTGCCATTGGCTTCCTACCGTGATAAGGTCACGCAAGTACGCTGGGGGATTGCGGATTTCGAACACCGCTTTGGGCGCAAGCCTGCCGGCATGTGGCTACCGGAGACGGCTGTAGACACCGAAAGCCTGATGGTACTGGCCGATCACGGCATCGAATTCACCATTCTCGCCCCCTGGCAGGCCAACGTGCCCATGCCGGATGTCACCGAGCCCTATCTGGTCTCTTTGCCCGGCGGACGACGTATAACGGTCTTTTTCTATCACGGGGAATTGAGCGCGCGCATCAGTTTTGACCCCCACATCACGTTAAATGCCGATGTATTCGTGCAAAGTGAGTTGTTGCCGCGCTACAACAACGCCAAGAAATACAGCCAAACTCCCCAGATGCTGCTTCTGGCTTCCGATGGTGAACTCTACGGGCATCACAAACCCGACCGTGATCGCTTTTTGGCGTACCTGTGGGCACACAGCGCCTCCGAAAATAGCGTAGAGATGACCTTTCCGGCGCGTTGGCTGCGAGAACACCCCCCGCTGCGCACCACCCCATTGCGTTACAACACCTCCTGGTCATGTCACCACGGCATTGCCCGCTGGAGCACCGGTTGCAGTTGCACCCCCGGTGACAGCGGTTGGAAGGATGCCTTGCGCAAAGCCTTCAACGAATTGGCCGCGGAAATTGACACGCTATACTACAACTACCTGATACGCCTGATTCCCGACCCATGGGAATTGCGCCACCGTTATATCGAAGTCGTCCTGGGAAAGCATCGCACTGTGGAATTGCTAGAAGCACTGGGTGCACCATCCTTGCCTTTCCAAGAAATACAACGCGTGGAGTGGCTGCTGCTGGCACAGTACGAGCGGCAGCGCATGTTCACTTCGTGCGGCTGGTTTTTCGAAGATTATGACCGCATTGAACCCAAAAACAACACGGCCTATGCTGCACAGGCCGTGTGGATGGTATATCAGGCGATTGGGGTAGATTTAAGCGAGGCCGTGCTCAAAAATTTACGTCACGTCGTCAGTCAAAGCGGAAATATCCGCGCGGACCAGGTCTTCTTGCAGCACCTGGTACGTGCCCAAACCGGTGTTTTGGATACCCCGCGCCGACGATGGTAGATGTGCCGCAGCAACCTGGCGGCGGCATTCGTCCAGGATTTCTCCAGGGGTCAGGCGCCACACCAGCCAGATGCCCGCGGGGAGCAGCAACAAGTCGTCCAGGTGCCCAAGCAAGGGGATGAAATCGGGAATCAAATCCACGGGGCTAAGCGCGTAGGCAATCACCAACCCGGCCAGCCAGCGCACGCCAGATGGCAGGTTGGGATGCCGCCACACGGCTTGTAAAACCGCGATTTCGGTACGCAAACGGGATAATAGCCCGGAGTTCATTCTTCCAACGTCGAAACGGCCTCTAACAAGCGGGCTACCTGGTATTCACTCTGTTCCTCCGCCCGTTGTAACAAGCGGATGACGGCATAACAGGCCTGCAGCGTGGTGACCTGGACTTCGGGGGATAGGTCGGGGTCGGCCAAAATTTGGACGGCGGCCAATACCAACATCCAATGCAACGCCGCTTCGTAGGCTTCTTTTTGGAACCACAGTACGCCCCGGTATTCGTTGACTTTGAGCAAAGCGCGCACTAACGGGTCATGCAACCATTCTGTCAAGGTGGCGCTCAACCCGTCGCGCTGAAGGCGCGTGTACCAATCGCCCCATTGCAGCAAGGTACGCCAGACCTGCATGTTGCGGGCGATTTCTTCGGGTGACTGCGCCTTTTCTTGCCACAGTTGAGCAACCAGACGATCAAAGAGCCAGTTATCGAACCATCGTCCATTGGGGGGAACCGGGAAGCCTCCTGGGGGCGCGGGAGGGAGCAGATTTCCCAAGGGGCGTGTAAAAACCCAGGCGAGCAGCAACCACCAACGGGTCGGGGTCGTTTCCAGGAAACCTTGCAGGGCGCGCCGCACCTGAGGGGCGTCCTCATCCAGGGAGGGTAAATCCTGCCAGGCAGCCAGGCGCAAGACAATTTCGGTTTCGGCGCGCAGGCGACCGGCGTAGTTATTCATCGGCCGATCGGTAAAGTCGGCCAACATATCGGCCACGCGCCGCGCCTTGTTTTCAATTTCATCCAAAACCGTGGGCAGATTTTTCAACCGTTGGGGGTCACGGTGCAAGAGCGCCCATTCCAATTGGCCGGGGTTGAGCAGTTCACGCAGGGCGTTGTGCAAGGGTTGTAAGACCATCAAACGCAGATGGGCTTCGATATCGGGCACGCCGCCGCCCTGAAGTTCGGCATGTAGACGAGCGTAACGGCCATCCACATCCTGCACCTGCCGAAAATCCAGGAAAACGTGATACTGGTAGGCCTCCAGTTCGACGTACAAGCCCTTGTCCCATAGTTCGCGATTGCTGCGGATGTACTCCAGACCATTTTTTTGGTCACGGAAAATGGTGAAGGTATCGGGGGCGTTGTCCAAGGCTAACCCTTCGGCCAGGGTGCGCTGCCGGAGGTGCTTTTCTCCCTGCGCATCCTTGACGGCAAAGGCAGTTGAGGTGCGAATCCAGCCACGAGTTTGGGCGTAGGCATTGTGGTAGATGATTAGGCCACGCTGGTCGCCCAGGCGGTTGGAGTAGGCAAAGACATTTTCGTCCACCGTGCCTTGGGGGGTGTAGAAATCGTAGAGCAGGAAGTTTTCCACTTCGGCAAACAGGCGGCGACGGTGCAACAGGGGGCTGATTTCGGCTTCGTGGCGTGCCACCAACCCGGCGTCGGGCTGTTCACTCCAGTAGGCCCGGCGATATTCCATGCCGTATTTCTCGGCGAAGCCCTCCATTTGACCGTGCCCAAACATGGGCAAACCGGGCAGTGTGGACATCATCAGGCAGATGCCAAAGTACTTATCCCCTTTGCCAAATTGCTCCACCGCGGTGCGCTCATCGGGATTGTTCATGAAATTGACGTAGCGCTTGAGAATTTCGGGGTCAAATTCCAGGGTGTTTTTGATAACGGCGCGGTATTCGGCATTTTTCTCGTCGCGCAGCATATTCATAAAGGCGCTGTTGTAGACGCGGTGCATACCGAGGCTGCGCACAAAATAGCCCTCCATCATCCAGAAGGCTTCCGCCAGCAGCAAGGTGTCGGGGGCTTCGGCGGTAATGCGCTCAACTACTTCGCGCCAGAATTCCTGTGGCATAGCCGCATCGAATTCCTGCCGGGTGAGGCCGAATTCGGCCCGCGAGGGGATGTCGCCCCCTGAACCGGGTTCGGGGAACCACAGGCGTTGGTAGTGTTTCTTCGCCAGCGTCATGGCGGCGTCAAAGCGGATGATGGGAAACATGCGCGCCACATGCAGAATGGTCTGGATGGCGGCTTCGCGCACTTCGGGGTTGAGATAATTCAACTGGGCGGTATCGTTCCAGGGCATGGAGGTGCCATCGTTGCCGTGATAGATGAAGCGCGTCTCCCCGGTACGATGGTCTACGCGCTTGAAGACGACCGCCGCGTCGGTACGGGTGTAGTAGTGATCCTCCAGGTAGATGCCTACATCGGGGTTGTCAGAAAGGTTTGGCCCGTTGAAGGTGTAATTGGGGTAGGGGCTATAGGGCAGCGAGACGAACCAATCGGGGTGGTCGACAATCCAGCGGGAATAAATGCCGGTGTGGTTGGGAACCATATCCGCCGCCAGGCGAATGCCGTAGCGGGCGGCACGTTCACGCAGGTTTTGATAGGCTTCGTAGCCCCCCAAGTCCGTAGCAATTTGATAATCGTAGAGCGAATACGCGGAGGCAATCGCCTCGGGGTTACCGCACAGATGTTTGATTTTTTGCGAAGCGCTGGAACGCTCCCACAGGCCAATCAACCACAGGCCATTGAAGCCGCGCCGCGCCAGGGTTTCCAGTTCCTGATCGGGAATTTGATCCAGGCGGGTGATGGGGCGTTGATACTGGCGGCTCAGTTGATCCAACCAGACGTAGGTATGACGGGCAATCAGCACCGCGCTGGGCATCCAGTTACGGTCGAGGGAAAAACGTTCGGGCTCTTCTCCCAGTGCGTCGGAAAAGGTGGGCACGGAAACCGGGGCACCTGGGCCTCCGCCGCCGGTGCCAATGCGAATGCGGGTTTCTTCGGCGATGAAATCTAATCCCCCCAGCAAACGGTAATAAAATCGGTCTCCCAGCAGGGCGCGCCAATACTCTAGGAGAAATCTGAGTTGCGCTTCAAGCGAGTGAGGGGCTTTGCGCGCCGGTACGCGCAGCAGTTCCAACAGGGGTTGATTCTCGGGACCGAAAGGCGGCTGAGTCCTGAAATACTCGTCCAGTGACGCCATCACGTGAGGGTAAACCGTTTGTGCGCGCAAGTCGCGATCGCTAAACAGTTCAGCCATCGACTGCATAGCCGGGTTTTCGTTTGCCAGCGCCAGCATAACGATTTCTTCCAGCAAGGCTTCGCGCACCGGCAAATCGTCAATGGTAGCATCCAGATAAGCATCCAGACTGATTTCGCCGCGATAAAGCGGGGCAGCGGGAAAGGTTTCCGCAAAGAAACGCAACAACGTCTCAACGGCTTCATTCCCAAACCGCTGTTGCAAAAAAAACAGCGCGCCATGCCAAACCATGGGTTGCCGTTGACGGCGATATTCGGCCGAAATGAAGTGTAGAATTTCCTCAATCAAGCCCGCGGCGTTGATCTCGCTAGCGCGCAGTGCCGCTTCAGGCGGACGCAACACATTCAGACGGGCGGTGAAATCTCGCACAGTTTTAAAATCGGCAAAAATCACATTGCCTCGCAACCCAAACAAGGCACTGTCCAAGCCGCTTTGCTGCCGGATAGCACGCGAAACGTGCAACTCCAACTCCAAAGGCGCAAAAAGTACAGGCATAAACCCTCCAAGCAAAAAATATCGACACGCAACATGTCAAAAGCATTATATCAGCACAAGAACGAGTGTGTAAAAAGAAACCGTTTTCAGAATTTCGCGTCTCAGGTGGCAGGTGGCAAGTAGTCGGGTAGTCGGGTAGTCGGATAGTCGGCATTTTGCATTCTGCATTTTGCATTCTGCATTTTGCATTCGAGTTAATCTTGACACCTGCCGCACAAACTGGTATAACCCCCGCAACAACATCACAACCTGAAAGGCTGTGAAGAGGAAGAGTACCCGTCGAAACGACAGCACAGAGAGCCGGGAACAGGTGCGAGCCTGGCCTGCACGTCGTCGGGGAATGGGCCTCGGAGCCGCAGGGCGAACCCACCGGAAGTAGCCCGTGCCGGAGTTGCCACCGTTATCAGGGCAAAGGGTATCGGCAGCCTATGGCTGACCCGTACCCCACAGAGTGAGGCTGGCCTTCCCTTTCCCGTCGCATCACCGACGGGTTTTTTCGTTAAGGCCGCCTAATCAGGGTGGCACCGCGAGCGCCGCTTCTCGTCCCTGAACGAGGAGCGGCGTTGTTTTTTTCCAAAGGAGCCTTTATGCCACCCACCTTACCCCCACCCCTCATCCGCGAACTTCCTGCGGACCTCGAAACCCCCGTCTCGGTTTACCTCAAACTGGCCGATAGCGGCGCTTCCTTCTTATTGGAAAGCGTCACCGGCGGCGAACGTCTGGCGCGTTACTCTTTTATCGGCGTCAATCTGACACGCGCCTACGTGCTGCGCGGTGACATTCTGGAGGAACACAGCCCCTCAGGGATTACCCACCACCCCAGGGAACAGGCCAACGCCCCCTTAGGTGGGTTGCGCGCCCTGTTGGAACGCCACCGCCCCCAGGGGATACCGCACCTACCGCGCTTCTCCGGTGGGCTGGTGGGCTACCTGGGCTATGAGGCTGTGCGCTTCTTCGAGCCGGAAAGCCTCCCCCTCACCCCACACCCCGATCTGCCGGATGGCATCTTCCTGCTGGCCGATACCGTCGTGGCCTATGATCACGCCTTCGGGCGCCTGGTGCTGATTGCCAACCCGCGCCCCGAAAGCGACGATATCCAGGGAGAGACCACCGAACGCCTGAACGCCATCGAAGCCCGCCTGCAGCAGCCGCTCACCGCCCCACCACTCTTGCTTCCGACAAACGGGAAAGAAACGCCCATGCAGGCCAACATCAGCCGCGAGGCCTTCCTACGCGCCGTTGAGCGCGCCAAAAGCCATATCGCGGCCGGCGATATCTTCCAGGTGGTGCTCTCCCAACGTCTGGAAACCGAAACCAACGCCGACCCCTTCCAGATTTACCGCATCCTGCGGCACATGAACCCCTCGCCCTACATGTTCTACTTCGATTTCGGCACCCTGGCCACGGCCGAGCCTTTCCGCCTGATTGGCGCTTCCCCGGAAATGCACGTGCGCCTGGAGCATGGCATCGCAGCCGTGCGCCCCATCGCCGGTACGCGGCCGCGCGGTCACACCCCCGAAGCCGACCTGGCCCTGGAAGCCGAATTGCTGGCCGATCCCAAGGAATGTGCCGAACACGTTATGCTGGTAGACCTGGCCCGCAACGACCTGGGGCGGGTTTGCACCTACGGCAGCGTGCAGGTCAAAGAGCGCATGACCATTGAGCGCTACTCGCACGTCATGCACATCGTCTCCCACGTGGAAGGTCGCCTGCGCCCAGAATACGACGCCTTCGACCTGCTGGCGGCCACCTTTCCGGCCGGGACCGTCAGCGGCGCGCCGAAAATCCGCGCCATGCAGTGCATTCACGAACTCGAGCCGGAACCACGCGGCCCGTATGCCGGTGTGGTGGGCTACTTCTCCTACGATGGCACGTTGGATACCTGCATTACCATCCGCAGCCTGCAAATGCTGGGCAACCGCCTGAGTGTACAGGCCGGCGCCGGCATTGTGGCCGATTCTGACCCGCAACGCGAGTACGAAGAAACACTCAACAAAGCGCGTGCGCTATCCACCGCCATTCAACAAAGCGAGGCTGTGCCATGCTAATCGTCATTGATAACTACGATTCTTTCACCTACAACCTGGTGCAATACCTGGGCGAATTGGGAGCCCAGGTGTGCGTCTACCGCAACGACGCCATTCAACCGGCCGAAATCGCCGCCTTGCGCCCCTCGCACATCGTCATCTCTCCCGGGCCGGGAACCCCCAACCAGGCCGGTATCTCTAAAGAAGTTATCCGCACTCTGGGGACCCACATCCCCACCCTGGGGGTCTGCCTGGGGCATCAGGCCATCGCCGAGGTCTTCGGCGGGCACGTTGTCCGTGCCCCGCGCCTGATGCACGGCAAAGTCTCCCAAATCTACCACTACGGGCGAGGGCTGTTTGTGGGAGTACCCAGCCCCTTTGAGGCCACGCGCTACCACTCGCTGATTGTCAGCGAGCCCCTGCCCACGTGCCTGGAAATCACCGCCTTCACCAGTCAAGGCGAAATCATGGGGCTGCAACACAAAACGTTCCCGATTCACGGGGTGCAATTCCACCCCGAATCCATTCTCACCACATCCGGCAAGGCGCTATTGGAAAACTTCCTGCGTCTGAAGCCGGTATCTATTCCCACGGAGGTGCTAGCATGTTAAAACCCTATCTCGCCAAAGTTATGAACCGTCAAGACCTGAGCGCGGCAGAGGCCGAAGCCGCCATGAACGTGATTATGACCGGGCAAGCCACACCGGCGCAAATCGGCGCATACCTGGCCGCGCTGCGCGTCAAAGGCGAAACGGTGACAGAAATCACCGGCAGTGCGCGCGCCATGCGTGCCCAGGCCAGGCGCGTGCCGCTCAACGGCAACGGAAAACCCCTGGTGGACACGGCCGGCACGGGCGGCGATGGCAAGCACACCTTCAACATTTCCACCGCGGCCGCCTTTGTCATCGCCGGCAGCGGGCGGCGGGTTGCAAAACACGGCAACCGGGCGGCTTCCTCCCGCTGTGGCAGCGCCGATGTGCTGTCTGCCCTGGGCGTCGCCCTCACGCTGACCCCCGAACAAGTCGGGCAGTGCATTGAAGAGGTCGGCATCGGCTTTTTGTTTGCGCCCGCCTTCCATCCGGCCATGAAGCACGCCATTGGGCCGCGCCGCGAACTCGCTCAGCGTACCATCTTCAACCTCCTGGGGCCGCTCACCAACCCTGCCAACGCCACCCACCAGTTGATTGGGGTCTACGATGCGGCCCTCACCCACACGCTGGCCGAAGTGCTGGGCGAACTGGGCATCCAGGCCGCCCTGGTGGTTCACGGTCACGATGGCATGGACGAACTCAACACCGCCGGGGCGAACCGCGTCAGTCATTTGCGCAACGGCAAGGTGGAAACATACACCCTGGATGGGCGCGATTTTGGGCTGCGCCCGGCCACCCCCGAAGACCTGCAAGGCGGCGGGCCAGAAGAAAATGCCGCCCTCTTGCGCGCCATTTTGCGCAATGAAGACGAAAGTCCGCGCCGCGATGTGGTGCTTTTCAACGCAGCAGCCGCCATGGCGGCCGAAGACGGCGATTTTGAAGGCGCCCTGAACAGCGCGCGGCAATCTCTGGAGAGCGGCGCGGCCTTGCAGCGCCTGGAAAATCTGGTCACCGTTAGTCAGCGCTACGCCGCCGCATGAGCATTTTAGAAGAAATCTTCGCCCACGTGCGGCAGGTGGTGGCGCAGGAGAAACAACGCCTGCCGGAGGGCGCGCTGCTGGGGCAACTGCAGTCGTTGCCCCCCGCGCCTGATTTTGCGCGTGCTTTGCGCCCGCGCGCCGGTGGAACCCCGCGCCTGATTGCCGAAATCAAGCGCCGTTCGCCCAGCAAAGGCCCCCTACGCCCCAACCTGGAGCCGACCACCCTGGGAAAAATCTACGCCGATAACGGCGCCGCCGCCATCTCCGTGCTGACCGAGAGCCGTTACTTCGGCGGTTCGCTCAGCGACCTGCGCGCCGTGCACACGGCCTTACCCGCCCTGCCCATCCTGCGCAAGGATTTCATTTTCGATGAGTACCAGGTGATGCAGGCGCGTCTGGCGGGCGCCAGCGCGGTGTTGCTGATTGTCGCCATGCTATCCCCAACGCAACTCAAGGCGCTGTTGCAAGCAACTGCCGACCTCGGCTTACAGGCGCTGGTGGAAACGCACAGCGCGGCCGAAATCGAAAGCGCACTGCAGGCCGGTGCTGCGGTGGTTGGCGTCAACAACCGTGACCTGCACACCTTCCAGGTCTCGCTGGATACCTGCCTGAGGTTGCGCGCCCACGTGCCCCGTGAGGTGGTTTTCGTGGCCGAAAGCGGCATCCACACCCGCCAGGATGTTTTGCAACTGCAACGCGCCGGGGTGGATGCCATGCTCATTGGCGAAGCCCTGGTGACCGCGCCCGACCCGGGTGCGCGCATACAGCAATTGACCGTGGACGGTGGACAGTAGACGGTGGACGATGGACGGTGGGCGGTGGCTGACCGCTGAACCCTGACCGCCTGCCCCCTGACCGCAAAATGCAAAATGCTGACTACCTGACTACCCGACTATCCGACTACCTGAGAATGTACGTCAAAATTTGCGGTATCACCCAACTGGAAGACGCGCTGGCAGCAATTTCTGCCGGTGCCGATTTCCTGGGGTACAATTTCTACCCGGCCAGCAAACGCTACTTGCCGCCGGAGCGCGCCGCGGCCATCCACGCGGAAGTACGCCGCCAGGCGCCACAGGTGCGCGGCGTGGGCGTGTTCGTCAACGCCGACGCTCAAAGCATCCAACACATTTTACAAACCTGTCACCTTGACCTGGCACAACTGCACGGTGACGAACCTCCCGAACTGCTGAAGGCGCTGGGCGAGCGCGCCTTCAAGGGGCTGCGGTTACGTTCGATAGACGAAGCCGTGGAAAGCCTGCAAGCGCTCCCCCAGCGTCCGCCCCCTGCCTTTTTGGTGGACGCCTGGCATCCCACGACCTACGGCGGCAGCGGACAAACCGCCGACTGGCAGGCCGTGGTACAACTCCGGGCTGCTGTGCCCCCTGAGCGGCGCTCCTTCTTCCTGGCGGGTGGGCTAACCCCCGAAAACGTGCGCGCCGCCTGTGCGCAGGTGGCCCCCTGGGGAGTAGACGTCGCCTCGGGTGTTGAATCCGCCCCAGGGATCAAGGACCACCACAAACTGCGTCTGTTCATTCGGGCAGCCAAATTTTGAAAATTTTACCTTCTACAGGAGTATACATGAGCGAACGTCAAATTTCTCTTACCGGCATCAAACCTAGCGGTATCCCCCATCTGGGAAACTACCTGGGGGCCATCCGCCCGGCTCTGCAACTGGCGCAAACCTATGATGCGTACTATTTCATCGCCGATTATCACGCCCTGACCACGCTGCGCGATGGTCAACAAATGAAACAACTTTCCTACGCCCTGACGGCCACCTTCCTGGCATTGGGTATGGACCCTGAGAAGGTGGTTTTCTTCCGCCAATCGGACGTGCCGGAAATTTTTGAACTGACCTGGATTCTTTCGTGTTTCACCCCCAAAGGGCTGCTCAACCGTGCCCACGCCTACAAAGCCGCCCTGGATGCCAACTTGCAAGCCGAGCGCGAACCAGATTTCGGCATTAACGCCGGGCTATACAACTACCCGGTGCTGATGGCAGCCGATATTTTGCTGTACGGCAGCCATGTGGTGCCGGTCGGCAAAGACCAAAAGCAGCACATCGAGATTACCCGTGACATTGCTTCGGCCATGAACCACGCCTACGACGAGGAGATTTTCGTCATCCCCGAAGGTCTTATCCAGGAAGAAGTTGCCACCATTCCCGGCATTGACGGACGCAAGATGAGCAAGAGTTACGATAACGTCATCCCGATTTTTGCGCCCTCCAAACAGTTACGCAAGCGCATTATGAGTATCGTAACCGACTCGCGCCCGCCCGAAGAACCCAAAAACCCGGACGAATGCAACGTCTTCAACATCTACAAGTATTTTGCCAAACCGGAAGACGTGGCCGCCATGCGAGCGCTGTATCAACGCGGCGGCTTTGGCTATGGGGAAGTCAAACAAACCTTGTTTGAAACCCTGGAAGATTATTTTGGCGAGGCACGCCAGAAGTACGATGCCTACATGGCAGATACCAAATACCTGGAAACCATCTTGATGGAAGGCGCCAACAAGGCGCGCATCCAGGGCGCCAAGGTGATGAAACGCGCCCGCCGGGCGGTGGGTGTGCGTCACAAGCGCAAGTTGCTTTTGGAGCAATAGGCATGACGTTGCCGCGCACCTACGGACCTTTCGGTGGGCAATTCGTCCCCGAAACGCTTATTCCGGCGCTGGATGAACTACGCGCCGCCTTTCTGGAATTTCACAATACGCCCGATTTCCGGCAGGAACTGGATGACCTGCTGCGCGATTATGTCGGTCGTCCCACGCCCATTACCCATGCCCGCCGCTTGAGCAGCGAACTGGGCGGGGCGCAAATCTACCTCAAGCGCGAAGACCTGGCGCACTCCGGTGCACACAAAATCAACAACGCCCTGGGGCAAGCACTATTGGCAAAGCGCATGGGCAAACGGCGCATCGTAGCCGAGACCGGCGCCGGTCAACACGGCGTCGCCGTTGCCACCGCCTGCGCTCTGTTAGGGCTGTCATGCGTGGTCTACATGGGCAGTGTGGATATCGCCCGTCAACAGCCCAATGTGGCGCGCATGCGTCTGTTAGGTGCGGAGGTGCGTCCGGTGGAAAGCGGCAGCCGCACGCTCAAGGATGCCATCAACGAGGCCATCCGCGATTGGGTCACCAACGTGGCGGATACCTTTTACTTGTTGGGCTCGGCGCTGGGGCCTTATCCCTACCCGGCCATTGTGCGCCACTTTCAAAGCGTCATCGGACGCGAGGCGCGCCCGCAAATTTTGGCACACACCGGCCGCCTGCCCGACCAGGTGATTGCCTGCGTAGGCGGCGGCTCTAACGCCATCGGCATCTTCTCGGCCTTCCTGGACGACCTGCAAGTGGCGCTGGTGGGTGTGGAGGCCGGCGGAGAAAGCATCGAAAGCGGGCGGCACGCGGCGCGCTTTGGCGATGCCCGCCGGGGGCGTCCCGGCGTGCTGCACGGCACTTACACCTACCTGCTGCAGGATGCCGATGGGCAGGTGCTGGAGACGCATTCCGTTTCCGCCGGCCTGGATTACCCCGCCGTGGGGCCAGAGCACGCCGCCCTGCGCCAAAGTGGACGCGCCGAGTACACTTCGGCCACCGATGCCCAGGCGCTGGCCGCTTTTCAACACCTGTGCCGCAGCGAAGGCATTATCCCGGCGCTGGAGTCGGCACACGCCCTGGCCGAAGCCATCCACCGCGCGCCGCATCTGCCCCCCGAAACCATCTTGCTCGTCAATCTCTCCGGACGCGGCGATAAAGACCTGGACACCGTACTTGCTCATCTGACGCCCTGAGGAAATCCCATGCCCCATAAGGAAATCACCACAGCCTTCGCGGACAGCCGAAAGGGGGGGCGCCCGGCCCTGATGCCCTACTACCCCCTGGGTTATCCCGATTACCCCACCTCCCTGGAGGTGATTGCCGCCCTGGCAGAGAGCGGCGCAAGCCTGATTGAGTTAGGCCTGCCCTTCTCCGACCCCCTGGCCGACGGGCCGACCATTCAGCACGCTACGCAAATCGCGTTGCAAAGGGGGATGACCACGGCCCGCGGATTGGAAGCCGTACGTGCACTGCGGAAGCGCGGCGTACAGCAGCCCCTGCTCCTGATGGGCTATTTCAACCCCTTACTGGCCTATGGTCTGCCGCGTTTCGTAGCCGAAGCAGCCGCCTCCGGTGCGGATGGTTTCATCGTGCCCGACCTGCCCCCAGAAGAAGCAGGAGAATTTTTAGGCTTGTGTGAACAGCACGACCTGGCACAAATTTTCTTGCTTTCGCCAAACACCACGCCAGCGCGCATCCGCCAGGTGAGCCTTTTGGCGCGTGGCTTCCTGTATCTGGTTTCCGTCACCGGCGTCACCGGTGCCCGTCAGGCCCTGCCGGAAACCCTGGCGGATTTCGTGCAACGGGTGCGCACGGTGACGCGTCTGCCGCTGGCGGTAGGGTTCGGTATTTCTACCCCTGAGCAGGTGCAGGCCATTGGTGCACTGGCCGATGGGGTGATTGTCGGCTCGGCGCTGATTCGGGCGGTAGAAAAAAGCCCCGCACCGGTTGAAGCGGCACGGGACTTTATGACCTATCTGCAAGGGTAGGCCTCATCAACGGCGTCGAGAAGAGCCGGTCAGCAAAAAGACATAGTACAGCAGGGTGGAAATGGCCTGGATGGCGCCGGCCACGTAGGTCAACGCGGCAGCGTCCAGCACGCGGTTAACACCCTGGATTTCATTGTGCCCGACAATGCCCATTTGCACCAGAATGGCCTTGGCACGGCGGCTGGCATCGAACTCAACCGGCAGGGTAATCACTGCAAACAGCGCCGTCAAGCCAAAAAGCCATACCCCTAGCCAGGCAATCGAAAGTCCAATTTGACTGCGCGTGAAGGAGGCCAGAAAGAAACCGGCCATGAAGATAATCGGCCCCAGCCAGGAGCCAATCTGCACGGCGGGCACGATGGTGGTGCGCGCCTGCAGGGGGAGATAGCCACGCGCATCTTGCAAGGCATGACCGGTTTCATGAGCAGCAACACCCACGGCAGCCAAACTGTTACTTTGATACACTTGGGGGCTGAGACGCAGCACTTTGCTGCGCGGGTCGTAGTGGTCGCTCAAAAATCCCTGTACCGGTTGGATATCCACGTGGTACAGGCCGTTGGCATCCAAAATGCGGCGGGCAGCCTCTGCACCACTCATACCTGAGCGGGCGGGCACGCGAGCGTATTTGTCAAAAGCAGATTTGACTTTGTACTGTGCCCATAAGCCTAAGAGCAGGGCGGGTAATGCAAAGAGAAAGTAGGCAGAGTTAAACCAGACCATAGTAGGGCTCCAATTGGGTAGTTAGGTAGTCGGGTAGTCAGATGATCGGGCGCGTAGGGGCGCAACATGTTTCGCCCGTAGCACGTAAGGGCGAAAAATATTTCGCTCCCTGGGTAGTCGGGCTGTTGCATGGCAATTGCTGATAAGAGAGCACTTTTTGGCTATGCGCAACAACTGACCGGGAAATCGTGCTTGACAGGTGTTAGGGCGTTCGCCCCGTACGTCGTCACACATAATCTACTTTTTTCCGGTGCGGGCGTCAAGCCTTTGGCAAGTTTTTTTATTTACTTCTTACGGCCTTCTAATGAAGCGTTAAGGGGCTGACAAGCGCGCCGGAAGGCTAACATCTCGGCCCAACCCCGAAACCAGAGCATTTCTGCTTCTCCTCAAAGGGTTATGGGTAGAGCGGCCATAAATGCGGAAGAACTAAACCAACCACAACCATCATCACCAGCACCAATCCCACCCCCGCGCGGGTGTAGTCAGAAAAGCGATAGCCTCCCGGCCCCATCACAATAATGTTTGACTGGTGACCAATGGGCATCAAGAAGGCACTGGAAGCCGCAATCACAATGACCAACACAAAGGGATAGGGGCTGGCCGCCAGGGCACTCGCAACGTCCAGGGCAATGGGCGCCATCAAAACAGCCACGGCAGCGTTAGAAATGCTGGCGGTTAACAGGGCGGTCATCAAGTATAAGCCCATCAGCACGATCAGAGGCCCAAATTGTCCCAAATAGCGTGCAACAGGCTGCGCCAACAGCAACGCCGTACCCGTTTTTTGCATGGCGATACCCATGGGGAGCATTCCGGCCACCAAAAAGATGGACTTCCAATCAATGGCAGCAATCGCTTCATCCATGCTCAATACGCCAAAGAGCACCATCAACAACCCGCCGCCCAACATGGCAACCCCAATATCAACCCATTCTGTGATGGCGCTGAGTAGCACCAAGGCAATGATGGCCAACACCAGCGGCGCTTTATCGTGCTTCCTGTCAGTGTCGGTTTTTTCTAGGGCGCTGAGCAACAATAAATTCGGGTCGTGGGCTATGGCCAACAAGCGGGCCTTTGGCCCTTCTACGAGTAGGACATCTCCCGCCTGGAGGGGCTCATTCGCCAGATGATGCACAAACTGGTTGGCCTGGCGGCGAATACTCAGGACGGTCAGGCCATACTGCACTCGAAAATCTATCTCCCGCAAATTTTTCCCCTGCAAGGTAGATTTGGGCGAAACGACCACTTCGGCCATGTCCAGACCGCCCTGACGTTTGCCGACTTGCTCTAGATCTTGTACCGAGCGGCGGGTGAGCATAACCAGTGCCCTTTCATGGCACAGACGCGTCAATTCGTGAGGCGCACCCTGCGCCAACAAGATATCACCGGCAGATAAACGCCGTCCCGAACTAGCAAACAAGGCATGTCCATCGGCGGCATAGATATGCAACACCTGGACATCGTAGTGACGTCCAAGATTGGCTTCGGCCAGCAGCTTGCCCCTCAAGGGGGAATCCGGCAAGATGCGCAATTCGGCCAGAAAGTCATCCAGGTGGTAATCTACAACCAACGTTTTGCGGGTACCATAATCAGGCAACAAACGCCAACCAATCAGCAGCATGTACAAGATTGCTGTACCGAGCACCACCGCTCCGATAGGCAAAAAATCGAAAAAAGCCAGCGGGGGGAAGGTGGTGTAGTCCACCAAAATGCTATTCGCCAGGATATTCGGTGGCGAGCCAATCAGGGTCATGTTGCCCCCCGCGAGGGAAGCCCAAGCCAGGGGAATGAGCAACCGCGAGGGGGGAATATCGGCCTGCGTAGCCACGCTGACGACTGCCGGCAATAAGATGGCAACCGCACCCACGTCATTCATAAAAGCCGACATCACGCCTGCCACCAGCATGATGAGCAATAACAACGGTAAGTATCGCCGCCCCGCCACCCGGGTGATGAACGTACCGGCACGGTCGGCCAGTCCGCTGCGCACAACGCCCCCGCTGACAATGAAAATCGCCAATACGGTCATCACGGCCGGGTTGGAAAAGCCCGAAAAGGCTTCTTCTGGAGAAAGCAACCCGCTGAGGGTCAGCGACAACATCGTCAGCAGAGCAACCAAGTCTACCCGCAAACGTTCGCTGATGAACAGCAGCAGAGAGACGGTCAGGATACCCAACAGAAGGTAATTCTCCGCGGTCATGGCACGTAACTCGCTAGCGACTCACGAAAGAAATCAGCAAGCCAAAAAAGCCAATAACCGCCAGCGTGATCACCACCAGCCCCATCGGTACGCCCCCGGTCACAGGAGCAGTTTCCGCCGAAGTGAAGGTCGGGATGGCAAGCGGCGGGGGCGTACCGATGGGGCTGGTGGTGATC
>DAOTZN010000222.1:0-5215 GCA_034434095.1 Anaerolineales bacterium
CGTGAAACGGTTGGAGCACCTTGGTTTTCAGGTTTCACTCCAACAAATGCCAGCCCCTCTCGCTGCCTAGTTTATTTTCAGATCAGATACCTCTTTCACGTTGGAGGCAATATGACATCTTCCCATCCGTTCAATACCGCCCTCGTTCAGGCCTACTGGCATGCCAACCAACTCAAACGCCTGTACCGTCAAGGCTGGTTGCAACATGGCGTTCCCCCGGAGCACTGCGAAAGCGTAGCCGCACACACCTTTGGCGTGGCGTTGCTGGCCTTGTGGATTGCTCCGCAGTATTACCCCCACCTTGACCTGCTCAAAATCATACAAATGGCGCTCATCCACGATTTAGGGGAAGCCTTTGTGGGCGACCTGACCCCTGCGGATGGTGTCAGCGCTGCGGAAAAACACCGCCGGGAGTCCCAAGCCATCGCACGCCTGCTGGAAGGGCTGCCTAATGCCGAGGCACTCTTTGCCCTATGGCAAGAATACGAGGCCAACCAAAGCCCCGAGGCGCGTCTGGTGCGCCAGTTAGATCGTCTGGAGATGGGGCTGCAAGCCGAAATCTACCACCAACAAGAGCACATTGACCCCGCCGACTTTCTCACCAGCGCCGCGGCCGCCCTGCACGACGCTCCCCTACAGGCGATATTGGATGGCTATCGCTAAATAACTTCTCGATTTGGTTTTTCAGGGGGAGTGGAGAACATTGCCCTCCGCTCCCCCGTTCCCGTGCGTTAACGCGCCAGCGTCATCACCGCCAGCGTGACCGCCCGCCCAAAGCGTTCCAACGCAGCGGCAGATAAATTCGCCAGGGTGTCCTGCGGGGTGTGGCTGACTGCCTCCCACTGCGAGCCAAAGACGCCAATTTGCGGCGCTTCATCGCCACCCTGCCGTTGGGCGCGTTCCTCAAACACAATGCTCAAGTCAATGGGCGCTTCCTGCCGTTTGGTATCCAGCCGTAACCGCCGGGCGGCCTGCTCGAAGACCTGTCCCAGCCGCTGACTACCGCTTACATCTAGCAGCAAGGTATCGCCGCTCCCCAGGCCGCGCAGTTCTATGATGCCATCTACCGTGAAGGCGGTAGCAAAACCCGCTTTGGCCTGCAAGAATTTGGACACATCGCGCGGTTGCACCGGTTCGCCGCCTTCCAGGCCCTCCCCGCTATAGGCCACAAACAAAATGCTGCGATAAGGCTGGTAACCGCTCTCCTGCAAAGTGCGGATGAGTTCCAGCATCACCGCTACGCCGCTGGCGTTATCGTTGGCATTCGCCAGAAAGTCATCACCGCCTACCAGCGGCGGGGCATCGTACTGCGCCAAAACCACCAACAAGTGGTCATCCAAACCGCCAAACTGACTGTTGGAAACCCCCGGCAAAAAGCCTAACACGTGTGGCGCAAGGAATTTGCTCACCACTTCACCGGGCATGGACAGGCGCGCCGTGATGGGCAAAGCGGCCTGGAAAATCTCATCCGTGCCGAGGGCATCCCGCCGGGCTTGCGCCTCGGCCAGGGAAGTGCCACCTGCTGCGAGTAATCTCTCGGCCGTTTGGGGAGAAATCCACACCACCGGCGCATCTTGCCCCTGCGTGCGCCCGGTACCGAAGAGGGTTGTCGTCGGGTCAGCAGCCGATAGCGTGACGCGCTGCTCCATGCGCAGCGGATCATCGCTGACGACCAGCACGCCGCCGTGAGGAATCTCTTGCAGATAACGCACATCCCAGAGGGAAAGCACCAACACGATATCGGTCCCAAAATCCAAGCCTTTGAGCGCCGGGTAACTGGCATTCCAGGTGCCCACGCGCCGCAACGCGCCAAAGGTCACCAGGCGCACCGTCCCTTCGGCCTGCCCCAGGTTGCGCACCGGCCCGGCAAACTCCACAAAATCCTGCCGGTAAGCCAGGGCTTGCCCGTCTACCGTCAGAGTAGGGGGCGCGGGGAGTTGCTCAAAATCACGTTTGCGCACCTGGAAATACGTGCTGCTTTCTCCGGCTGGCTGCAAACCCAGCGTCTCGAACTGGGTAGCAATCCATTCGGCGGCCTGTCCCAGCCCGTCACTGCCCAGGGCGCGGCCCTCCCAAGCCGGGTCGGCCAATTGGGTGGCGTACTGCAAGGCATGTTGCCCATCGTAAAGGCGAGCCTGACGCGCATAGACCGCCATCTCACCGGTACTGCCTTGCCAGGTCAGAAAAGCACCCAGCGCCACCACCCCCGCTGCCAGGGTGTACTTATTGAACAAACGCGCCACCCGCACCCCCATATCGTCCATCAGACGGCGCAACCCCTCGCCAAACAGGTTGAAGCCCAAAATTGCAGTGAAGAAAGCCAGCGCCGGATACACCCCCGTCCACGGATAAGAACGGGCGTAGGCGCGCACATTGCTCAACAGCGCCGCCCATTCCGGCACATCCGAGTAGTGATAGGGTGCTCCGCCGATATCCAACTCGGCGAAACTGCCGCCACCGATGAAAATGCCCACAAAGCCCAGTTCGCCCAATAGCATCAGCACAGCCCCCATTTCCAACGCACTCAGCGAGACGAGATGTGGAATCAGATTCGGCAACAGGTGACGCGCCAAAATGCGCCGTGTGGTTGCGCCGGTCGCCTGGGCGCTCTCCACAAAGGGACGCGGGCGCAGTTTGATGACCTCCGCCCGTACAAATTGCATCACTTCCCCCCAACCGGTCAAACTCAATGCCACCAGGAAAGGCCGTATCCCCTCGCGAATACCCAACGCCAGGATGAAAACCATCCCCAACAGGAGCGTTGGGAAGGCCGCCAGCACTTCGACCACGCCCAGCAGCAAACGGTCGAGCCACGCATCGTGGAACCAACCGGATAGAAGCCCCAGCACCGTCCCCAACACCAGGCGCGCCAGCGTCACCAGCACGGCCAGGAGCAGGGTTTGTTGCGCACCGGCCAGAATCAGGCTCAGGATGTCACGCCCCAGCACGTCCGTCCCCCAAGGGTGTGTCTCACCGGGTGCAAAAGGCGGCACGTGCATCTCGCCGTTCACAATCGTCAGCCCTTGGGTGGTGTAAGGACTCACCGGCGCCAGTTGCGCCCCGAACAGGAAGACCATCCCCAAAACCAGTACCAACACCGTCCCCGGGAGTAAAGCCGGATTACTCAAGATGGCATTGCGCCAGCGGATGGCCTCGTGGGAGGAAGTTGCCAGCGGAGAATCCACCTGGGGAGCGGATTCCTTTTGGGGAAGCGGGGGGAGCGGTAGTCGTTTTTGGAGGACGCGCCACCTTAGGGGATTGAGGCCACCCAAAAGGGTGCGCGTACCCCTCATCAGGGAACGCAGACTACCCTTGAGGGTGGTGCGCGTATCCCGTTGGATGCCATTCCCCCGACGGAGTCGCGGGTCCATCAGGCGATACAGCCCCTCGAGCAGGCCGTTCACCACCAGAAAGGTCAACCCCAGGGTGCCCACCAGCGCAATCGTCAGGTTTTGGTCCCCGCGGGCAATAGCCTTGAGCAGGGTGAATCCCATCCCCGGCCAGCCGAAGAAGAATTCCACCACCGGCAAACTGCTGAGCGCAAAGCGCCCCGAAAGCCCGATGGTGGTGAGCACCGGGATGGCGGCGTTGCGAAAGGCGTGTCGCAGCAGCACGGCGCGCGAGGTCAGCCCTTTGCTGTGCGCCGTGCGGATGTAATCCTGGCGCAAAACGTCCCGCAGACTGGTGTAGGTCAGGCGGGTGATTTGCGCTATCGGGCGGGCAGCCAACACCAGCGCGGGCAGCAACAGGTGGGCATCCCAGCCAAAGCCGCCCACCGGGAGGACGGTGCGCCCCACGGTTTGGGTGGTTTTGATGACCGCCAGTTGCAGCAGGAGCGCGGCAAAGAAACTGGGCAGCGAGATGCCGGCAACCGAGAGCAGCAGGATGGGCAAATCGGCAAAGCGTTTACGGGTGGCCGCGAACACCCCCAAGGGGACGCCCAGCGCAACGGCAAACAGCAGTGCGGTGGCTAGCAAGCCCAGGCTGCGACCGGCCAGTTGCGGCAAAATCTCGGTCACGGCCACCGGACGCAAGTTGAGGCTGCCCGCCTGGCTCATCCCCAAGTCGCCCTTGGGTAGGCGCACCAGGTAGGCCTGGGTATCGTGCAATGCCTGGGGGATGGCTTCCCCAAAGGGGATACCGCGGGCCATGTCTAGTCCCAGGAAGGAAAGGTAAATTACGGCCACTAAGACAAGTAGAGAAGTGAGCAGGCGACGCATGGTTTAGGGTTGGGTCAAACGGGCAAGTTGATATTGAGCGGCTTCGGAATTGGGGTTGAGGTGCACGGCTTCGCGCAGGTCGGCAATGGCACCCTCTACATCGCCGAGTGCTTCTTTTGCCAGGCCGCGCCAGTAGTAACTTTCTTCCAGCACAGGTTCGCTCATGGCGTCCAGGGTGGTATTGGCCAGATTGATGACATCGTAGTAACGGCCGCTGTAAAAATAGGCCCGGTAGGGGCCGGTTTGATACCACAGGACGCGCCAGGGGCGGATATCCTCGGGAATTTGTGGGTAGAGTGCCCAGGCCTGGTCGTAGGCCTGAGCGGCACCGGCGTAATCGTCCAGGGCGGCCAAACTGGTACCGCGGTTAAACCAGGCAAAAAACTGCTGGCGGGGTGTCTCGGCACTGAAAATATCGTTGGAGGCGCGCTCGGCTGCACGACGGTAGTTTTCTATCTCGTCGGCGTCGGGGCCAAGGAGCGTCATGGCTTCGGCTTCTCGCTCCGGCGGATAAATCAGGAGGTAAGTGTAATTGAAGTGTGGCCAGTAGTCAAAAACTTTGGCGTAGGGGATAGCGAATTCATGGTCGGGGCCTTCGTAGGAATCCAGCACCCAAAATTGCTGTTTTTGCTCGTCGTAGCCAATCAACAGGCCATAGTGCCCCATCCAACCATCGAAGCCGGGGCCTTCGAAACCTTTTTCGACCACAACCGGGAATCCGGCGGCCAGCAGACGTTTGAGCAAGTCACCATCGCCGCCCATACGCCACACGGCGCGCAGATCGGTATGTTGGTTGACGAAGGCGGCCATCTCGTAGGGCATGACGTTTTTATCGCGCGGGTTGGGCTTGAGCACCGCGGCGGTGTCCCGTTGGTCACCCGCCCAGCCCCAAAACGAAAGCGCCATGGCTAAGGTGGCCGGACCACAGTTGTTCCATTGTTGGTATTCGTGTTTGGCCCCTTGCAAGAAGACGCTGTCGGGGAGCGGGGTAGGCG
>DAOTZN010000223.1:0-20730 GCA_034434095.1 Anaerolineales bacterium
CCGGACAGCGTGCGTGCCGGTCACTTGCAGCACTTGCTCACGGACGACAATTTTGCCCTGATTGACAACATGGAAGCCCTGTCACATGCCAAAGGCGCCAGCATTTCTCAAATTTCCCTGGCCTGGCTGTTGCACCAGGAAGTCATCACCAGCCCCATCATCGGGCCGCGCACCCTGGAACAACTCCAAGACAATTTGGGCGCGGTAAACGTTCATTTGAATGACGCCGAATGGCGCAGCCTCAGCGGCGCAGATGAGTAGAGGCGACGGCAATGCCGTCGCCCATGCTTGCTGCAGAGTTGCAAAGAAAACCACGTTTTAGCGCCAAAACCGGCGTGTATCCAGAAAAACCTTGGCATCCAGGCGACTTTGCGTTTTGGGCGCGGGGTGCCTGCAACATGCGCTGAGTCGGACTGAAGTCCTGCCCCTGTGCCTGCCTGTCCTGAACGGACAGTTCAGGGCGGCACCGGCGCAGGCAGTTCGTAAAAGGGGTAGCGGAGGGCAATGCCCTCCGCTACTTTGCGTTATGGTTTTGGGGCTATCCTAACGTGCCAACCTGGAGGTCGGCGCTCCCAGGCATCCCAGGCGGGGATACGCTAAGGGATTGCAAATCAAAAATCGCTGTCGTTGCAAGCGAGGGAGGAACCTTTTGCTATTACAACGGGTAAATCAGCCGGTAGGCCTTGTCTGCCCCGGGAGGAGTGTAATCCAACGGCTCAAAGGACAGGTTGTCCATTTGTTCACGCTCGACAATCTGCTTGACATTATCGGTCACCAGAATCTCCCAGGCACGCGCGGTATCTTCCCCTAACTTACTGGCCGCGTTGACTTCTGCACCGAACACATCATGGTCGCCCACACGCAACATGGCACCATACCCCAACCCAACACACAAGAGCAAATGCTCTTCCTGGGGGCGGCCTTCGTTGTACACCTGTGCAGCGCGCTGCATAGCAATCGCACATTCTACTGCCCGGCGCACTTTACGAAAGATGACCAACATACTATCGGCTTCCACCTTCAACAAAATACCGCTGTGCGCATCCAGATAAGGCACAAAAACCCGTTGCGACTCCTGGATGATTTGTAAGAAATGAATCACCCCAAATTCGGCCACACGGCGAGAGAAACCGGAGAGGTCGGTAAACATCACCGCCCAGGTTTCGCCAAACAAATCCCAAATGAGGGCATCCACAGCATCCTTATCGGTGCCGGGGACCATACGCTTCTGAATCAAGCGCTCCAGGCGTTCTAAAGCAGCGTTTGTTTCCACCCGAATTGTATATGGCATCGCATACCTCCAAAATGGCATATCAGGGAGCGGAATAATCTCCCGACAAGGGCAATCTGTCGGATCACGAAATTACCGGAGGGCCGGTAAAACCGGCAGATAGCCAATCCACAGATAGACGCAGATTTTTAAATCCTTCTGCGTCCAAAACCCATAGAAATCTGCGGTTGGTATCTGATCTGAAAATAGAGCGCACCGCGTCTTTACTGCAAATGCAAAACGGTGTGCGCCTCACACCACAAATCTTCTAACCGGTAATACTCACGTTGATCCGGCGAGAAAACATGCAAGATCACATCTCCAAAATCTACTAACACCCAGCCATCTTCGGGGGCTCCTTCAATACGTGAAGCAATGTGATACCCCTGGTGAGCGGCTTCACGTGCAGCTTCTGCCAGTGCTTTTAGCGTACGAAAACTGGAGCCGGAGCACAAAATGAAATAATCGGTAAAAGGGGATAGCGCACGGACATCCAACAACAAAATGTCCTCGGCTTTCTTTTCTTCTAAAGCATCTACAATGCTTTTCGCAAACTGCAAAGTATCCAGAATTCACCTCCTAAAGTTATGATGATAAAGATTGTTCTATTCACGCGGCCGCAACGGAACAGTAAACAGTGCGGTATAGACTGCCCCGCCGGGATTTAAATCGCTACGATAAAGGTGCACGGCCGTAGCACGCGAAACACCCAAAAAACCTACTTTGTAATCTTGCAGCACCTGGATGACCTGGCGCAATTCCTGGGGATTGGCATTACGAGCCACTCGCCCTAAGGTCAGGTGAGGGGTAAAAGAACTTTTTTCGCGCGCATATCCCAGGCGCCGCATGTCATTTTCAATTGCCCGTTGCAAAGAAGCCAGGTCATCTGGGGCTTCTATCCCCACCCAAATCACGCGCGGCTGGGTTATTTTAGGGAACACTCCCATCCCCCCAACACTCATATCAAACACATCGCGGCCGGTGACCTCCACCCGCAATGCATCCTTCAGTAAATCCAGGTTATGCACAGACACATCGCCGAGAAACTTCAAGGTCAAGTGAATATTTTTCGGGGGCGACCACTTGATGACGCCAGATGGCATCTGTTTCTGCAAATCCGAAATCACCCACGCCAGATGGTCAATAACTTCATTCGATAGATCTATAGCAATAAAGGCTCGGACAACACTCATATTCATCCTAAAAAATAAAAAGATCCCGGCAACTGACACCGTTGCCCGGGCGGGTAAGAACTATTGCCCACGCACGCATCAACTGGTGAGATGGTTGCGAACTACATTTGCAACGGCCTCACGCAAATCGTCAAATCCAACGGGTTTGGTGAGGTATAACGTTGCACCGGCTTCCAGGCCCTGGCGGATGTCGGTCGGCATGCTTTTGGCCGACACTACAATCACCGGAATATCCTGCAACACCGGGTCACGCCGCATATAGCGCAACACATCCAAACCAGAAAGGTCTGGCATCATGATGTCTAACAATACCGCCGCCGGCTTGTATTCTTGAATCAACTCAATACCGCGCGCACCGCCATGACACTTACGCACCTGATAGCCACTCAAACGCATCATCTCTGCAAACATTTCCGCGGTATCCGGTTCGTCCTCAACGATGATAATCACCGGCTGCTGTGCATCTTTAGACATAATAAACTCCCATCATGCAGGGTTTTCCCGCACCACATGACCATCAATCGGATGGCAATTTGGGCGAACGCTGATAGTTCGCCTTCCGGCCAAGCACCCATTCGCTAATTGCGGCCTGAAAGTGCTCCATCATTACACTACCCGGGTGTGTCTCTAGCCACTCCACAGTTTCCAATTCCTCGTACAGTTTCCGCAACTTTTGCTGTAAGGCGTTTAACGTCTCTTCGTTCAGGTTTTCTTCGGCTTCGTGACTGGCCTTGTGGGCCTCATGCAAGGATTCCATCACCCGGCGGATGTTTTCGCTCATCTGCTCTAGTTCGGTCATCACAGCACCTCCGTACGACAATTATATTCTCTTACAAAATAGCACAACTTTTCTCAAATGACAAGTGTTTTTACGCCATAACTTTGTCAGTCAGGACGGTAGCGCTCATAAGACTCCGGCGTATCCAGGTCAAGCAGGATGCTTTCATCGGGCGCCTGCACATAGCAAATTTCCGTGTTATGGGCGTTCAGGAAATCCCGTAAGGTACGCGCTGGACGCATCGCAAGCAGTTCGTCCCACAGTGGGCGCGCCACCAGCCAGGGATGACCGCGCCGCATCTGAAAACTGGGGACTACCAGGGAGGCCCGCGTCTCCCTGAAGGCGGACAGCACCCCTCGAACAGTCTCTACCCGGATTTTCGGCTGGTCGCCGAGTCCCACAAGGCAAGCCGCCACCCCAGGGGATAGCGCACCCAACCCGACCTGCAGGGAGTGCAGCATCTCCCCATCGGCATAGCGGGGGTTGAAGACCGTGCGGACAGGCAGGTCACGCAAGGCGCCCTCAACTTCCGCTCGCCAACCGCCGGTTACAACCACAATCTCACCTACACCGCTGCGCCGCAGTACGTCCACCACCTGCCCGATGACAGTTGTCTTCCCCCAGGGCAAGGTCAATTTGGAAGCCTGCATACGGGTAGCCAATCCGGCCGCCAGGACAATCGCGGCCACACGTGGCAAAGGGGAAGCGTTCATTCAAAAGTTGCCTCCAACAAGCGACGGTAATCGTCTGGCGTATCGATGTCCCACAACAGGGAACGGTCATGCCAGAGCAGGTAATGCAGGCGGTAGCGGGAAAAAAGCGCTCGGCCACCTTGTGAGCCGCGCAGTGCGCGTAAATCCGAGAAGGTGCAGCGGTCAAAGAGCACCGGCGTAGCGCGACGCTCATCCACAAACGGGGCGATGATGGGCGCCAGGGTGCGGGCATGTTCGTTCTGCAAGGCACGCAACACGGTAACGGGGATATGCGGCTGGTCAACGTGCAAAAACAGGGCTGCACCGCATTCAGGGGGCAAGGCCGAGGCGCCACAGGCTACCGAAGCACCCTGCCCCTGTGCCCAATCGGGGTTGTGCACCCGGCGCACATCCAGACCGCGCAAGGCATCCTTCAACGGCTGTGCCCCCTCCACCACAATCACCGGCCACAGACCGGCGCCCAGTGCCGTTTGGGCAACATGCCGCACGAAGGGCTGACCATGCCAGGGGAGCAGCGCCTTGGGCTGCCCCATGCGCCGCCCCTCTCCGGCGGCCAAAATCACCGCTCCGACCGGCTCCCACACGGCCAGCGGATGCGGCGCCAAGCGTACGCCCAGGGGTGCGGGGTGCGTCTCCAACAACAGCACGGCGTGGTACGCCGACAAAAGTTGCGCTGCCAGGCGCTGCCCGGCGGCCTGTTGCACGGGGGTGAGAGCCTGGGTCAGCACGGCCACGCGCCGCGCCGCTTTGGGAATGCCTTTCAAGCCGCCCTGAGGATGGGTCAGCAGTACGGCCAGGGCTTCAACGGTCAGTGGCGCACCCGGTGCGAGGCCGCTCAAGCGGGCAAAAATCTCCGGCCGGTGGACATGGTGGTCATCCAATGGCTTCCCCAGGGCGGAGAGACCGGCCAGGGTCAAATGGGTGTGCGGCAGCCCGTCCAACCCGCTAATGGGCAGGTGCGGTTCGTGGGAGGCCGGGGCTTTGAGCGCCCGTTGACGAGCGCCATCGGCTTCCACCAGGAGCGGCTGGCCACGGCGGGCACTCAAGGCCAGAATCAACTTCAGGGTTTCCAGGGACACCCCGCGGGCCCGTTCGTTCTGTGGGGCTTCCCCCAGGAACAAGGTAACTCCGGGGAGCGGGTCATCTTCCAGGGGGTGCAGATCTTCCGCATCGTTCACGTAAATAACCCGCCTGGCCCAGGGAATCTGCCAGGCGCCCAAATGCGTGGTGGTGGTGACAAACGCGCTCGGGTACTCGTCCGCCAACGTGAAGAGCAGGGTGCTTTTGCCCCCCGCACCGGTCAGTGTGACCAGGGGAGACTCGCCCAGGCGCAACCAATCACGTAATTTCACAGGGGAAACGGGTCAACAGGGCTTCTAGCACGCCACCACCAATGGCCAGCGATTTTTCGGAGATGGCGTAGGCATAGCGGGAATTGTCGCGCGGGTCTACATCGCCGATTTTCAGGCCGCGGGTAACGAACAGGCCATCGTGCATCAGGCCGCGCAATACCCCATCGAAGGGTGCCGGGACGGGTTCTTCACCCACCCTGGCGAGTATCTGCCCGGCGGTGACGTGCGAACCCAGCGGCAACCCGGCATTGAGCACGCCATCGGTCGGAGCGCGCAACACGCGTTCGGCTTGACGATTGCGCACTGCTTCGGGAATGCCGGTATCGGCTTCGGCACTGCCCTGCCAGTAGACGCGCCCCAAAAAGTGGCCGCGATTAGTTTCGATGACCGCATGGCAGTTCTGCCCGGCCACAAAACCAGGCCCCAGGCCAATGACCAGTTCGGCCACCGAGAGGGGATATTCCGGCACCTGTTTGGTCATGCGGGCATCAATCAGCACGTTTTCAGCGCTGCCCAACCAGCCCCAGGCGCGCAGGTGTTCCAACGAGGGGTCTACCAGCACGGGGATTTCCCGGCGCGAAAAACATGCCAGGGCTTCGCCTTGCGTGCTCACCCGGCAGGCGGTGATGCCCTCCACGTGGTGCTCACCGGTGTAGACGGCTTCGGCAAAGGCCACCAATCGCCGCAGCGCCAGGGGCTGTGGACGTTCGGTGATGAGTACGGGGAGTCCGGCTTTGTGCAGGCGGTAAGCGACGCCAGAGGCCAGGTCGCCACCGCCGAGAAGGATGATGAACATGGGGGCTCGAGGGGGTGGTTCGTCGGAGGATTGAATGGGTTATGACGGCAGGCGTGCAGGCGACTTCGAGTCGGCTACATGCTGCCCATGCCCAAAATGTGCGCAGGCGTGCAGCCGACTTCAAGTCGGCTCATCCCTAACGCCTACTCCCTGACTCGCTAGGCTTCACGCAGAAAATCCAGCAACAAAGGGTTGACAACTTGCGGGCGTTCGTAGTGCGGGATGTGGCCACTGTGCGGGATGAGGTGAAATTGCACCTGGGGGATAAGCCGCCGGAGTATTTGGCTATGCGCAAGGGGGACGGTGGTATCGTGGTCGCCCCACAACAGGAGCACGGGCAATTCCAGGGCACCCACCTGTCGGTAGACGGCAGAAAAATCGCCCAGCAGACCTTCCCGCATGGTAGATAAAATGGCGCGCACGAAACCGGTATAGCGCAATTGGGTGCGATACCTTTCAATGAAGGCCGCTACCAGCGAGGGGTCGAAGAAATCGCTGGCGATACCCTGCACCAGGCGCTCCTCCCCCACCAGCCCGAAGAGCGCTTCCCCTGCATCCGGCCAGGCGCTCAACAGACGCAGGTACAGGGGGAAGGCAATGGCCGCGCCGCCGGCCGGGTCAATCAACCCCAGGCGAGCAACACGCTGCGGGAAGCGCGCCGTGAAGGAAGCCGTAATCGGGCCGCCCATCGAAAGCCCAAACAAGTTGACCGGCGCGTGCATGTCCAACGCATCCAGCAGTTCGCTCAGTTGGGCGACAAACAAGTCAAGGTCATAGCGCACCGCGGGCCGCTCGGAGAAGCCACGTCCCAGCAAGTCATAGCGCAGGACGCGGTAGCCCTGCGCCACCAGGTACTCAAACGTGGGATCCCAGATGAAGTAGGGCACCGAAAAGCCGTGCACCAGCACGACAGGGCGGCCATCAGGTGGGCCGCCTACCTGGTAATGGGTCACGCCGCTGGGCAGACGCACAAAGTCGCCGTTTTCGGGTGTTGGGGCGGATGCGCCGCGCGGGCGTAGGTGAGAAAGGGTCATCGTTGTTTGAATGCAGAAGGCTGACAGGTGGCAGGTGGTCAGGCGATGGGTCACGGTCTACGGTCTACCGTCCACCTGACCGCTGACCACCCGACTATCCGACTATCCGACTACCCGACTACCAAGGCACACTTACGGTAATTTCCCAATGCCGCGCAGTACGCGTTCGGGAATGAGGGGGAATTCGTCAAACCATACACCGGTCGCCTGGCGCACGGCGGCGGTCAACGCGGGGGCAAAGGGGAGGAAAGGCATCTCGCCCATGCCGCGCGCCCCGTAGGGCCCGCGTGGGTCGGGGTATTCCAAAATCACCCCTTCCACCTCATCGGGCACATCCAAAATGCCGGGGATGAGGTAGGTGGAAAGTTGGTCGGTCTGCACGTAGCCGCCTTTTTGCTGGAAGTTTTCCATCACGGCATAACCGGCGGCCTGCACCACCGCGCCCTCAATTTGGCCTTGCACTTGCTGCGGGTTCACGGCCTGCCCAACGTCATTTGCCACGGTGACTTTGCGCACGTGTACCTGACCGGTCTCGGTATCCACTTCGGCCAACACGGCTTCGGCCACGTAACCGTAAGCGAAATTCGGCTCCGATTTACCGGTTTCCGGGTCGTAGGGGGTCGTGGCCGGTGGACGGTATTTATAGGAAGCCCGCGCCGGACGCTCTTCGGCACGCCATTTTTCAAGGGCCGCGGCAACCGCACCTTTGACCGCGTTACCGGCCATGAAGGTCATACGCGAGGCCGAAACACTCCCGGAATTGTCGGTCACGGCGGTATCGGAAACCACCAGATGCACCTTATCGATGGGCACACCGGCGGCCTCAGCAGCAAACTGTGCGATGGCCGTATGCGAACCCTGCCCCACTTCGGCGGCGGCATGGTAGACGATGACTTTTTCGATTTCCGCGTCGCCTTGTAGTTCTACGGTCGCCCAACAATGTTCCGGTGCGCCAAAGGAGAAGCCCACATTTTTGAAGCCACAGGCAAACCCCAACCCGAGTTTGTGGTGCGTGTCGCCGGTAGAGGAATCCACCTGAGGGGCGCGCCAACCTTCAGGGGTGTGCTGCCAGCCGGCGGCCAGGGCACATTGCTCGACCACCTGAGGGATGCTGACCCCTTTGGGGAGCGGCGTCCCCACCGAGAGCAAGGCGCCTTCCCGTAGGACGTTTCGCATACGAATCTCTACCGGATCCATCTCCAGGGCTTCGGCTAGTTTGTTCATTTGCTGCTCGGCAGCGAACAATCCTTGCGGCCCGCCAAAGCCACGGAACGCGCCGCCCGGAATATGGTTGGTGTAGACGGCATACGAATCCACTTTGACGTTGGGAATTTCGTACGGGCCGGTGCACATCAGGGTGGCATTGCCCAACACTTTGGTGGAGGTATAGGCATACGCGCCGCCATCAGCAATGACTTCAACTTGAGCGGCCACGATTTTCCCCTCACGGGTAGCGCCCCATTTGGTGCGGATGAGGTAGGGGTGACGTTTGTGGTGCCCGATGATGGATTCCTGACGGCTCCAGATAATTTTGACCGGCCGGTTGATGCCGCGTTGATACAAGCGCCAGGCGGCCAGCGCCAACACAATTTGCACCGACATATCTTCACGCCCGCCAAAGGCTCCCCCGATGGCGGGGTAGATGACGCGCACTTGCTCTTCGGGCAGCCCCAGGGCATGGGCGATTTGCTCGCGGTCTTCGTGCGTCCATTGCCCGGCCACTTTGACGGTCACACGGCCTTCTTCGTCAATGTAGCCAATCCCGGCTTCGGGCTGCAAGTAGGCGTGTTCTTGGGCGGGCGTGCGGTATTCACCCTCGACAATGACATCCGCCTGAGCAAAAGCCGCCTCCACATCGCCCTTGCGGATGCGATAGCGACAGAAAATGTTGGAATCCTTGTCGGGGTGCAGCAGGGGAGCATCGGGACGCATGGCTTCTTCGAGGTCTTCCACCACCGGCAAGTCTTCGTATTCAACTTCAATCAAAGCGCGCGCCTGAGCAGCAACGGCTTCGCTTTCGGCCACCACCAACGCAATCTGATCGCCCACAAAACGCACACGGTCGGCATAAGGTTTGGATGAACCCGGGCCACACAACACGGGTTGATCGGGCATGATCAAACCATATTCATTGACGGGTACGTCTTTGGCAGTAAAAACCGCCAGTACACCAGGTAGACGCTCAGCAGCAGTGGTATCCAGGCGCACAATGCGAGCATGTGGGCGCTGTGCGAACAGAATTTTCATGTACGCCTGGTTGGGCATGTTGATATCCCCAGGATATAACGCTTCGCCGGTTACCTTGGCGACCGCGTCAACCCGTTGAACGGATTGGCCAATAATTTTTGTGTTCATGATTAGCCTCAAAAAGAATAACTGACGACCTGGCTTTGGAAATTCACCCACCGATGGATGACGCAGATTAGAGAAGAAGTCGGCGAAACCTGTGTCATCTACTGTGCTTCGTTCCTTGCCATAAGGGGTAAAAATTGCGGTTCATTGGGAATGAGCGTGGGGAATGAGCGTGGTGCGTGCAAAACGTAGCGTGGAATTAATTCCGCACTACGGCGCGTAGCCAGATATGGGGACACATCACGGAAAATCCCAAAGGCACAAAATTACATGGGCTGAGCAGTTATGACAAGTGGACCTTAAAATGGGAAGAGGGGACGTCCCCATGGCATGCCTAACAAGACAAACAGAAAGGCCAAACTAAACCAGATGGCCGCCTGACGGTATTTGTCCACGTCGGCGGTGGCCTTTTTGCTGCGGGCGGTGCCGATATGGGCAAATACCACCACCAGCAGCATGTACAGGATGTGCTCCAGGGCAAAAAAGCGGGTTTCCGCGTTGCCCATGGCAGCGCCAAAATCGGCAAAGGCATTTTGGGTGATCGGGCTTAACCACAGATACAGGAGTAAACCAAGCACAAGTTGGACATCTATCGCGGCGACAAAAAAGGCCTGGATTCTATGAGCCCCCCGGTCCAAGGGCGCTTTCCGAGCCAACCACGATATGCCATGCCGAGCACAATGAGCCCGGTAATGACAATCATCCAGCGCACCAGGTTGTGGAAGATCAGAATGATGTTGTGGGGAAACATAAGGCTCCTTTTACTATGAAGGCAGGAATGTATACTCACATCAGCCCACGATTGCGAGAAATCTACCAAAAATCTTATCAGTTTTGAGCCAAGACGTCAACATGTTGGGGAGTCGAGTAGTCCGGTAGTCAGGTAGTCAGCGGTCAGAAGTCGGGTTTTGTGATAGGATTGAAGCACCTAGGCGTGCACAATGGACGTCACCAACCACCACATTTCCTCTCTACTTCCTTTCAGATCTCCTATGAACGAAAACCCTTTCAATCAAGAACATGTCTTTTGGACCTGGTCGGCTCAGGCTAAAGTGAATCCCATCCCCATAGAACGCGCCGAGGGCGTGTACTTCTGGGATGCGGACGGTAAACGCTATCTGGATTTCAATTCGATGACGATGTGCGTCAATATCGGTCACGGCCATCGAGGCGTGATTGAGGCCATCAAGGCGCAGTTGGATACGCTGCCCTATGCCGCCCCCGGGATGATGACCCGCGTACGCGCTCAGGCCGCCCAAATGATTGCCGACCTGACACCCAACGGCGCGCTCTCCAAGGTGCTCTTCACGCTTGGCGGGGCAGACGCCAACGAGAACGCCATCAAACTGGCACGCGGGTACACCGGTAAGCACAAAATCTTGACCCGCTACCGCTCCTACCACGGCGCGACTGCCGGCGCAATGGCGCTCACCGGCGACCCACGCCGTCACATGTGGGAACCGTTGACAATGCCCGGCGTGGTGCACTTTCTCGACCCTTACCGCTATCGCTCGACCTTCCACCGCGCCCGCCCCGACATTTCGGAGGCCGAGTTCACCCAGGCTTACCTCAACCACCTGGAAGAAATCATCACCTACGAGGGGCCGGAAACCATCGCCGCCATTCTCTTGGAAACCGTCACCGGTACAAACGGGGTCATCATCCCACCGGAGGGTTACCTGCAAGGCGTGCGTGCCCTGTGCGACAAATACGACATCGTAATGATTTGCGACGAGGTGATGAGCGGCTTTGGGCGTACCGGAAAATGGTTTGCAGTGGAACATTGGGGTGTCGTGCCGGACATCATCACCATGGCCAAAGGGCTGACCTCCGCTTACGCTCCTTTGGGCGCGGTGGCGATGAAGCCGGAAATCGCAGCGGCCTTCGATACGCGCGTCTACCAGGGCGGATTGACCTACACCGCGCACCCCGTCTCTCTAGCCGCGGCGATTGCCAATATCCAGGTCATGCAAGAAGAAGGCATCGTGGAACACGCAGCCGCTATGGGGCCGGTGCTCCACCGCCTGCTAACCGACCTGGGCGAAAAACATCCCTCCGTGGGTGAGATACGCAGCATCGGCCTGTTTGGCATCCTCGAATTGGTCAAAAACCGCGCCAGCCGTGAGCCGCTCTCCCCGTGGAACACCACCAACGAGACCATGCGCGCCGTGCGTCAGTATTGCCGGGACCACGGCCTGTTCCTGTACACCCACTGGCACACCGTGCTCATCATCCCGCCGCTCATTATCACCCCGCAGCAACTGGCCGAAGGTTTTGCCGTGCTGGACAAGGCGCTGGAAATTGCCGATGCTGCCGTGGAAGGGCAGTAGCATTCCTGCGGATTTTTGAGACCATGACTCACACCCCCTACCTCATCCGTACCCCCCGCCTGACGCTGCGCTGCTGGCATCCGACCGATGCATCTTTGCTACGCGCCGCGTTGGACAAGGAAACCATCGCCACCCTGCGCCCCTGGTTAGACTGGGCCTGGCAGGAACCTCGTTCGCCGGAGGACACCGTCACCTACCTGCGCCATGCGCGCGGGAAATTCGACCTGGATCAGGATTACACCTTCGGTATTTTCAACCGTCAGGAAAGCGCGGTACTGGGCGGCACCGGCCTACACAACCGCCTTGGGCCGGACGTGCTGGAAATCGGTTACTGGCTACGCAAGGATGCCCGCGGTCAGGGGCTGACCACCGAAGCCGCTGCTGCGCTGACCCAGGTCGCTTTCAGGTTGCACAACGTAGCGCGCGTGGAAATTCACTGCGACCCACAAAACCACGCCAGCGCAGCTGTGGCGCGCAAATTAGGCTTCGTCCACGAGGCCACCCTGCGCGCCCGCACCCTACGTCACGATGGTCACTGGCACGATAGCATGATTTGGACCATGCTGCGCAGTGAGTTCCCTGCCTCCCCCTATGCTCAACTGCCCATTCAGGTTTACGATGCCCGCGGCGAGCAGGTGGGAGATTGAGGCCTGCTGACCGTGCGGGGCAGCCGACGTGTAGCCGGCTTCCAGGCGGTGTCGGCTGCCCGTTAAGGGTTCGTCCATCAATACGATTTGAAGGAAATCACGTTTTGGTGCCAAAACCTGGCCTTCTCCAGAAAAACCTTTGCGTCTTGCAGCCAACCGCTCAGTTCAATGCAAAATGCAGAATGCAGAATGCTGACCACCCGACTAGCCAACTATCAAACTACCTAACTATCCAACTATCTCCTCCACAATCTCGGCGCACAAATCGTAGCGGCTAAACTGCGGCATGATGTACACTCCTTGCACCCAGGAGCGCATTTGCGCCACCAGTTCCAGCGCAATGCGCACGCCCTCTTGGGGCGCATCATCCCCGGCGGCAGATAGGCGCGCTTGCAAATCCTGGGGAATGTCAATCCCGGGCACTTCGTTATGCAGAAAAGCGGCGTGGCGCACACTGTACAACGGCAATACCCCCACCAGGATGGGGATTTCCAAAGCGCCATAGCGCGCTTCATAGGCATCCAAAAAGGCCTGCGCCCGCGCCGGCTCGTACACCGGCTGCGTGAGCACAAAATCCACCCCGTTGCGAACCTTGCGGCGCAACACCTTGATCTCGCGTTCGAGGTCAGGCGGTGTCAGGTTGAGGGCTCCGCCTACAAAAAAGGCCGTCGGCTGGCCGATGTCACTACCGGCATGGTCCACCCCGGTATTGAAGCCCTGCTTGATGAGTTTAATCAACCCAGAAGGCGCCAGGTCGTAATCATCCATCGCTTCAGGGTAATCCCCGATGGAGGTGGGGTCGCCCATCACCACGAAGACGTTGCGCACGCCCAGGGCATGCGCGGCCAGCAAATCGCCCTGTACACGCAGCAAATTACGCCCCCGCGTGGGGAAATGCAGCGTGGTATCCACCCCTACCTTGCGCTGGATGAGATTGCAAACCGCCCAAGGAGACATGCGCATGCGCGCCATAGGGCTATCGGCCACATTGATGACGTCCGCACCGGCCTCAGCCAGCATACTGGCGGCCGCCAGCAACTTCCCGGTCGCCAGGCCGCGTGGCGGGTCCATCTCCACCGCAACCGCGAACTTTCCTTCATGCAGCCTTTGCGCCAGACGGGAGGGCTGCTCTTGTTCCTTGGGGGTCTCGAGCGCCGAAATTGTCGGCAATTGCGCCAACGTCAACACCGGCGGAGGGCTCTCTAAAGCCTCCCGCATAGCGGCGATGTGCTGTGGGGTCGTGCCACAACACCCCCCAATGCAGGCTGCCCCCACCTGCCAAAAAGCGGACACGTACTCACGGAAATACTCTGGACCAGCCGGATACATGATGCGTCCGCCGACTTGCTCCGGCCAACCGGCGTTTGGTTTGACCCAGTAACGGGCATCCGGGGCGACTTCTTTCATACGCTGCATGACGCGCAACAACTGCGCCGGGCCGCCCGAACAGTTCACCCCAATGACATCTACCCCGGACTCCACGAGGGTGCGCGCCACCTTGTGGGGGGGGTCCCCCAAAAGGGTGCGGTCATCGCGCGTAAAGGTGAGGGAGGCTACTACGGGCAAATCGGGCGCCACCAGGCGGGCTGCGGCTACCGCATCTTCCACTTCGTACAGGTCACTCATGGTTTCGATCACAATCAGGTCGACGCCACCCGCCACCAGGGCCTGGATCTGCTCCCGAAAGGCTGCGCGCGCCTGCTCACGGGTCACGCGCCCAAAGGGAACCAGACGCACCCCCAGGGGGCCGACATCCCCGGCAATCAGAATCTCCTTGAAGGAAGCCAGTACCACGCGGCGCGCCAGTTCCACCCCCGCTTTGTTGATTTCCTCCACGCGCGCTTCCAGATTGTGGTCTGCTAAACGATAGCGATTCGCACCGAAGGTGTTGGTGAGGATGATTTGCGCGCCGGCTTCGATGTAGGCGCGGTGAATGTCGGCAATCAGGGCCGGATTTTCCAGGTTGAGAGCATCGAAACATTCTTTGAAGTCGATACCGTGGGCGTGAATCATGGTCCCCATGGCGCCATCGGCCAACAAGGGATGCTCGGTAGAATCTAACAGGGTGAGGAATTCATCTCTAGTCATGGTGAAAGGGGCTGGTGTGCTTTGAGTGAAAAGGTGAGGGGAATTTTAGGGAACCCTTCGGGCAGGTACCACCAACCATCATCGGCTTGCACCATAAAAGGCAGTCCCTGATACACACAAAAGGGAAATTCGTTCAAAAAATCCAGATGCAGGCCGGCGCCCAACAGGGCATTGAGCACATCGCTGAGGCTGTGAAACCACTCGTAATGGCGCTTGTGTCGGAGTTCGGCCTGTCGGTCGGCATAAGAACCCTGAGTGGAGAATGCTTGTGGTGTGACCTGATGAAAATAGTCATAGGCTATGCGCAATTCAGGGTGCTGGACTTCATCGTCCAACATGCCGGCAAAGGGGTGAATTTCGGCCATGTAAAACACTCCACCGGGTTTCAGCAAGCGAGCAATGGTTGCACCCCAGTTTGGCAAGTCGGGCAGCCAGGACAGTACCCCATAGGAGGTGAAAACGATATCGAAGGGTTCATCCAGCCAACGCGGCGCTTCGTACAAATCAGCGCACACAAAGTGGGCCTCCAGGCCGGTTTCGGCAGTCAGTTGACGCGCCAGGGCAATCGCACGCTCCGAAAAGTCCAGGCCGGTGACCAACGCCCCGCGGCGCGCCCAGGAAAGCGTATCTAACCCAAAGTGACATTGCAAATGCAACAAACGCTTGCCGCGCACGTCTCCCAACTCGGCAATTTCCAGGGGACGCAGGGAGGTTTTACCGGCCTTGAAGCCCTCGACATCGTAAAAGGCAGAACGCACATGCAGGTCGGCCCATTCGTCCCACAATTTCCGGTTGGCGGACAGGTAATCAGGTAGTTGTGGTGAATTTGTCATGGGTTTGATTCAAAAAGTTGCTCTACGCGGCTGGTGCCGACGTTGAAGTATCGGGCTTCCGGGTGGTGTACCACAATTGCAGCGGTAGATTGTTCCGGTACCAGTTGGTAAGCCGCCGTCAGCGACATGCCCAGTTCTTGCTCGGCAGGCAAAAGGTCAAAGACCACGCGATGATCTTCTAGATCCGGGATGGCAGGGTAGCCCCACGAGTAACGCTTGCCCTGTTCCTCCCGCAACCCCAATTCTCGGCGGATGTGGCGATGCAGATATTCGGCCGCGGCCTCGGCAGTCTGGACAGCCAGACCGTGGAAGTAGTAGGCCTCACTGTACTGTCCGGCTTCTTGCAAAGTGTCAAAGCGTTCGGTGGCTTGTTGGCCTACCGTGACCACCTGTAAGGCGACCACATCCATCACACCGCTATCCAGGGGGGCGAAGTAATCGGCCAGGCACAGGCCCTCACCGCCCTCTTGGCGCGGGAAATGGAAACGCGCGATTTCCCTGGGGGCGGCATCCATCGTGGCGGGGTCGTAGACAATCAAGTCATCGCCATCGGATTGGCACGGCCAGTAACCATACACCCCTTGCGGCTGCAACCATTTTTGGCGCAAGGCTTCCCGCTGCATATCTTCCAGCCGGGCTTCAAACTCGGCCTGAAGTTGCTCCCACGCTTCGCCATGCGTGTTTTTGGCGCCCCATGACAAACGGAAGAGTTCTCGCTTGGCGAGATGCTGGAAGACGGCCTCCAACGGCATTCGATGCACGACCCGCGTTCCCCAAGAAGGAGGCTGCGGAATACGCGCCGCGGGCGGCACCTTTGAGCGGCGGGCAACTACCGATGCGCTGCGTTGAGGGCGCTCCGCCGACCCGAATTCGTGGTTAATTTCGGCCTTCAGCGCGTCCATTGCCTGTGAACGACGTTGCGGGTCTTGCAAGGCGTCCATCGTCTCTAGGCCCTCGAAGGCGTCCTTGCAGTAGAACACCCCGCCGGCATAACGCTGGTTTTCTTCGACCAGGTTGATACGGCGGCCAAAGCGTCGGTTGATGGCCGCACCGCCTACCAACACCGGCACTTGCTTTCCGCGACGGTGCAATTCATTGACAATCAGCGGCATCTGTTTGGAGGTGCTCACCAGCAGCGCCGATAACCCAATGGCATCGGCCTGGTGTTCTTCGGCAGCCTGCAAGATGGTTTCGGCCGGCACCTGTTTACCCAGGTCAATCACTTCATAGCCGTTGTTGCTCAAAATGGTCTTGACCAGGTTCTTGCCGATGTCGTGCACATCGCCATAGACGGTAGCAAGCACCAGGCGGCCCTTGGAGGCGCCCTCGGCACGTTCGAGGTACGTTTCCAGGCGGGCAACGGCGCGCTTCATCACCTCGGCGGATTGCAGGACGAAGGGCAAAATCAGTTCGCCAGAGCCAAACTTATCGCCAACTTCTTTCATGGCTGGCAACAAGACGTTGTTGAGCACCTGCACCGCGGCGGCATGTTTGTTCCTGGCACCATCGGCCTGGGCGGCGAACTCGGACACGGCCTGGTCTACGTCATCCTCTATGCTGAGGGAAGCGCCAACTTCACCCGGTTGCCGGTGGACGATGCGCCAGTGCAAGCGCTCGCTCAGGCTCAGACCGGCGGTGGGATCCACGCGCTGGCCGGTGGGTTGGGCGCTTTGGCCTTCGAAGTATTCAATCACACGTTGCAGAGCGTCCGGGCGGCGGTTGAAAATCAGGTCTTCGGCCAGGGTGCGTTCCTCAGCGGAGATTTCGGCATACGGGCGAATCTGCGCCGGATTGACAATCGCCATATCCAGACCGGCCTTGACGGCATGATACAGGAAAACGCTGTTGATGACATGCCGCGCAGTCGGTTTCAAACCAAAGGAGACATTGCTAACGCCCAAGGAGGTGAAGACACCCGGCAATGCGGCCTTGATGCGCCGAATGCCCTCCAGCGTTTCCACTGCCGAGTGGAGGTACTCTTCGCTACCGGTCGCCAGCGTGAAGGTCAGGGCATCGAAGACCAGGTCGCCCGGTCGAAGGCCGTGTTCTTCCACCGCGAGACGGTAAATCTTTTGAGCAACTTCCACTTTGCGCTCGGCTGTTTTCGCCATACCCTGCTCGTCGATGGTCAGCACCAGCACGGCGGCGTTGTATTGCTTTGCCAGCGCGAACACACGGTCGGCTTTGGCACGTCCGCCTTCCAGGTGGGTAGAGTTGAGCAGGCAGCGTCCCGGGGCGACTTTCAGGCCGGCTTCCATGACTTCCGACTCGGTGGTATCGAGCACCAGGGGCACGTCAATCCCGGCGGTGACCAGTTTACGCACCACCAGGCGCATGAGTTCGGCTTCATCCTGGCGCTCGGTGACCGCAACCGAAATGTCCAGGGCGTGGGCACCGCCGTCTACCTGCTGGCGCGCCACTTCGAGAATGCCATCCCAATCTTCGGCGAGCAGGAGACGTTTGAACTTGCGGCTGCCCTGCGCGTTGCAGCGCTCGCCGATGAGCAAGGGAGGCGGATCTTGCTTCATGGTAAACGCCCGAATGCCGGAGGCCAGGCGCGGCAAATCGAGAATTGGGCGCGGTGGTTTGGGTTTGCTACGCACCTTCTCCACCAACGCTTTGAGGTGTGCGGGCGTCGTGCCGCAGCACCCCCCCACCACGCTGATGTGATGCTTCTCGATGAATTCCGCCAGCGTCTCGGCAAACGGTTCGGGTTCCAGGGGGTAAACCGCTTCGCCGTCTACGTTGAGCGGCAAGCCGGCATTGGGAATGCAGGACACCGGTAAGGGGGCGTGTTCCCCCAGAAATTCCACCGGCTGACGCATGTGCTCCGGGCCGGTAGAACAGTTCAGGCCGATGACGTGGATGGGCAGCCCCTCCAAGATGGTCAACGCGGCGGCGATGTCGGTGCCGAAGAGCATGCGGCCGGTCGTATCCAGCGTGACTTGTGCCTGAATGGGCAAGCGCTCGCCGGTTTCCTCAAAGGCACGCAAAATGCCGTGGATGGCAGCCTTAACTTCCAGAATGTCCTGCGATGTCTCGATGAGCAGCACATCGGCGCCACCTTGAATCAAGCCGACGGCCTGCTCGCGAAAAACATCCGCCAATTCGTCGAAGGAGACATCGGAAAGGTCAGGGTCATCGGCGGAGGGTAGTTTCCCCGTCGGGCCAAGGGAACCGGCCACAAAGCGCGGCTGGCCACTGCGGGCGGCGTATTCATCTGCCAGACGGCGGGCTAATTGAGCCGCGGCGCGGTTGATTTCGTGCACTTTATCCTGCAAGCCATATTCGCGCAGCGTGATGCGGTTTGAGCGGAAGGTATCGGTCTCGATGACATCCACGCCGACTTCGAGAAAAGAGCGGTGGACTTTCTCCACTGCCTGCGGGTAGGTCAGCACCAGGTAATCGTTGCAACCCACATAGCGTTCACCGCCGAAGTGCTCGGCGGTCAGGTTTTGCTTCTGTAAACTGGTGCCCATAGCACCATCGAAAATCAACACGCGCTCGGAGAGCGCCTCCAGGTAGTGAGCGTTGGTGAGGTTTTGCATGAGTTCGTCCGTTTAGAATGTCGAATAGGTGTTTAGTCACCACACGAAGGTTTGTCGTATGGCAAAGGAAACGAAAAGCCCCTCCACCGGAAGGGAGGGGCACATTGATAAGATCGGTTTTCCTCATCTTCCAGACTTGAATCTGCCGGAATTGGCACCTTGAGCAAATGCTCAGGTTGCCGAGGCTTCACGGGGCCGGTCCCTCCACCTCTCTGGATGAGTGCGAACGGATTGTCCGCGGCTCTGTTCAATTTGTGGGCGCAGTTTACCACAGGATCATGGAAACTGTCAAATCAGGGGACTGCCGTGGGGGTGAGAATGGCGGCGGGAACCTGTGAGGGGAGTTCCACCCATCGGAGCAGCACCCACCCCTCGTGGACGGTTCCGTCTGTAGCCTGCCAACGAATCCACACCCAATCCCCATAGCGTGCTAAAATTTCAACCGCTGTCCCCTGTAAAACAACTTCTATTCTCTCCTGGGTCGCGTCTGGCAAGGGACGTGTCCAAACATTGCCGCTCATCCTGCCCATCGGTACCGGCGTAGGGGTTAACGAGGGGGTCAGAGTGGCCGTGAGAGAAGGTGTGACGGTTGGGGAAGGAGAAGCCGTTGGGCTGGGAATAACGGTGAAGGTGGGCGTGGGCGTAGCGGTTAAGGTGGGCAAGGGCGTTGCCGTGGCGGTGACGGTCGGGGTTGGGGTGTCGGAAGGGAAGGCAACCGGCAACAAGGCCAGCGTAAAGCGCAGGTAGAAGCAAGCCAGCGCCAGGAACAACAAAATCCCTACCGCGCCACCACCCAGCATCCAGCGTTGGGCAGGCGTCATCGGCTGCGGGCCTTCTTCTTCACCGCTCAGGTCAATCACCAACTGTGCCAAACCGGGCTGTAAGTTCGGCAGCGTGGCCGGGTCACCGTCGTAATCGCGCAAGGCGCCGCCATGCCGGAGGTGTAATTCGGAGACAAATTGCCTCAAACGGGCGCGGAAGCCCTCCGGCTCAATCCCCTCTACGACAACGGCAACATAAGCATACTGCCCGCTTTGTACAATGATGCGTTCATCGCCATACTGCACTTCATCAAGTTCCGCCTCTTCGCCGCTATCCCCAAAGGCATCCTGTACAAAGTCGCGGATGGCGGTCAGCATGGCCGAAACCAAATCGCTCTCGGCCACGTCGCTGCTGCCCGGGTGGCTATGCGCAAGCAGCAAGCCGGAACCGTGCTGAATGATGAAAATTTCCCTAATGCGGAAGGGTAAGGCATCCCGCATGGCAAGTTCGGCCGAGGAAACACCTCGCAAGCGGGCGCCCAAGAGGCGCAAGATGTTGCGGCTGCGAAAAGATTGCAAACGAGCATCAATGTTGCGTTGGAATTCACGCGCAAATTCTGCAATGGCACGCTGCACCGTTTCCCCAATGATGGGAAATAAGGCATCCACCATATCTTTACGGGCATCACGAATTTGCACCCGGATGGCTTCCCCCATCACCGGCCCCAGGGCTTCGGCCATTTCATCCTTGGAATCATGAATGGTGCGGCGCACCATGGTACTCATCACCGGCGCCAGGGTTTCTGAAAGCGCCTGCGGACGAGTTTCCGCCTGTAAGCGCGCCACTTCATCTGCCAGTGCATCATCTTGGCGCTGCATACGGGCGCGTAATTCCGCAATTTCCGTTTCTAAGGCGCTGATCTGCTGCTGGGCGGTCTGTGTGTCGGCGCGTAAGGCTTGCAGGCGCGCCTCCAGCGTGTGCAAGCGTTGGCGCTCTTCTTCCAGAAGAATGCGCCGCACTGCCGCAAGAGAATC
>DAOTZN010000224.1:0-2753 GCA_034434095.1 Anaerolineales bacterium
CCACAGGCTGCTGCCGGAGACGGGCCTGCCGTGCAGACGGCTGAGCAGGGCGAGCATGCGTAACTGCTTGTGGCGGGAACGGCGTCGCTAAAAGAGCTATTCCTATGTAGCTCTTTTTGGTTAGAACCAAGCCTCGAATAGGGTATGGACACCACTATTAACTTATTTTAATCTTAAAGTTGAGGCTGTTATGAAACAGGGCATGTTCTTTGCGCATGCCTCCTGCGCGCCAAAGCCAGGAAAGGAGAAAATAGTAAAAAAACACATTTACATAGCCTGTTGTCAGTACGTTTCATTCACACAGAAGGAGAATGTTATGTTTGCGAAAATTTCAATATGGGCTGGCGGGTTGCTCCTGACAATGGCCTTGTTGGCCGGATGCACGCCGCAAACCGCTGCCCCGTCCGTTGCCCCGTCGCCTGCTGTCCCTCCACCCACTGCAACGCCTGCTGAGCTCGTCGTTTCTGCCCCGCCCACCTGGCGCGAGTCGGTGGATGACTTGCTGGCCCAGGCAACCGTCAGCGAGGAGGCACAGGTGTGTATAGACTGTCACCTGGACAAGTCGCCTCAGATTGTGGAGGACTGGGCCGTTTCTACCCATGCAACCAAGGAAGTGGACTGCGTTACGTGCCACAAGGTTGAAGAGGGTGACTGGGATTACACCGAGCATTACGATACGAAGATCGCCGCCCATCCCACCGCTGGCGACTGCGCCTCGTGCCACCAGAACGAGTATGACCAGATGGCCAACTCCAAGCATGGCGCGGTGGCAATGCAGATGATGTCGCAAAGCCCGGACCGCAATGTGTTGGAACCGCCCATTGCTACCAAGCACGGTTGCGTCCAATGCCACGAAATCGGCCACATGTGGCCGGATGGCAGCGTGGGCGAATGCGACGCCTGCCACGCCAAGCACACCTACGATGTCGCGGTTGCCCGCAACCCCTACACATGCGGCGAATGTCATGTCGGCCCAGACCACGCGCAAATCGAAATCTGGATCGAGTCGAAGCATGGCAACGTCTTCATGTCCTCCCCAGAAAACTGGGAAAAACTGGGCTACGGCACGCCCGGGGAGCGCGGCCAAGACCCGATTGCCTTTAGCGCGCCCACTTGCACCACCTGTCACATGGATGGGGTGCCCGGGCTCGATTCAACTCACAACGTAAGCGCCCGCTTGTCCTGGGAGACGCAGGCCCCGTTTAGCATCCGCCCTCAGCCTACTTGGGGCGGCATTTCGTGGCAGGAGAAAAAGGCCAATATGCAGACGGTCTGCAAACAATGCCACTCCATCACTTTTGTCGAGCGTTACATGTTGGAGGGCGACCTGGCCGTGCTGCAATACAACGAGATTTACCGCGCGGCGATAAGCATCGTCAAGAAAATGGAGGCGGCCGGCATTCGTTCCACCGGCGCGTTTACCTTTGGCGAGGGGGAGAATCCGCTCGTGCTGATGGCGGCCTACTATGGCGGGTACGATGAATCCTTCGAGCGCGAGCTGTACCAGCAATGGCATCACGAAGGTCGCCTGTTTCGCATGGGTGCGACCATGATGGGCGCTGACTATACCCAGTGGCACGGCATCTTCCCCCTGCAAAACAACCTGGCATCCATGTGGGAGTATGCTGCCGAGCATGGCCTGCCGGAAGCGCAGGATTGGTTGGCTTCGGGTGACCCATCCAAATTCCTGCTCTACCCGCTTTTTGATGTGCCAGGCAGCGCTTGGGGAACCGACATCGTCGCATTCCGCGACGGGTACACCCCCTCCATCGCCGATTCCAGGCGCACACCCAACTACTGGGAGATGGTATATGCCAATGTCGAGGCGGCCTACAAGGCCGGCTTGCTGACCGATGAAGAATGGGCGCTCTACCAGACGCTCTACGAGAACCGCGACCAGGAAAATGGACAAATATATGATCTGCCCGTGATCTTGGATGATGCCAAGGAAGGTCTCAAACTGGACGGCGAGGCCGTCAAATCGCAGGTCACCAACATGACCTATCCCTATGGCGGATGGCGGCCGTTCACACCGACTCCGGCGCTCACACCGACTCCGGCGCTCACACCGACTCCGGCGCCATAGTTTTCCCTGTTGCCCTGTTTCACGCAGGCTGCCTGCTGTTCAGACAGGCAGCCTGCGCATCCCCATCACTAGGAGAATTCCATGTCAAACACTTCATCACCTCTCGACCGGCGCGCGTTCATGAAATTGGTTATCAACATGTTCGGCGGCGTGATCGCGGCCATGCTCGGCCTGCCGGCGGTGGCATACGTGATTGCCCCGGCACTCAAAGAAAAAGCCAAAAACTGGATTCGGCTTGGCTCCGCCTCCAAGGTGTCGTCGGGCGAGCCCACACTTTTCAAGGCCTCGGTTAACCGAACCACCGGCTGGATTAGCGATACGGTGGAATACCAGGTCTATGTCCGCACCGACGACGGCCATAATTTCCGCTCCCTTTCCAACGTTTGCACCCACCTGGGCTGCCGCGTTCGCTGGATCGAGGAGAAAGGGATTTTCTTCTGCCCCTGCCATAATGCCCAGTTCGACAAAGACGGCAATGTGCTGGCCGGTCCGCCTCCGCATCCCTTGGTGCAGCTGCAAACCAAAGTCGAGGATGACCAAATCTATATCTTTGGAGGCTGAAATGACAACTATTCACCTGGCAAATTGGCTCGATGACCGTTTGGGCTGGCGTGCAGTGTGGCAGGCTATCTTCCTGCGGAAAGTACCAAAGGTCAACTGGTTCTAT
>DAOTZN010000225.1:0-3494 GCA_034434095.1 Anaerolineales bacterium
CTGCCCGACAGGCCGATCAGAAGCAATAGTATGTGGCGTGTGGTATGTTCTGTTGCGGGAGCGGCTTGCAGCCGCGTCAGGCGTAAGGCGGTGGGTTGACCATCAGCCAGCGCAAAAGGAGAAAAAGAATTTACGTCCAGTGCTTGTACCCATTGCCAGTTTTCTTGGATACCGCGACCGCCAAAGGCTTGCTGTTCCCACTGACCATTGCCCAGGTAATGCCACACTTGCGGCAGGGCGTTGGCATTGGCTTCATCATTGTTGTAATACAGCGTTAAATCGACAGATTGTGGATTGGTGGGGGTGATTTCAAAACAGCGATGCACAGTATTTTGTAGATTGCCGGCCTGTCCGCAGGTTTGTCCGCCCATAATAGCGACTGTGACCGCCCCCAAGGTGGGATTTGACCCTGTGGGGCGCAGGTACACTCCAAAGTGTCGAGTTGAGAGCCCATCATGGGTGTAGATAAACCCTAGGGCGCAGCCATCCCCCGTGGTGCAGGTTGTATCCACCTGGGCCGTCTGTTGCAGCGTGCCCAGATTGGTCACTGTCCCCTCGGCGCTCAGCGAATACGTTCCTGCGTCCAACAGCGCGCCAGCCTGGATGCTCAGGTCTTGGGCGTGACCATTGGCGCTCAATGTGACGTTGCTCCCGGATGGGATGATGACGTGTGTGTTGCAGGTGGGGAGTGTGCCGTCCCAGTTCTCTGGGGTGTTCCAATCTCCGTTGGCGTCTCCCTGCCAGGTGAGTGTCTCGAAATTAGCGGATGTGATGGTCAGCCCGGTGTTTTGGCGAATTTCAAACGTTTCGCAGCCATCATCTGAACGGTAGTAATTCAGCAGGGCGTGTTGCCCGTTGACACTCAAGTACAGGTTGCGTACCTGGAAAGCGCCGCTTAGCCATGGTTGGAAAGTGACCTGTGTGCCCTGCACCTGAATGCCCAGGGCTGTATAAATCAACCACATTGGCATAGCGGTTCCCTCGATGTACATGCTTGATTCGAGCATGCGTCCTGGAATCTGGCCGTTGTATTCCATCATAGTTTCGTAGGGCCCCATTTGTAGCCAGGAATCGAGGAAGAGGTTGGTATACTGGTCGCCATGGGTGGTGTCTCCCAACTGGTAGTAGCCAATAGGTGCCAGTGCAGGAAGCATAGAGAAGAAACCGCCTTCCATGATGTAGCCGTTGTTGTAAGCCGGTGAAATCCCGTAGCCGCCGTGATCCATGAAATGTTCACTGTCAGTGCTCATCCAGTGTACATCCTCGCCTGGTTCGAAAAACACGCCGGGTGTGGTGTAGGTGTTGAGCACCTCGGTTTTGTGTGTTTCACCTATGTTGCCACGCAGACTGAAGAGCAGGTTATTACTCCATTTGTCCTGATATTGTTGCCCGTCAGTTTTCCCGTCGGCGTTGCGTTGGTCGGCGTAAGGCATATAAAAAGCATCCGCAGCACTCCAAAAGGTGCTATCAAAAGCAGTGCGCATTGGGGTAACGTAGTTTGTGCGCAAATTAGTGGCGGCGGCATTATCGCCCAGGGCATCTAGTAAGTCGGCGGCGGCCTCGTAGGCATAGATGGTTGCCGCGCTCTCCGAGGGGTATACCCCGTCCAATGTGCTCAGGTCGGCCACTGACATCATGATGTGGGGGTATAAATTGCCGTCCGGTGCAAATTCCTGGTCGTAGACGGTATTGAATTGCTGTAAGGCCGCGATGTTGGCGTTGATTGTCGCTGCCTGACCTTGGATGAAGGGTAGATCACCGGTAACTTGATAGTAGGCGCGCAGCCCTAGCAGGTATTCGGTGTTGCTGTGCACGTCGGAGAATTGCCGACGGTTGTAGATGCCATCGTCGGGCAGGTAGATGAGCAGGTCGGAGATATTGCCTCCGTACCATGACGGTAGCGGACTTGGACCACCGAGGTCAAGTTTCCACCAGTACATGTCGGTGCCTGCGATGGGTGGGGAAGGGTAGGCTTGAGCCGCCAGTTCTTCCAATAAGGCACGGTAAGTAGCCTGCCAGGCGGGAGGCAGCAATTCTGGATAGGAGATGAGAGGCAGCAATGAATCAGGGGTATAGATGAACAAACGGTCGGCGGCATAGACACGCCCATCAGGGTTGATGAGATAACTGTTCAGCAAATTTGCCAGCATAGAAGTCAAGGCGAGTCCTGGCAAAGCATCGGCCTCCATGATGGGCAATTGACTGAGTGTATTTAGTCGTTCGTTACGCAGGGCTTCCCAAGCGGTAACTGGATTAGCGCGTAATGCTTCGGCCAGTACGGTGGTTCCGATGTAAAAATATTGCGTGGTTTGTGCCTGGGTGGTCAAGGCAACGCGCCCATCGTTGTATCCGCCTGCAACGGTGGCATCGAGCGTATCGGCTTGCAGGTAGTCGTTCAGTGGCAGATTATTCGCGCTCCAACCTAGTAACGGTTCACTGGCGTAAACGAAGGCCCGAATGGGTTGGTGGGCGCGTGCCCAATACGCCAATTCGTCACCGCTATTCATCTGTGCTGTACCCTGGATGGCTTCTTGGGCAGCGTCATAAGCCAGTTGAGTGTCGGCGGTGTTGTGATATTCCACCCCGTAGGTGTATGAGATGGCTGGTTCTAAATCGGTGGCAAAGACCAGCCGGGCATCAGTTGGATCGTCCAGTGTAATCGCGATAACTGCCACAAAGTCATCTGCATCTATCGTCAGTAAGGTTAACTGGACGGTAGCCTGACGTCCCAATAAATTGACGCGATATCCCACGGAGCCAGGTTCCAGGAGATAAGAACTGATATTTCCTTGAGAGAACCAGCCCCGCTGGATTTCTTCCCCATCGTCAATCACCATTCCGATTTTAGATAGGTGTGAGAGCACCCAGGCATCATGGCCCTTGACGCGCAAAATATCACCCGGCATAGCACCGGCAATGCTGCTGTTTTCTGAAAATGCAAATGTGTTTCCTATGTTGGGCAAGCCGTTAAGCGCTATGGCTCCCATTGGGCCTACGAAACTGATGAAGTCCCACGGGAATGTATTGTCTGGAGTAGCGAATTCAACTTCGTAGGTGGCTTCATTCCAGGTAGCGGTATAGGATGTACCCCGCCGTCCGGTAAAGGTGTAGCCATTGATTTGTGCATGCACTGAAAAAGGCGTTGTCAGAGAGGCGCCAAGCAGCACCATACACAACAGGGTATGAATAAAATAGCGCATAGGAATCTCCTCATAAGATGGCGCAATTGTGTTTGAGTTTTTTGATGATCCCCTTGTTAGCGCAGGCAAGCGTCGTTCCCTACTAAGAAACTTGGCAGAAGCCAATGTTGAGCACTTGAGAATTTGTCTTGTAGCGCAGGTCTTCCAGGCTGCGGATAGGCTAGAAAGCCTGTCCTACAGGACGGTTTCCTATATCTGCCCCAAAAACTGCTCCGTTTCTTTTTGCTTGAACAGCGCCAGCAGCGCGACGGTAAAAAAGGCCGAACAGCACTCGTATTGTATTTTGAAAATTTT
>DAOTZN010000226.1:0-2119 GCA_034434095.1 Anaerolineales bacterium
ACCGGCTTGCGCGCCGCCGGACGCCACCGAGACGCGCCTCGTCCCCCCGCTCTGCCGGTCATGGACGAAAACGTCCATCTCGCCATTCGTATCCCCGCTCACCAGGTTGCTGGCATAGGAGTCAAACGCCACGTAGCGCCCGTCGGCGGAGATGGACGGAGTATACGAGTCGCCATCGGCTTGCGCCCCGTCGGACGCCACCGAGACGCGCGTGGTGTCGCCTGCGGCGGCCAGCGCCGGGCTGATCAGCAGGGAAAATATGATGAGGCTGGCGACGAAGCCTGCAAGGAATTTGGAATACCGTTCGCTTTTCATACTGTCCTCCGATGAAAATTGGTTACGCGGGTTGAGTTTAGATAATTTATTATACACCCGCTTTGCCAGGTTAATCCGTGATTGTTCCACAGATGGTAAAGAAGTGGTTAAATGGGTTGCGGGACAGTCTGCCAACCGTCCCGCAGCCACAAAAAACAAAGGGAGTCGTATTATATGCGCCTGAACTTGCTTTTACCAGATGTGAAGCCGGGACAATTTGAAACGCCAAAGCGATGCCCAAGGGAGGGCTGCAAAGGGAAGAGTTTCTATCCGCGCCAGGAAGTAGAGAAGAAGATTGTGGACGGGAGATATTCCAGCGTGAAGGCGTGGCGCTATGAATGCGCCAGTTGTGGTTGTACCTTTCGGGTCTATCCGAAAGGCGTGGGCAGTCAACACATCTCCCATCGCGTGCTGGGCTTGGCGGTGATGTTGTATATCTTGGGACTGAGTTATGGAGCAGTGGCAATCGTCCTGAGCGCGTTGGGATGGGGCATAGGGAAGACCAGCGTCTATCGGGCTGTGCAAGCGGCGGCGCAAAAGATACCTGGCATGAAGCGCAAGGAATTACTGACGGGCTGCAAAACGGGCGCGCTGGGCGCAGATGTAACCAGTGTGCGCTGCAAAGGGAAATGGTTGCCGTTGGGCATCAGCGTAGATGCAGTCAATGGGTGGACATTGAGCATGGATGTCTTGTCAGGCGAAGAAGCGGAAGAATTGCAGGAGTGGCTGGAACCCATCTTGGAAGCCGTGGATGCCGATGTGTTGGTCAGCGACGACGCGGATGCGTTCAAAAAGGTGAGTGACGAAACGGGACGCGCCCATCAAGTGTGCAAGAGTCACGTCGGGCGCAACACCGACGCCTTGGTGGACGATCTGTCGGCTTTGATTCGCGCAGGTCAAGATCGCTCTTTAGATGTCATTGGGGTTTCGGCACAGCAGGCTTTGGCGGACTTGACCCGCATGAAAACCCTCATTCACTCTCGGCAGCCACAAGAACAGGAAGAACTCGAACAAATGTATCAACGATACGCCAACGCGCACAAGCCCTCCAAAGGAAAACGCTTTGATGTCGCTTATCGGATGCGCAACCTGTTTCTGGATCGTTGGAATTTATGGCCGCGACTCACTTTTTATCGAACCTGGAGAGATGAATATGGACACCCCAAGTTAGATGGAACCAACAATGGCTGCGAACGCAGTATCGGTGGGTGGGTCAAAGAGCGCTATCGCTCAATGCGTGGCTGCAAACGTGAGCAATCGGCTCTCAATGTGAGCCGATTGATTGCCCACGCTGGTAATCACCTGTCGCGTGGGCTGGATTTGGCGACGTTGTTTGCCTAATCTGCACGCAACTTTGCTCACTGGATCTGGCCTTGTTGCCTTTTGTTTCAGTTTTACCAAATTTGGAACAGTCACAATTATTGCACAAAAACTGTCAAATTTCTGTGACATAAATTACACTCCGCTTTGTTCGTTGCGAAGCCTCTATCGAGACCAAGCCGACGAAGCAGTCTCCCGGCGAACTGAAGAGTGCTTCGCGGAGTGCTCTGCTGCAAACACCTCCAAATATTGTCACTGCGAGCACATTTGCTTCGCTCAGTGTAAACTCCACGCAGAACGTCCCGAAGGTTTTCGCCATTCAGGCTCGCTTTTAGCTTGAACCTTCGGGACGGCGTGCATCACCAGTAAATAATGCTAGGCCAGAAATGGCTACACGCAATTCAAGCAAAATGAGAAGCCGCCTCAAGAGGCGGCTTCTCGCTTCAATCTCAGTTCCTTGCTACAATCGGGGCCAGATACGAAT
>DAOTZN010000227.1:0-2339 GCA_034434095.1 Anaerolineales bacterium
ATGAGCTCTAGATTCAATCCCGATAAACATACCGCAAAAATATCTTGGCAAGTGTTGAAGGCAGCGTTATTTCAGTTATCAAAAAAACAAAATGAGTTCAGGTACAATTTGAAAAGCGATGGTCACTGTTAATCAATGCCGCACCTAACAAAGCGTGCACCCGACGCTGGGGATTCTGACGCGATTCCAAGCATTTTTCTACGCCTCAGCATTTTCCCAGTCGGACGGCATCCCGCCGCCCGCCCCAGCGCGGGTAACGCAAACCGTTGGGCAGACACATTTCTTCCAGGAGAAGCGAGTATGGCTAGCTTGTCAGGTATATATGGTAACCATGTTTCACAACATATTGTTGATCTCATGACCCGAAAGTTGATACATCGTGGTCAAGATGAAGTGAGAAAGATAGAACGGGACAACATTCTTATGCAAGGCGGCATACATTCCACAGAAAAGTTCTACTTGCCCGCCTCATCCCAAGATATTGTCATTTGTGACGGGATCTGCCCACCAGCAGTAGACACTCAGGTGGTCTCTCATTGGCCCAGTCCTTTTGCATTGGCTGCGATATCCGCTGACGATTTGTTCATCGCTCGTGACCCACTGGGGGTCAAGCCATTGTATTGGGGCTATCAGAATGGGCAGATGGTTTTTGCCTCAGAAGTCAAGGCGCTTTTGCAGGCCACCGACGATGTGCATGAATTCCCACCAGGGCATTTCTACACATCAAAACAAGGGTTTCAATCCTTTGCTGCGATCCAAACACCATCCGAGTGGCTTTCCGATGATGTCAATGTGATTGTGGCAAATCTCAGGAGCAAGATAGAAAAGGCTATCCAGCGCTATCTCGTCTCCGACTCTGTGGGGGTATGGTTATCGGGCGGAGTAGACTCTTCGGTCATTGCCACCTTGCTTTCATCCCAGGTCAAGAAACTGACTTCTTTTGTCATCGGCTTACCGGGCGCGTCGGATCTCGAGTATGGTCAGCAGGTGGCGCAGGTTTTGGGGAGCGAGCACCATGCGTTCACGATCACCTTAGATGATGTTCTGGCTGCGTTGCCCGACACGATCTATGCGCTTGAGTCGTTTGATGCGTTGCTGGTTCGCTCATCGGTAACCCATTATTTGATCTCAAAAATTGCGAAGGATTATGTAGAGATTATTTTCACCGGAGAGGGCGGTGACGAGCTCTTTGCAGGATACGATTACATGAAACAGTATTCTGTGGATGAACTTCCCTCTATTTTGGAGCAGGCGATAAAGAGTCTGCACAGTACCGCCTTCCAGCGTGTTGATCGCTGCGCAACGGCACACGGCCTGATTCCGTGTTTTCCACTTGCCGATATGGAAGTGGTAGAATACGCTCTACGCATCCCGCCCTGCTACAAATTGTACGAACAGGATGGCGAACGCATTGAAAAATGGATATTGCGCCGTGTGATTGAAGGCAGAATCCCCGACTCAATCCTGTGGCGTCCCAAAACTAAATTCTGGCAAGGCACTGGGCTGCGCGAATTGATCAGCCAATATGCGGAACAGCGCATATCCGACCGAGATTATGAGCGAGAGCGTGTGTTGCCGAATGGCTGGGTGCTTGCGTCCAAAGAAGAACTGCTGTACTACCGGATTTTCCGAGACTATTTTGGCAGCATAGCTGATCTGGACTGGATGGGACGGACGGAAATTCCCAAGCAAAGGGAATAATCCTGTGCTGCCCAGCACGCGGTTGCATCTGACGCCGCTTCGCGGCGCAGGTGAAGCGCCAACTGTTGGGCGGGCAGAAAAGCAGCAAAACCGAGGGGTAAAATCCAAAAGTCTGGCGCTCCGGCAGTTATCATCGGCCGCGCGGGGGCATAGCCACACCGTCGCGGGCAGGGAAAACGTCGGCGGTCATCCGGCCGGCGGGCAGGCCACAGCCGCAACCGCAGGCAAAGAGCAGGGGCACGGTTAGCCAGCCAGCACATCCACATCGGTGAAGTCATCCGAGAATCCGCCCCAACCCCGCGCTCTATCCACCGCCCACGCGCCCTCTGAGCCTTCGGGGCCTTGTAGGGATGCCGGAATCCATCCCCGCAGCGGGCGGATGGGAAGCAGGGGGAGTCCCACTCCGGCAGGCATTGGCACAGGCCGCGGGGGCAGGGCCACAGATGGCCCATTCCGCCGGGAGGCAACGCCGCCGGGGTTCGGGGGCAGGAAAGGGCGCAGGGCGGTTATCCCCGGCGCTCTGGTAGGGAGTTCGTCCCCCCCTTCGTGGCCGTGGGGTGGCAAGTTCCCGCCCAACAAGCGCTTGCACCTGACGCCGCTCCGCTGCGCTTCGCGGCGCAGGTGAAGCGCAGGCCGTT
>DAOTZN010000228.1:0-3994 GCA_034434095.1 Anaerolineales bacterium
CCCCCGATGACCCCTCCCCGCGCCGCAAATCCGACCACGATCCGGTGGTGGCCGTGTTTGGAGAATAGGGTAGGTGACAGTGATACGGGCAAGACATGTCTTGCCCCTACTCCCCTCATGAAACTTGCCGTTTTGGCCGACATTCACGCGAATTACCACGGCTTGCAGGCCGTGGCCGCAGACATTGACCGCTGGCAGCCCGACCTGGTCATCGTTGCCGGAGATATCGTCAACCGCGGGCCGCGCCCGCTGGCGTGCTGGCAATTCATCCGCCGGCGTCAGATAGAAGATCACTGGCTGGTGATACGCGGCAATCACGAAGACTACGTCCTCAGTCATGCCTGGCAGCCGCGCGCCGGCCGGGAAGCCGAATTTCACCGTGTTTCCCAGTGGACTTACCAACGCTTACAGCCGGTACTTCACGAAATCGCCGGTCTGCCAGACCGCCTGCAATTAAGCGCCCCAGACGGCAGCGAAGTGCGCGTGCTGCACGCGTCCATGCGCCACAACCGAGATGGCATCTACCCCGAAGACAGCCACGCGGATATCCGCCCCAAAATCGCTCCGGCGCCCGTGAACGGGTTGTTCCTGGTTGGGCACACACACCGTCCGCTCATTCGCCAGGTAGATAGCACCCTGGTCGTCAATGTAGGCTCGGCCGGCCTCCCCTTTGACCGCGACCCCCGCCCCGGCTATGCGCAGTTAGAATGGCAAGACGGCTGGCAAGCGCGCATCGTCCGCCTGGACTATGACCTGTCTGCCGCCCAACGTGACTTCTTCGAGAGCGGCTTTGTTGACCAGGCCGGCCCGTTAACGCACTTAATGCTCTCCGAAATGACCTTTGCGCATTCGCAACTTTACGGATGGGTGATAAAATACAAAGACGATGTTCTAACCGGCAACCTGGACATGCACACCGCACTGATGCGCCATATTCAAGAACATCCGACGCTATACGCAACCTTACCCTCACGCACATAAAACAAAATGATTTCGGCCACTACCGCCATCCCCATCCTGGAAATCCTTACTGCCTTACTCTCCGTGGTATGGGTGTTGCGGCGCGACCCAATCCAACGCCCGGTACGCCAGGCCGCGCTCTTGTTCACCCTCAGCATCCTGCTATGGGGTGGCATAAGCCTGGTGCCCCCGGAAAGCCTGGAGGCATTGCATTTTCCGGGCGGCAGATACAGCGCCTTGCTGCTCACCGGAGTGGCCTACTTGTCTCTGACATCGGTCACACTGCGCCGGGAAAGCCCGCGCCGGTACCTGGGGCTGTTGGGTGTATTGGTTGCCCTTGGAAGCGGGGTATTGCCGGCCGCAATCGCCCATCTGGTGGCACTGGCTTTGTGGGTCATCCTGTTTGCCGCGCTCACGGGGATGTTGCTACGCATTCGCCGCAATGTCAGCCCCATGCACCGCAATCGGACGGAGGCCTGGATATTGACCGCAATCTTTGCCTTCGCGGGTGGTTTGCTGGCCGTTATGCAAAGGCCAGATGCCCTGCTTGGCGCTCATTTGGCCTTTGGGGTCACGCTGATTACCGCCCTGTACATCAGCCTGCAATACCGCATTCCCAATATGCGCTCCTTTGGGCGGCAAGCCTTGAGCCTGAGCGTGGTCATACTTCTCAGCGCACTGATTTACACCGCCCTGCTGTTCTTGCTGCATATCTTCATCGAAAGCAACATGCCGGTGCACAACCCCTGGGTGCTGTACCCTACGCTAGGACTGGTGATTGCCCTGTTGATGAAGCCCGCCTACGATGGGCTAATCCAATGGAGCCATAAACTTTTCCCCCTGACCGATTACGACATGACCCGCACGGTGCGCGAATATAGTTTGAGCATCAGCAACGTGCTGGAAGTCAACATGCTGGCAACCATCGCCATCGGGTTAATCAATGAAGCGCTGGAAATCCAGAGCGGCTTATTGTTCCTGGTAGATCGCAAACCAGGGGACGACGGAAAGCCGGTCTTTGAATTGCGCGGGGTACGCGGCATGGGGCAAACCATCCCCCTACCGCTGGAATTGCCGATAGAAAACCCGCTGGCAAAACGCCTGCAAAGCAACCCCATCCCCCTAACACAGTACGAAATAGACCTGCAATCCGAATTCCAATCGCTGGACCCCGAAGTGAAGAAATGGATGCAACAGCATCAACTGGATGTGTACGTGCCTATCTACACCAAAGAAGAGTGGATCGGCATGTTGGGGCTGGGCCCCAAACGCTCCGGCACAACCTACCAAAAAGAAGACCTGGATTTACTGCGTACGCTGGCCGACCAGACCGCGGTGGCGCTCTCAAACGCCCGTCTGGTGGAAGGCTTGACACGCCTGAACAATGATTTCCGCCGGGCCTACAACGCCATGCAAAAGGCCAACCTGCAATTGGAACAAGCCAACCAACAGTTGGAACGCCTGGACCGCACCAAATCCGATTTTATTAGCGTGACCTCCCATGAACTGCGCACCCCGCTCACGCTCATTAGTGGCTATGCGCAGTTACTGTTGGAAGACGCCCAAACCCAAAATAACGACTTCCAAAAACAAATCTTAAAAGGTATGCTAGACGGCACCAACCGTATGCACGCCATTATCAGCAGCATGTTAGACATAGCCAGCATTGATGCCCAATCTATGAAATTGCGCGTCGAACCGGTCATGTTGGAGCCATTGTTGGGCATGGTTGCCAAGAGTTATCGCCCGGCACTGGAGGAGCGGAACATTACCCTGGAAATACAAAACCTGCAAGGCATCCCCACCGTGTATGCCGACCCCGAAGCCCTGGAAAAAATCTTCAACCATCTGTTGAGCAACGCCATCAAGTACACCCCCGACGGCGGCAAGGTGACCTTAGCGGCACGCCTGCTCTCGGCCGAGAAAAGCCCGCTCAACGAAGAAAGCGTGGAAATCATTGTACAGGATACCGGTATCGGCATTGACCCCAAGAACTTGGAGTTAATCTTCAACAAGTTCTACCAGACGGGGGAAGTATCGCTGCATTCCAGCGGAAAAACCAAGTTCAAGGGCGGTGGGCCTGGCCTGGGGTTAGCGATTGTGCGCGGTCTGGTGCAGGCGCTGAACGGCAAAGTGTGGGCTTATAGCGAAGGGCACGATGAAGAAAAATGCCCCGGCAGCCGCTTCCACGTCGTCTTGCCCCGCAAACAACAATCTGCCTGACACCTTGCCGGCATAACACAATGCGCTTCAGCAGAGGCGCTCTCGATTAAGCCATTCCTCCACAACCCATGACTGTCCCCAACTCCCGCAATCTGCAACGGCTGCTGGTGCGCTGGCGTGCGCAACCGGAAATCGGAGCAAATGTCACCTTGTGGCACCAGGAAGCGCCGCAAGAAGCAGTCTACGCGCCACTGCCCCCAGCGTTGCATCCTGCACTACAGGCCGCATTGCAGCAAATCGGCATCCACACCCTGTACAGCCATCAGGCCCAGGCCTGGGAATCCGTCACGGCAGGGGAAAACATCGTCCTGACTACCCCAACCGCCAGCGGCAAGAGCATGGCCTACAACCTGCCGGTGTTGGATACCTTGTTGCGCGACCCACAGGCTTGTGGGTTGCACATCTTCCCCACAAAGGCCCTGGCACAAGACCAAAGCAAGGCCCTGCAAACGCTGCTTTCCGCTGCCACCCCGCCCACCGGGCAACTCACAAACCGGGTAGAGGTCGCACTTTATGACGGCGATACGCCCCAAGCAGCACGTCCCGACCTGCGCGCAAAAGCGCGCCTGCTGTTGACCAACCCGGACATGCTGCATTACGGCATCTTGCCATACCACACCCATTGGTCGCGCTTCCTGAAAAACTTGCGCTACGTGGTAATTGACGAAATCCACGTCTACCGCGGGGTATTTGGCTCACACGTTGCCAACATCCTGCGGCGCCTACTGCGTATCGCGCACTTCTACGGGCAACAGCCGCGCTTTTTACTCACCAGCGCCACCATTGGCAACCCGCAGGCACACGCCGAAGC
>DAOTZN010000229.1:0-17066 GCA_034434095.1 Anaerolineales bacterium
ACCAACTCATCAATCAGCCAACAGGTTGCTGGGGCGAAGACTTGCCAAACCATCGAACCGGCGAACTCCAAACTACGTGGATGTTATAATCTTTTGTCACAATTAACCTCTAGCAGGTGGTCAAGCGCTTCAAACAACGGACAAAAAAAAATTTATCATGGAGGAATAGTCAATGAAACAGAAATACGTAGCCGTGATTGGCGCCGGCCCAGCCGGACTTTACGCTGCCGGTAAACTGGCCAAGGCCGGTGTGCGCGTTGCTTTACTCAACCGGGATATCAAACCAGGAGGGTTGGCCGAATATGGCATTTATCATGATAAATACAAAATGAAGGAAGGGCTGCGCAAACAGTTTCGTCAAATTTTGGAAAGCGAGAACATCACCTACCTGGGCAATGCAACCGTAGGCGAGCATGGTCTGGCATCGTTACCCGATCTCCAAGCAATGGGCTTTGATGCCATTTTAGTGACCGTTGGCGCACAAGGCACCAAATGGCTGGGATTGGAGGGCGAAGATCTGACCGGCGTGTATCATGCCAAAGACATCGTTTATCACTACAACCACCTCCCCCCCTACAGTCAGCAAAAGTTTGCTATTGGGAAACGCGCTGCGTTGGTTGGCGTTGGCAACGTGATGGTGGATATTGCCCATTGGCTTTGCCACGATGTTCAGATTGATTCGGTGGCCGCCGTAGCACGCCGCGGCCCCGCAGAAGTAAAATTCGCCCAACAGGAATTTGCCCATATTGCTGCTTATCTCAATTTGGAGCGTTTCGATGCCGAAATGGAGCGCGTCCGTTCACGAATGGAGGCCATTGAACAAGACGTGAACGCAGCGCGCGAGTTTATCCTGGGTGCTCTAAAGAAGGCCGACCCCGCAGTTTCCAACACTCAATTTGAGTTTGCCTTTCTTAGTTCGCCTCATCGCATTTTAGGGGACGAAAACCATCGCGTGCGCACTCTAGAAGTAGAAGATACCACATTGGCGCTGCGCGACAACGGGGATACAAAAACTATCTCCTTAGGGACTACCCGCCTGTTGGACGTAGACACGGTAATTTTCTGCATCGGCGACCGGGTAGATGACCGCCTGGGATTGCCCGTCCAATGGAACGCCTTCGTCAAAAACCCCACGCCGCGTTATCCCGTCAATGATACGTCTTACGAGGCCTACGATCCGGAAAAACAGGCTCCCATCGAGGGTATTTTCGTTGCCGGGTGGGCGCGTCAGGCCAGCGACGGTCTGGTCGGTGTGGCCCGAAAAGATGGGGAAGCCGGCGCACAAGCGATATTGGCCTACCTGGACGATACCCAGTCCCACGCCGAGGGTGATCCAATTGAACAGTTGGTATCCCATTTAGAAGCAACCGGCCATCCCATCATCCGCAAAGCCGACTGGCAACGCCTGGAGACCATTGAACAGGCCAAAGCAGCCGAACTGGGCTTGCCCATCTTCAAATTTGATTCCAACGAAGAGATGTTGACAGCCTTACGAGGCTGATTCGTAGCAAACCCCAAAAACATGTCCGGCGCACCCGAACTTTCGAGCGCGCCGTTTTTTTACCTTCAGCGTTCCTGGTTGTCTCCCCAATAGGGCTATATTCAAAGCCCACTCTCGGCACGCTGCAAAGCATCACGCTCTTTCTGGCTTTTGATTTGTCCCTTGAGATAGGCCTGTGTTAACGCGTCTACACATAGCGAATCAAAGTGTACACTCATATTTTGTCGCAAGTAATCAAGCGCCTCTTCCGAAGAAAGCGCGGTGCGATAGGGGCGATCAGAAGTCAGCGCATCAAAGACATCCGCAACGGCAACGATACGCCCTTGTAAAGAAATCTCATCCCCCTTCAAGCCTTTTGGGTAGCCGCTGCCATCCAGGCGCTCATGGTGTTCAATAATGGCCGGCAACACATCTTTCAACAAGCGTACATGGTTCATGATATGCCAACCGATGGTGGGGTGCTGTTTCATGGTCTGAAATTCCACTTCATCTAATCGGCCAGCCTTGCACAGGACGGCATCTGGCACGCCAATTTTCCCAACATCGTGAAGTAGACTTCCAATGCGCAAATTATGAATAGCATCCTGAGACAACCCTAGTTGGGTAGCAATCGCAACCGAGAAATCACTCACCCGGCGTGAATGTCCCTCCGTGCAGGGGTCTTTAGCATCAATCGAGGAAACCAATGCTTCAATCACATCCAGGAACAACTCGTTCGCACCGGAGTATAGTTCGGCAACTTCCATAATGGTAGCCGCCTGGTTGGCGAGCAGGCTTAGCAAATGTGCATCCTGATGGGTAAACTGTCCTTTGCGTTTGTTGATAGCCTCCAACCCGCCGATAATATGCTCAACACGCTCCCCCATATCTGCCCCCAAACTCAGGGAAGACACCCTCATGGGCACTGCCAGCGCGGAGTAGGTTGCAAAGCCGCTTTGGCTATCTACTTGCTGATAGTGGCGTTCATCTGCCCTGGTATCCTGGACAATCACCGGTTTATCGGTGGTTACGGCCTCCCCAATAATGCCTTTATTGGCCGGAATGCGCATCTTTTCCACCGGTACTTCTTGCCAGTTGCTCGCCAGGTGCAACACCAATTCATGCCGTTCTTGATCGAGCAAGAACAAAGAACTGGCCTCCGCATCCAACAATTCCGCCGCATACTCGATAATCAGCCGCCACAAGCGGTCGCGATCTAGCGTGGATGTCAATTCCCCAATGATAGCGATCAAGGTCTGCAGGCGGGCATTGGCTTGCCAGCGAATACGCGCCTGAATGGCCTTTTCAATCTCGGTCGAGAGACGTTCCGTAACAAAGGTCAGTTGTTCGTAGGGTGCTTTTTCTGGATTGAACAGTTCTGCCAGGGCCAGCAATTTGCCATCCAGTACAAACGGCACGATCAGCAAACTATGCGCGTCAGGGTATATGCGAGCCGACGGGGTATGCCGCCACTCCGGCAGATTTTGCAGGTTATCATAGCGTTTAATAGTGGCTTTTTGGGTTTGGCCGGATAACAAGCCTATCCTTATCTGGTAACATTCCCCCACCACCTTGGATGGGACATTGACTGTCCCATAGCAAATCAACTCTTCTTCATGGCTTTGGTATTGGTAAATCGCCCCTCCCTGCGCACTCGTCAGTTCCACCAAAAATTCCAGAATTGCACGATACAACAATTTCAAATCGGCACAACGCGCGATGCGGTTGGTTCGCACAAATAGACTGCCCCAGGGTTCGGGCAATGCTGTAAATGAAACGAGCAACGATTCGTCCATGGTTGCACCTCAACTTACCTCTAAACAATCTATTTGCAGGTGACCGGGGCCAGCAGTCAGGTGAGGTGTATCTCTTCACACGGTGAAATCAAGATGCTCAAGGTACTGAAGTGATACGTTTAGACTGTGATTACCGGTTGACGCACGTGCCAATCGGTGACCTGTTGATAGGCATGTACCGCCAGAAAGAGCGTTTGCTCGCTAAAGTGAGCACCCATCAACTGCATCCCAATGGGTAAACCCTGTCCATCAAAACCTACCGGAAAAGCCAACCCAGGTACCCCAGCCAGGTTGGCCGTAATGGTGAAAATGTCCTCCAGGTACATGGCCAGCGGATCGGTGGTATGTTCTCCCAACCGAAAGGCGGTATCGGGCGCCACCGGGCTGGCAATGACGTCTACCTGGGTAAAGGCCTGCTCGAAATCTCGCTTGATTAACGTACGTACCTTCTGCGCTTGCCCGTAATAGGCATCGTAGTAACCGGCCGAAAGGGCATAAGTGCCCAGCATGATACGCCGCTTGACTTCCGCACCGAATTTTTGGCCGCGCGTTTGCCGGAACACCTCCCACATTTGCTCTCCGCCCAAACGCGGCCCGTAGCGAACGCCATCGAAGCGCGCCAGGTTGGCGGAGGCCTCGGCTGGCGCAATCAGGTAATACACCGGTAGCGCGTATTCGGTGTGCGGCAAACTGACTTCCACCAATTCCGCGCCCAACGAGCGGAAAATTTCTAACGCTTCGTCAATTGCCTGTCGCACCGCCGGTTGAATGCCTTCGATGAAGTATTCCTTGGGCACGCCTATGCGCAATCCGCGCACATCAGCATTTTCGGGCAAGGAGAAATTGGGCACCGGGTGGGATACACTGGTAGCATCACGCGGATCCTGCCCGGCCATGTGCGCAAACACCAGGGCAGCGTCCTGTGCCGAGCGGGAAAATACCCCTACGGTGTCCAACGAGGAGCCGTAGGCAATGAGACCATAGCGTGAGGTGCGCCCATAAGTCGGCTTGAGGCCGGTTACACCACAATACGCGGCCGGTTGACGGACGCTTCCACCCGTATCTGTTCCCAACGCTACCGGCGTCAGGCTGGCCGCAACGGCTGCTGCACTGCCCCCACTGGAGCCCCCTGGGACGTGTGCCAGATTCCAGGGGTTGCGGGTCGGCCCATAGGCCGAATTCTCCGTGGAAGAGCCCATGGCAAATTCATCGGTGTTGGTTTTGCCAATCACAATCATCCCCGCGGCTTGTAAACGCGCTACAGTGGTGGCCGTATAGGGCGGGTAAAAGTTTTCTAAAATGCGCGAACCCGCGGTGGCCGGCATACCCTCTACGGTCAGGACATCCTTTACGGCTAACGGAATGCCCAATAAGGGCGGCAGGTCTTCAGCCCCTTGATGCCGGGCGGCATGAAGACGGGCATCGGCGGCCTCGGCTTGTTGCAACGCGCCGCGTTCATCCAGATACAAAAAAGCGTGAAGCGCCGAATCGAGCGCGGCGATGCGTTCAAAGCACGTCTGCACCAGTTCACGGCTGGAAATATCGCCACGCCGTAGCGCACCTTGCAAGGCAGATAACGAAGGGAAAGGCTTCATGCCTCGTCCTCCGCAGGGAAAACCGGCGGCACGCGAAATTGTCCGTTGAGGGTGTCGGGTGCGTTCGCCAGCAAGGCTTCACGCGACAATCCCGGCTGCACTTCATCATCACGCAACGGGCTGGCAGATGACAAGACGCTGGCGGTCGGCAGCACGTCAGAGGTGTCCACTTCCTGCAGGCGAGCGACATAATCCAAAACGGCAGAAAGTTGCTCTCGATATGCCTGCTCTTCCTCCGCAGTAAGTGCCAGGCGTGCCAAATCGGCAATATGTTTGACTTCTTGAAGCGTTAGAACCATAAGGGCATTATAAACGATTTCAACAGCCCTCTGGGGAAATGGGGCCGAGAAGTGGACATGGAATGACTCTGCAACATTTGCGTCGTGCGCACAAATCTTGTCTGGCGATCGTACCGCCAGGCTGTGCCTGATGGTGCCGACCACAGGTCAGCGGTACATTTATGTGGATTAATGGCATGTTATCTCGGCCATCCGCCAGCAGATTCCCCAGATGGATGGTCACATCAAGCCGCCGTCGCGGGGAGTTACGGAGCATTCAGGGTGTCGCGCCACAGGCCCCCATACCAGCGCAGGTATTCCGCCAGATGCTCCTGCCAGTAGGCTTCTTCGTGGTAACCGTTGTAGAGATGCCATTCGTGCGCTATGTTGTGCGCGTTGAGTTGCGTTTCAAACCAGTCGTTCGAGTCACGCAAGAAATCTTTCTCGCCAATGTCGAGATAGATGCTCGGCATGGAATCGGCGGGGATAGCGGTCAGCCAATCGTCAATGAAGGGGGTATCGCTCCAGAAGACGGGCGCGCTGTGCCCACCCAAAGCGCCAAAATGCGCCCAGTCGTGTAACCCAAAGTGGATAGCCCACGCGCCGCCGCGTGACAGCCCCCCCACCGCCCGATAAGCACGCTGCGGAAGCGTTCGGTAAGTGCGGTCTACCCAAGGCAGGAGCGTTTCCAGAAAGACTTCATCAAAGGGCGTTTGGGGTGGGTCTTCCCACAAACGGTCGTGGGGCATAACAACCAGGAAGGGCGGAATCTCGCCACTGCCCATCAAGGCATCGGCCTGGGAGACGAGCCCCAGGTCTACCCACTGTTCGGCGGTGTAATTTTGACCGTGCAACAGGTAGAGCACCGGATAACGGCGATAAAGTTCCTGGTCGTAGCATGGCGGCAGGTAAATGACCACTTCCATCGGGAGCGTCAAACGCTCAGAGGGCAAACTGGTGCGTTCCAACCGCCCACCCTGACGCCAGCAAGGCAGTTGCGTGGCGGTTGAAGTGGGTAACGGCAAGGGGGTGAGCGTAAGCGGCGGCACGGTGACACTCGGAGCAGCCGTCTGCGAAGGCGATGGCCGCGGGCTGGCAGGGCGGGTGACGGTTGGCGGCAGCAACCCGGCCTGGACCGGCGCGGGCGGCGGCGCGCAGGCACTCAACAGCAAAACACACGCACACAGTAAGGCGATGGGGCGGGGGCTCATGAAAACCTTTGGGGGTGGCGTCTCTTTGGACTGTGCACCCACCTGAAAAGGGGTTGTAAAAAGCCCTCCATAGCGGAGGGCTTTCAAAGGACGAGTTATCCGCAATTACAGGCCGTAAATCTCACCGAATTTGGTCTTCAGGTAACGCATATAAGGAGCCGGATCCATTGACGTACCGGTAATGCGCTGAATAAGTTCCTTCGGTTCAAATTTGGCACCATGACGGTGCAGGTTGGTGCGCATCCAGCCCAGCAGGTCATCAAACTTACCCTGCCGCATCTGGTCATACACATCGGGGATGTCTTGCATAATTTTTTCCCACAACTGAGCGGAAATCACGTTCCCTAAGGCATAGGTAGAGAAGTAGCCAATCATCCCACCCGACCAGTGGACATCTTGCAGCACACCTTGCGTATCGTTCGGAGGAACAAGCCCCAGGTATTCCTTCATGCGGCTGTTCCAGATTTCCGGCAAATCCTTGACATCCAGGGAACCTTCCATCAAACCGATTTCGATTTCCAGGCGCAGCATGATATGCAGGTTGTAGGTGGCCTCATCGGCTTCTACACGAATGAGCGAAGGCTCCACCTTGTTGATGCCCTTGTAGAAGGCATCCAGGGAAACGTTACCCAATTGGGTGGGGAAAATTTCCTGCAAACGCGGGTAGAAGAACTCCCAGAAAGGTTTGGAGCGCCCAACCAGGTTCTCCCAGGTGCGAGACTGCGATTCGTGGAAAGCCAGGGATGCCCCGTTGCCCAGCGGAGAACGAGTCAGCGTATCGGGAACGCCTTGTTCGTAGAGCGCATGACCGGCCTCGTGCATGGTGGCGAAGAAGGCCGAGTTGAAGAAGTTCGGGTCTACACGCGTGGTAATGCGCACATCATCGTTACCAAAACTGGTGGTAAAGGGATGTGCGGACTTATCCTGGCGACCATGTTGCCAGTCGTAACCAATGCGGGTAATCGCCTCTACCCCAAACTCCCATTGTGCTTTTTCGTCAAAGTGCTGGTAGAGGAAGGCATCGTCCACCTGCGGGCGTTCGCCAATGGCGCGAATGAGTTCTACTTGCTGCGGACGCAAAGCATTGAAGATAGCCTGCACATCGGCGGTCTTCAATTTCGGTTCAAAATCGTCCAGCAAGGGGTCGTAAATGTGATCGAAGGGTGCGAACAGGTTGGCATATTCTTGGCGCAGTTCAACCAGACGCTGCAAATGGGGCTGGAATTTGGGAAAGTCGTTTTCCGCACGCGCTTCTGCCCAAGCCTGATGGGCACGTGCGGCCGTTTCGGTCATCTCGGCCACCAGGCGCCCCGGCACTTTGACATTTTTGGTGTATTCACGCTGCGTAACTTTAATGAGACAGGCAGTATCCGAATCGGGGTCTAAACTCTCGGCGTAGGGCTGCAAATCCTCCAGCAAACGCCCAACTTCCTCCGAAGTGAAGCGTTCATGGGCCAGTCGGCGCAGGGTTGCCATCTGCTGACCACGCGAACGTGCCCCGCCTTCGGGCATGTTGACTTGTTGATCCCATTCCAGTAGCGCAGCGGCGCGTCCCAAATCCGTAGATTCGGCCAATATAGCAGTCAGTCGTTGCAATTTTTCTTCCATGAAAATACTCCAGGGGTATCTCAGATGACCTTCCAGCGCAGCGTTTCGCCTTTTAGTGCGGCAATGACTTCCGTAGCGATATCCACTGCAGCCCGATCCTGAGCCTCGACGGTCTGGGCGCCAATGTGCGGCGTACAAACCACATTCGGGTGTGCCACCAACGCCGTCAAGCCCGGCGGTTCGGTAGCGAAAACGTCCAGCGCCGCCCCCGCAACGTGGCCGGATTCCAGCGCACCGAGCAGAGCGGTTTCGTCAATCACCCCGCCGCGCGCCGCACAAATCAAGCGCACGCCGGGTTTCATCTTCCCCAGGGCTTGCCCGTCAATCAGGTTGCGGGTCTGCGGGGTCAGCGGAATATGCAAGGTGAGGTAATCCACCTGGGGGTACAGTTCGTCCAGGCTCTCCACCACGGCAAAGCCTTTCTCTGCAAAGGCCTGGCGAGCGGCATCGAAGGCATCATAGCCCACAATCTTCATCCCCAAGGCCGCGGCGCGTTCTGCTACGGCGCTGCCAATGCGTCCCAGCCCAATCACCCCCAGCGTTTTACCGTTAATTTCGGCGCCTTTGAGTTCCTTCTTCAGCCATTGCCCGGATTTCATAGCGGAATCGGCACTCGGAATTTTACGCGCGACGGCAAACATCAATCCCAGGGTTAGTTCTGCCACGGCCAGCGAAGAGGCCGTAGGGGCATTGACCACGGTAATGCCTTTTTGCTGGGCAACGGACAGGTCAATGTTATCTACGCCGACCCCGGCGCGCCCGATGACCTTCAGGTTGGTTGCTTTTTCGAGAATGTTGGCGCGCACTTTCGTGCGACCGCGCACAATGAGGGCATCGTACTCGGAAATAACTTCTTCTAACTCTTCCGCACTTATGCCGGAACGATTATCCACCTCAGCGGCCTGTTCCAAAATGGGGAAGGCCGCCTGGCTCAGACCATCTGTAACGATGATTTTCCAATGGCTCATTTCATACTCCTCAGCAAAGGTAAACGATTGTATCAGAAATTCCCACAGTATGCAGGGCTAGACAACCATCTAACTCGAAACTGGTTTCATTTTACCCTAAAAACAGCCCACGCCAAAGGAAAAAGGACGGGGTGCGCAGGTGAAAGATGTCAGAAAATCGGGAATAGGGCACATCGCCCCTTCTTTTGACAAGACTTGATAGTTTTTGCCAGCAACGCCCCCTTATAACTTGCCTGCTTTGCCCCAAATCAAGCAGAAGACAGAAAGGAGCGCGGCGTTTTTATGACTTCACGAATCCCCGGATTTTACAACTACTCCCTGGAAGAACGCGGGGACCAACTCATCTACAGGGGGTTGCTGACCCCTGAAGAATTCGCCACCCTGAAAGGTGGCCCGGCCGGCCTTTCCGCAGAGCAGGCCGACCACATGATTGAAAACGTCATTGGGCGCTACGCACTGCCCATCGGCCTGGGGCTAAACTTCATCATCAACGGGCGCGAAGTGCTCATCCCGATGGTCGTCGAAGAACCCTCCATCGTGGCCGGGGCCTCCTTCATGGCCAAGTTAGCCCGTCCAACAGGCGGCTTCTTCGCCCACACAACCCCGCCAGAGATGATCGGGCAGATTCAAATTCTGGATTTGCCCGAACCCCACAGCGCCCGGCTGCGTCTCCTGGAGCACAAGGAAGAATTGCTCTCCCTGGCCGCCGAAATTGACCCTATCCTCCAAAAACTGGGCGGCGGCCCGCGCGACCTGACAGTGCGCCTGATTGCCGATTCGCCCATCGGCGCGTTTCTGGTAGCCCACCTGATTTACGATGTGCGCGATGCCATGGGCGCCAATGCCATCAACACGGCCTGCGAACGCCTGGCGCCACACATCGAGCGCATTACCGGCGGACGCGTACACCTGCGCATCCTTTCCAACCTGGCCGACCGCCGGCTGGCGCGCGCCCGCGTCACCATTCGCACCGCAGACCTGGCCTTCGGCGACTTCAGCGGCGAGCAAGTGCGGGATGGCATCGTCGCCGCCTGGGCCTTTGCAGCCGCCGACCCTTACCGGGCAGCCACGCACAACAAGGGCATCATGAACGGCGTGGATGCCGTCATCCTGGCAACCGGAAACGACTGGCGCGCCATTGAAGCCGGCGCCCATGCCTACGCCGCCCACAGCGGACGCTACACCTCACTCAGCACCTGGTGCAAGGATGCCGACGGCAACCTGACCGGCACGCTCGAAATGCCGATGGCGGTGGGCATTGTGGGCGGCGCCACCAGAGTACACCCCGCCGCACAAACGGCGCTCAAACTGATGGGCGTACAAACCGCCGCCGACCTGGCAGAAATTGCCGTCTCCGTTGGGTTAGCGCAAAACCTGGCGGCCCTGCGCGCCCTAGCCACCGAAGGCATTCAACGCGGGCACATGAGTTTGCATGCCCGGCAGGTGGCCATCGCCGCAGGTGCAACCGGCGCCCAAATCGAACGCATCGCCGCCCAAATGGTGGCTGAAGGCACCGTCCGCATTGACCGTGCCCAAGAACTTTTGAATGCTGGTGCCTGACGACAGGCACTGTTCCTCTCCAAACAAAGAACGACATAACAGGTGAACCCCAAATGAACCCTTCCGAACTTCCCCTCCGTCCATCTCGTCCTGTAGGCATCATCGGTTACGGGGCCTACGTTCCTCGTTACCGGCTGCCGGCCACCGAAATCGCGCGCGTGTGGCACGGTGGCAGTGACAGCCTGCCCATCAAAGAAAAATCCGTTCCCGGCCCGGATGAAGACGTGGCCACTATGTCCATCGAGGCCGCCCGCAACGCGCTGGCACGTGCCCAAATCTCGGCAGACAAACTGCGCGCCGTGTGGGTCGGCTCTGAATCACACCCTTACGCGGTTAAACCCACCTCCACGCTGGTCGCCGAAGCCATCGGTGCGGTGCCGCATATTCAAGCCGGCGACTGGGAATTTGCCTGCAAGGCCGGCACCGAAGCAATGGTCGCGGCGATGGGCTTTGTCGGCTCCAGTATGGCCGATTACGCCCTGGCAATCGGCATGGACACCGCCCAGGGCAAACCCGGCGACGCGCTGGAATACACCGCGGCCGCCGGCGGTGCGGCTTATATCATCGGCCCGGCCGAAGAAGCCCTGGCGCGCATCGAAGCCGCCTACTCCTACGTCACCGACACCCCCGACTTTTGGCGGCGCGCCTACCAGAAGTACCCGGAGCACGGACAGCGCTTCACCGGTGAACCGGCTTATTTCCACCACGTCTTGAATGCCGCTTCTCGTTTGATGGAAGCCCTGGGCACCACCCCCAAGGATTACCGCTACGCCGTGTTCCATCAGCCAAACGCCAAATTCCCGCAGCGCGCAGCCGCCAAACTAGGCTTCACCAAAGAGCAAATCAGTACCGGCCTGCTTTCGCCGATGATTGGCAACACCTACTCCGGTGCAGCCATCATTGGCCTGAGCGCCATCCTGGACGAGGCCGAACCGGGAGACCGCATTTTGGTCACCTCCTTTGGTTCCGGCGCCGGTTCCGACGCCTTCGACATCCACGTCACCGAGAAAATCCTCGAACGCCGCAACCTGGCCCCTCACACGATGGAGTACATTCAACGGCGCACGGAAATTGACTATGCCACCTATGCCCGCTTGCGCGGCAAAATTGTGATGAAATAGGAGCCCCCATGAGTGACATCATCATTGCCGGTATTGGACAAACCCCGGTCGGCGAGCATTGGGATACTTCGCTGCGCGAACTGGCTTATCAGGCGATGGCGCAAGCCCTGGCCGATGGCGGCGCGCTGCGCCCCCAGGCGCTCTTCGTCGGCAACATGCTGGCCGATCAACTCAGTGGTCAGGCACATCTCGGCGCGCTGCTGACCGATTTCGCCGGACTCACCGGCATTGAAGCCTACACCATTGAAGCCGCGGGGGCATCTGGCGCGGCCGCTCTGCGACAGGCGTATCTGGCCGTCAAATCCGGGTTGATTGATTGCGCCCTGGCGGTAGGCGTAGAAAAAACAACCGACAAAATCGGCAACCAGGTGGATGCGGCGCTATCCCTTTTTGCGGATGGTGACTACGAAGCCACACACGGCTTGACACTCGAAAGCCAGGCCGCCCTCTTGATGCACCGCTACTTGCACGAGTACGACGCTCCGCGCAGCGCTTTTGCCGCCTTCCCGTTGATTGCCCACGCCAATGGCGCCACCAACCCCCAGGCCATGTTCCGCAAAGCCATCCGCCCCGAAGTGTACGAGCACGCCGGGCTGGTGGCCGATCCGCTCAACTTGTTCGACGTGGCCCCCTGGGCGGATGGCGCCGCTGCTGTCCTGATTGCCCGCCGGGACCTGCTGCCCCAGGATTTTCCACATCCCCTGGTGCGCATTGCCGGCGCCGCCATCGCCACCGATACGCTGGCGCTCCACGACCGTCCCGATCCCTTAGATTTCAAGGCCGCGCGTCTTTCGGTGCAGCGTGCCTGCGCCCAAGCAGGCATTCCCCCGCAGGAAGCAAGTTTCTTCGAACTGTACGACTTTACTTCCATCACCGCGGTACTGACTTTGGAAGCGGCTGGCTTCGCCCCTCGCGGCGAAGGCTGGCGACTGGCTCAGGGAGATACCCTGACCCTACGCGGTCGCCTGCCGATTGCCACCTTTGGCGGCCTGAAAGCGCGTGGCAACCCCGGCGGCGCCACCGGCCTGTATCAAATTGTCGAGGCCGCCTTGCAGTTGCGCGGCCAGGCCGGAGAAAATCAGGTACCCGCGGCACGCTACGGGTTAGTACAAGCCCTGGGCGGCTCGGCTGCCACCGCTATCACCCACGTTTTGACACTGGCAGAGTGATTTGATAGTTCCTGATAGTTACAAACGTCTAAACTTGCGCCAGTTTGTCCGAAAGCAACAAAAAGGAGCGAACAAAAATGGAAATTTCTCGTCACTGGCGATTAAAAAAACAGCGCTATGCTTTAGTGGGTGAAGTTTGCCCACACTGCGATGCCAAAATCTTCCCCCCACGCGATGTGTGCCCGGAATGCAACCAGGAAGCGAAAACCACTTTTCAGTTTAGTGGGCGCGGAGAGGTGTATTCCTTCAGTAAGGTCTTCAACCCTCCGGCAGGTTATGAAGCAAACGCCCCCTATACTGTGGCACTCATCAAATTGGAAGAAGGCCCCATTATCACCGCCCAGTTAACCGACCTGGAAGACGACAGCCAGGTACACATTGGCATGCCGGTGGAAATGGTCACCCGCCGCCTGCGCTCCGATGGCGATGAACGCGGCATGTTGGTGTACGGCTACAAATTCCGCCCGTTGCTGCAATCACTGCCCACCGCGGCCGACTAGCAACCAGCACCCCCATCGAAACTCAAGGGACGGACTGACCAGTTCGTCCCTTTTTGTACATCTGGCACCTGAAACCATGGAGGCTGAGCGGGATTCTCAATGCGTGGAAGCCCCTTGGGCTGGAGGGGTAGCGGAGGGCAATGCCCTCCGCTCATCGGCATTTGGTTGTCACTGGAAGCCGCGCCATGAATGCGGAATTCAGCATGTTGCAGGCGCACCCAATGGGGACAGGCTGAAAGCCTATCCTACACCATGCCCGGGTTTTCTTCAGAAAAACCATTGCGTCTTAGCGACTTTGCGTTAAGATTTTAGGACAACCCCAGCAAACCCCATGAAAGAGCATCGTTTACTGCCCCCGGCGTTGGCCGCCTTGCCGCAAGGTCAAACCGTAGCACATATCCTGGCCGCAGCATTGACCGCCGTGGAACCGGCCCAGGCGGTGCAGCAGGCCGTGCGCCGCGAGGCCAACCGGCTCTGGATTGCCGGACAACCATACGACCTGAACGCCTTCCGGCGAATACGCCTGCTGGCGGTGGGCAAGGCCGCTGCCGCAATGGGCGCCGCCCTCAGTGACCTGCTCGGCGAACGCTTAGAAGCCGGATTGCTAATTCCCAAACAGCCCTGTCGGCCACCCCACCCGGCGCTGCGCGTGCTGCCCGGTGACCATCCCGTCCCGGGAGCGGGCAGCACGCGCGCCGGACAAGCGGCGCTCAAACTGGTCGCTCCGTTGACGGACGAAGACCTGTTGCTGTGCGCCATCTCCGGCGGCGGCTCGGCCTTAATGACGGCGCCCCTCATCCCTTTTTCCGATTTACAAACCCTAACCACCGCATTGCTGGCCTGCGGCGCGCGCATTGACGAAATCAACACCCTGCGGCGGCATCTCGACCGCCTCAAGGGCGGCGGGTTGGCGCGTGCGGCTGCACCGGCGCAAGTCGTCAGCCTGATTCTTTCGGATGTAGTCGGCAATCCGCTGGAAGCCATCGCTTCCGGCCCCACCGCCCCCGACCCCACAACCCAGGCCGATGCGCTGGACGTGCTAAGGCGCTATCACTTGCTGTCCTCGGATACGGTGCGCAACGCTTCCAGCGTGCTAGAAACGCTGCACACGGCCCCGGAAACCCCAAAACCCGGCGACCCACTGTTCCATCGGGTACGTAACGTGCTGGTCGGCAGCAACGCCCAGGCGCTGGCTGCCGGTTTACAAGCCGCGCAACGAGCCGGCTTTCACACTCGTAACCTGGGCGACACCTGGCAGGGAGAAGCCCGTCAAGTAGCGCTTACCTTGTGCCACGTGCTGTTGCACACCGACCTGCCGCGTCCGTTTTGCATGGCGGCCGGCGGCGAGACCACGGTAACATTGCGGGGAGACGGTCTAGGCGGACGCAATCAGGAGTTGGCGCTGGCCGCGGTAGAACCTCTGGCCGGAGCGCCGGACGTTTTGTTGGTGACGCTGGCAACCGATGGCGAAGACGGCCCAACAGATGCCGCCGGGGCAATCGTCAGCGGGCAAACACTGACACAGGCGCAAGCGCTTGGGCTTTCCCCTGCCGAATACCTGGCCCGCAACGATGCCTGGCACTTCTTTGACCCCCTGGGGGCTTTACTGCGCCCCGGCCCAACCGGCACCAACGTCAATGATTTAACCTTTCTGTTTGGCTTCTAAAACGGGCAAGCGCGGTATACTTACGCCATGAGTGACATATGCCGTGTCCATCGCCTGGGGCGAATGGACTATCAACAGGCCTGGGATCTGCAAAAAGCCTGGGCAGCGGAAATAGCCACCGGCACACGCCCCCCTACGCTACTCTTGCTGGAACATCCCCACGTATACACCTTTGGTCGCCGCGGGCATGAGGAGAACCTGCTGTGGGATGCCGAAGAACGCGCCCGCCGCAAAGTCCAGGTGGTGTGGGTAGATCGCGGGGGCGATGTGACCTATCACGGGCCGGGACAACTCGTCGGGTACCCGCTACTCCCTTTGGCCCCGGGTGGACTTCAGGGGGACGCGGCCACCCCTAAAAATCCGCGGCTGCCCCAGGCGGATTTCGTCGGCTACCTGCGCCGTCTGGAGCAAGTCATCATCCGCACGCTGGCACACTTTGGGTTGCGCGGCTTTCCTATCGCGGGAATGACGGGGGTGTGGGTACAACCCGATGGGATGCAAAATCCGGCGAAAATCGCGGCCATCGGCGTTAAGGTGGATGTGCATGGTGTCTCCCAACATGGCTTTGCGCTCAATGTCGCGCCCGATATGACCTACTGGCAAGGTATTATCGGATGCGGCCTGAAGGGGCACGCCGTGACCAGTATGGCCGAATGTTTGCGCACCGTGCCCACAATGGAGGCCGTGAGCGATGTGCTGATTACGGCCTTTGGAGAAGTTTTTTCGTATCGCATGTTGGAGAAAGTTTATGCCCCCTGAGGAAAAAACCTACCGGGATTTGCAGGACGCACTGAAAAACCCACAGGTGGTACGCCGTTTGAATTTAAGCAAAAACAACCTGCGTGATGTTCCAGCCGAAGTTTTCAAATTTAAGAATTTGCAGCACCTCAATTTGAGCAACAACGCATTGACACATTTGCCCCCTGAAATTGGCACGTTCCAACACCTGGAGGAACTCCACCTACAAAGCAACGCCTTGACATCACTGCCGGATGAAATCGGCAATCTGCGCGCCCTGCGGGAACTTTACCTGTGGGATAACCGTCTGAGCCACCTTCCGGCGACCTTGCGAAAATTAAGCCGCCTGGAAGTTCTCATCCTGCGCGACAACCGCATTCCGTCAGCCGAAAAGGAAGCCCTGCAAAAAGCACTGCCGAACTTGCAATTGCTCGGGTAAGAAGGCGCTCGGCGACGGTCACATTTGAAGGACATTGAAAATGCCAGAAGGGCATAATTGACATCATTTCAAAAATCTTATACACTCAAGGCAGTTTATTAACTATGGAGGAGACATCTATGCAACTTCCCGCTTTCCAACTTACTATGCGCACCGGCCCGGCACCGGGGAAAGTATTTGAACTCAACCAACCGGAAATCAGCATCGGGAGGGATGTAAGTAACGATTTTATTATCAACGATGTCGAGATTTCCCGCCGGCATGCGCGCTTGTATTTGCAGGGCACACAATATATCATTGAAGACCTGGGTTCAACCAACGGCACGTTCATCAACGGGCAGCGTTTGAACGGGCCTCATGTGCTCCGGGTAGGCGATGTGGTTTTATTGGGGGAAAATGTCACCCTGGTGTTCACGGAAGCCATCAGCGACCCGGATGCAACCGTGGTTTCCAATATGGCTGCGCCGCCGATCTCGGCTGTCTCCCCGCCATCTTCTCCCCCCCCACCGCAGGCCTACGCCCCTGTACAAAGTCAGGTACATCAAGGCCCCACCGGTGACTTGAGCGGAAGATTGCCCCAAGCGCCAGCCCCATCCCGCCGGATAAGTCCGTGGTTGATTGGGTGTGGCTTGATATTGGTGATGGGATGCCTGGTTGTTGTCGGAGCGCTGTGGTACATTGACAGCAACTACCTGTGGTGTAACGTTATGCCCTTCATCCCGGGGTGTCCCTAAATTCTTTCCTGGAATTACTGAAGAAGCCGTTGCGCTTTCGTGCAACGGCTTCTTTACATCCACCTGGAGTATCATCTCAATACCCCGGGGCCTTTTAGGGGCCGAACATAAACAACTGATCTGAAAATAAACTTCTCATCAGGCTCGTGGCACCAGTTACTAAACGACCTCTGTGTTAGCCGAGTGCTCAGGTTATAGCACAT
>DAOTZN010000230.1:0-17040 GCA_034434095.1 Anaerolineales bacterium
AACAAAAAAACCACCAAGACTCGAAGACACCAAGGGAAAAAGGCAAACAAACAAAACTTCGTGCCTTGGTGCCTTCGTGGTGAACAAAAAAACACCCAATGCTACGGGCGAAAAATGTTTCGCCCCTACGTACTACCCGACTACCCAACAACGCAGTATAATTACTCCCATCGTGAAACCGGTTCCCACAGCGAAAGGAAGCCCTACACAAAACAGGAGGAGTAATATGCCGGAAGCCTTTGATTTCGGGGGCGAAATTGTCTGGCGTCCCACACCCGACTACACTGAAAACGCTAATCTGACGCGCTTCATGCGCCAGCACGGCATAAAAGATTTCGATGAACTCATGCGCCGCTCCACCGAAGACGTGGCCTGGTTCACCGACGCCGTGATGCAATTTCTAGACATCCAGTTCTACCAGCCCTACAGCCAGGTGGTTGACCTGTCGGAGGGCATTCAATGGCCCAAATGGTGCGTGGGCGGCAAGATGAACATCGTCCACAATTGTCTGGATAAGTACATCGGCACGCCCACCGAAGCACACCCGGCCTTCCTTTGGGAGAGCGAAGAAGGCAACCACGGCGCGCTGACCTACGGCGAACTTTACCGCCGCACCAACCAGGCCGCCAACGCCCTGCGCGCCCTGGGGCTGGGCAAAGGCGATGCCATCGGCATCTACATGCCCATGATTCCCGAAATTGTGCCCGCCCTGCTGGCAATTGCCAAAATCGGAGGCATCATCCTGCCGCTCTTCTCCGGCTACGGCAAAGACGCCGTCTCTATGCGGCTGGCCGACGCCGACGCCAAGGCGCTCTTCACGGCCGATGGCGTTTTCCGACGCGGCACAGCCGTCAACATGAAAGCCGTGGCCGACGAAGCCGCCCGCAGCGTTCCCACCTTGCAACACATGATTGTGGTCAACCGCACCGGGCTGGATATCTCCATGCAAACTGGCCGCGACCATTGGTGGCACGACCTGGTGGATGTCCAACCCGAGGAAGCACAAACCGAAGTTACAGGTGCGGAGGACACCCTGATGGTCATCTACACTTCAGGGACCACCGGCCGCCCCAAGGGAGCCGTCCACACCCATTGTGGGTTCCCCGTAAAGGGCGCGCAGGATATGTCCTTTGGGACCGATCTGCACCCCGGAGAAATCCTGTACTGGATGAGCGACATGGGCTGGATGATGGGCCCCTGGCTGGTCTTCGGGGCGCTCATCCTGGGGGGCACGTTCTTCATTTACGACGGCGCACCCGATTACCCGGCCCCCAATCGCATTTGGGAGATGGTAGAACGCCACAAAATCACCACCCTGGGCATCTCGCCGACCCTGGTGCGGGCGCTCATTCCCAAAGGCAACCAACACTGGCAAAAACACGATCTCTCCTCGCTGCGCTTCTTTGCCTCCACCGGCGAACCGTGGAACCCCGACCCGTGGATGTGGTTATTCAAAGAAGTCGGTGGCGGCCGGCGTCCAATCATCAACTACTCCGGCGGCACGGAAATTTCCGGCGGCATTGTGATGGGCAATCCCATCCTGCCACTCAAATCGTGCGCCTTCTCCGGCCCGTGCCCGGGCATCGCCGCGGATGTCTTCGACGAGAACGGACAATCGGTGCGCAATCAGGTGGGCGAACTGGTCATCAAAGCCCCCTGGATTGGCATGACACGCGGTTTCTGGAAGGACCCGCAGCGTTACATCGAAACCTACTGGAGCCGTTGGGAAAACGTGTGGGTACACGGCGATTTTGCCGCGGTGGACGAAGACGGTCTGTGGTACATCCTGGGGCGCTCGGACGACACCATCAAGGTAGCCGGCAAGCGGCTCGGCCCGGCGGAGGTGGAATCCATCCTGGTGCAACATGAAGAAGTGATGGAAGCCGCCGCCATTGGCGTCCCCGATGAAATCAAAGGCAACGTCCTGGTGCTGTTCGTGGTGCTCAAACCGGGTTATGAACCGTGTGAAGACCTGCGCGCCGAACTTCATCAGATGGTCGTCAAGGCCATGGGCAAAGCGTTAGCGCCCAAAGCCATCCTGTTCGTTAAGGCGCTGCCCCAAACGCGCAACGCCAAGGTCATGCGCCGCATGATTCGCGCCGCCTACCTGGGGCAAAACCCCGGCGACACTTCCGCACTGGTCAACCCCGAAGCAGTAGACGAAATCCGCAAAGCACGCTAAACCATCATGGAAGCCATTCAAAACTACTACCCCGACGAACTGGCCTGGTGTTACGGCTGTGGACGCAACAACGAACACGGCCACCACTTCCAAACGGTGTGGCAGGGTGAAGAGACCATCACCCGCTTCACACCGCAACCCCATCACATTGCTATTCCGGGTTATGTGTACGGCGGCCTGCTGGCCTCCCTAATGGACTGCCACGGCACGGGCAGCGCCGCGCTGGCGGCCTACCGTGCGGCAGGTCGTCAACCCGATGACGGCGGCCTGCCGCTGCGCTTTGTCACCGCCGATTTGCACGTCACCTACCTGCGCCCTACCCCGCTCGGGCCAGAACTGGTCGCCCACGGGCGTATCAAGGAAATCAAAGGGCGCAAGGTGATTGTGGAAGCCTGGATTGAAGTCAACGGCGAAACCACCGTACGCGGTGAAATTATCGCCGTGCAAATGCCGGAGGATTTTTGATTACTTCGCCGCACTTGCAAGCGCTGCTAAAAGCCCATGCTCACCAGGGCGAGAGCAACGACTGTGGCCCGTACACGGTGAGCATCTTGGTCAACGCCCTGAAAGGCACCCAGATGGAACCGCAGGCGGTCGCCCGACGGATGAACCGCCCGCGGCGACGCGGCGCGCTGCTCATTGTGCGGCGCGTGCCCAATTGGGCAACCTTCCCCTGGGGCGCAGCGGACGCCCTGCAAGAATACGGTCTCCCGGCTCGTTGGCGTCCCTTTGCCAGAAAAGAAGACCTGTTACACGCCCTGCCGCGGGGAGAAATCCTGCTGCCCATCATCGGGGAATGGCTCCCCAAACCGTGGGCGCATATTTCCATCCTGGCAGCCTGGAAGGCCCAGCGCGGCTGGGGGTTCGTGGACCCGCTTACGCCCGGCGCCTTCCTACATTGGCGTTCGGATGAAGAATTTACCCGCCTATGGCAGCGATATTTCCGCCTGTTGGTATACGTCCCAACACCCTTAGCCACCCCGAACGCGCTTATCTCCCCCGCGGGTGAACCCGTTACCTGAGGAGTGATTATGCCTACCTGGTGCCCTAAATGCCACGCCATGCTGCCCGACGGCACGCGCCGTTGTCCGCGTTGTGGGGCAAAACTTCCCAAAGCCCCTAGCGACCCAAACGCCATCACCCAGCAGGAATTCAAGGCCGTGCTGATGGAGGCCTACAAGTTTGCCCTGCTGCCCGTAGGGTTAGCCCTGCTGGTGGGTATCCTATGTCTGTTGATTCTCAGTTTAAGGTAGGGCATAGCGAGCCAAAGGCAGCCATTTCCAACACAATACGTCTGTCGAATCAAATCATATCTTCCGAAGGAGCCCCCCATGAATTTTGAACTGACCGAAGAACAACGCATGTGGCGCGACGCCGTCCATGCCTTTGTGGCGAAAGAAGTCAAACCCAAAGCCCGTGAAGTAGATGAAACCGCCACCTTCAACTGGGAAGCCGTCCACAAAATGGGGCCACTCGGCCTGTTGGGGATGACCGTCCCGGAAGCCTACGGCGGCAGCGAGATGGACGCCATCAGCACCGCTATTGGCATCGAAGAACTGGGTTGGGGATGTGGCAGTACCGCCCTGGCCATTGCCGCCCATAACGGGCTGGGCTGCGCACCCATCGTGCTATTTGGCAACCAGGAACAAAAGCAACGCTGGCTGCCGCCCGTCGCCACGGGGGAAGGCAAACTTTCCGCCCTGGCGCTCACCGAACCGGGCGCCGGCTCTGACCTGCAAGGTGGCGTACGTACTTCAGCCCGTAAAGAAGGCGACGCCTGGGTCATCAACGGCGCCAAGATGTGGTGCACCAACGCCAGTATCGCCGATTACATCATCGCCCTGGTGCGCACCGAGCCGGCCGGCGGCTCACGCTCGCTCAGTCACATTATCGTACCCACCGATGCTCCTGGACTGCACATCGCCCCGGCAGAGAAAAAAATGGGCCTGAAAGGCTCCCCTACCCATGCGGTGACCTTCGAGAACGTGCGCGTGCCGCTCGAAAACCTGCTCGGCGAAGAAGGACGCGGCCTACAACAGACTCTGACCGTGCTGGACGGCGGGCGCATTAGCATTGGTGCGCTCTCCGTGGGGCTGGCACAGGCCGCTTTTGAAGCCGCCCTTGCCTATGCGCAAGAACGTCAGGCCTTTGGCGGTCCCATTGCCCACTTCCAGGCCATTCAGTGGATGTTGGCCGACGCGGCGACCGAAATCCAGGCTGCCCGTTGGATGGTGTACCATGCCGCCTGGCTCAAACAGCAAGGCCGTCCCTACACGAAAGAAGCCGCTATGGCGAAGATGTTTGCCACCGAAATGGCCGAACGCGTGTGCCGCAACGCCATCCAAATTCACGGCGGCTATGGCTATAGCCGAGAATATCCGGTGGAACGCATTTATCGCGATGCCCGCCTGATGACCATCGGGGAGGGCACCAGCGAAATTCAACGTCTGGTGATTGCCCGACAACTGCTGAAAGCCACTTCTTAACCCCCGGAAAAGTCTCCCCAAGACACAAGCAGCGCGTGGTTTCACGCGCTGCTTGCCTGTTTTTTCAAGGAGGATATGCGGGAAATTATTGTTTATCCAGGTAACCTTTGTAAATGTAGTAAGCCACCACACACAGAATGGCGGTCAGCACAATAATCAGCCAATAGTTCATTTGACCAAATATGGCTGTACCGGTCCACAACCCGGCGTACAGAGTCACTGCCGCAAACACGATGATAAAGGTACCAAACAGCCAGAAACGCATCAACTTAAGCATTTTTTGTTTGTCCATCGTTACCTCCTGTTATGAACAAGGACAAAGGAAATATAGCAAAGCCGTTAGGGGCGTTTGTGCATATAACGGCGACAGATTGTTTTCATTGTAGCAAATGATTTCTTCCAATGCAAGCACTTGTCATTGATGATTGCCCACAAATCAGGATCGCGGGACTGACCCTAAAGGGTGCTTACCCTACGAGTACGGTGTCGCACAACCACCTGTTCAGGGGGTAGTGGAGGGCAATGCCTCTACTACCCCCTGGTTCAGCGCTCCCAGCGGCCGACCTGGAGATCGGCGCGCTCAACAACATTGTCTGGCGAGCAAGTGAGAGGGATGATGCTTTTGCACCCCCAAAGTTATGGCATAATTAGACGCATGACTCGCACAACTTTCCCAAAGCATATTGCCCTCCCCCAGGATCATGGTTCCTGGGTTTTTTTGTTTAGTCCGCTGGTCATTGGCCTGCTGGCCGGACGTACCTGGACGGTAGATACCGCCTTCCTGGTGCTGACGGCGGTATGCGCTTTTCTCATTCGTCAACCCCTGACAATGGCGGTCAAAGTGTACTCGGGAAGGCGCTCGCGCCGTGATCTGCCGGCAGCCCGCCTGTGGGGTGCCGTGTATGCACTCATCGGCGGCGGTGCGCTGGTGGTCTTGCTGCTTCACGGGCACACCTACCTACTACTGTTAGGGTTGCCCGCCGTACCGGTGTTCGCGTGGCACCTTTACCTGGTGAGCCGACGCGCCGAACGCAGACAAGCCGGCGTAGAAATTTTGGCGACAGGTGTGCTGGCCCTGGCAGCGCCAGCCGCTTACTGGGTGGGACGCGGTGCATTGGATGGGCGCGGCTGGCTGCTATGGGTCTTGTTGTGGCTGCAATCCGCGGCCTCCATTGTATACGCCTACTTACGACTGGAACAACGCGCCTGGAAAGAAGCCCCTCCGGCAAAGACACGCTGGCACGCCGGGCGCCGTGCTTTGCTATACACATCCTTCAATCTGATGCTGGTGCTCGCTCTGGGACAAACGGGGGTGGTCTCTCCGTGGCTGTTTCTAGCCTATGCCATCCAATGGGCAGAAGCCCTATGGGGCATCACGCACCCGGCGGTGCAGGCCCGACCTGCAACGATTGGTATGCGACAACTGCTGGTCAGCGCGCTGTTTACGTTGGCCTTTGCAACATTGTGGCTTGCATTCTCGTAAAGTTAGGGTACAATCTAACTACCGCACCGGGTGTAAATTACTATTTTTCCCAACAACATTTCTATAGGAGGAACAAACGATGAGCGAACAACAATTCAACTCTGAAATCACCAACGATGACAAGTTATGGGCAGCCCTGGGATACCCCATCGCCATTATTGCCTTAATCGTCCTGTTCATGGAAGATAAAAAGGCACGCCCTTTCATCAAGTATCACGCCGTACAATCGCTGGCCTTCAATATCGCGCTAGGGGTTGTCGGCATTATCCTAAGCACCGTGACCCTCGGCTTCGGCGCCATCTGCCTGCCGCTGTTGTGGTTTGTCACCTTCTGGCCGGCCTACGAAGCCTACCAGGGGCACTACCAGGAACTACCCATCCTGACAGATTTCATCAAAAATCAGGGTTGGGTCTAGAACTCAAGTTTGCGACAAAGTGACACAGGTTTAGCCTGTGTCACTTTGTTCAAAGCCACCACAGGTAATAGTGGACGATGCCCCCGATGCCCCACACCGTCAGGAATAATGACAAATCTCTGCACCATTCCCCGCTAAACGCAGTATAATTTACCTTATGGAAACCCAATCCCTACTTTCTCCAGAGGAAGAACGAACCTGGGCCATGTTGGCCCACTTGAGTGTGCTGCTCAACCTGGTCAGCGGCTTTCTCGGCATCATCGCTGCGTTGGTGATTTATGCCATGTACCGCGAACGTTCACGCTATGTCGCCTTTCAGGCTTTCCAGGCCTTCTTGTTTCAATTGATCTTTTGGGGCGGTGGCACATTGCTCGTGGCGGTCACCTGGTTTATCACCGGCCTGTTGAGTGCCATTTTGGTTGGCCTATTGCTGCTCCCGATTGCCTGTTTATTGTCTCTTCTGCCGTTGGTGGTGGTAGGCTACGGCATCATGGCCGGTCTAAAAGCCAATCAGGGCGAAGACTTTCGCTATTGGTTGGTTGGGGACTGGGTAGAATCTCTAAAGGTTGTCTGACCCCTAAGGTGCGCAACCCCCTGAAAGTCGGGTTTGTTTCCCCGAGGGGAACCGTTTTCCACAATTTCATCACCCAAACCAACGGGGAGAGAGCCGTTTCCCGGACACCGAAGGGGCAAGTCTGCCTTGTGCAGATGAAACTCTCAGGTAAAAGGACCCGTTGGGAGGCGTTCTCTGAAAAGCGGCCATTGTGCCCACCTAAGGAGCAAACCCCCGACGGGGATGAAACTCACCGGTCAATGACAGGGACACATGCAAATTGCGCATGCGTCCCTTTTTTGATGCTATCCTTTCCATCTTAACATTTTAGGAGGTTTTCCGTCATGAAGGTTCCAAGCGATTTGAAATATACGAAAAACGATGAGTGGGTCAAGGTCGACGGCGATGTCGCCATCGTTGGTATTACCGACTACGCCCAAGAGCAACTTTCCGATGTGGTTTTTGTGGAAATTTTGCTCGGCGAAGGGGATGAGGCTTCACAGGGCGATAGTTGCGCCACGGTAGAATCGGTCAAAGCGGCTGCCGATGTGTACCTGCCTGTCAGCGGCACGGTAACCGAAATCAACGAAGACCTGCCCGATACCCCCGAAGTAGTCAACAGCGACCCGTATGGTGAGGGCTGGATGGTGAAACTCACCTTGAGCGACCCGGCCGAACTTGACGATTTGATGGACGCAGCCGCCTATGAGGCATACTGCGAAGAACGCGAGCACTAAAGACGGTGGACGGTAGACGGCGTTCACTATTGAGCCATTGAACAATCCGATTTCCTGACCATCGGGCGTGTGTAGGGGTGAAGAGCCTTTCGCTCCTAACACACGCTGTATCGCGAATATCCTACTTTCAGGAGACCCTATGTTTTTTCCTCACACTCCCCACGACAGGGAGGAAATGTTACGTGCTATCGGCGCCGACAGCATCGAAGATTTCTTCACCGTCGTGCCTGCAGAGCAACGTTTTCCTCGCCTGAACTTGCCACAGGCTATGTCCGAGATGGATGCCGCGGAGGAGTTGCGGCACATTTCGGAAGCCAATGAGACGGTGCGCGAGTTTGCCTGTTTTCTAGGAGCAGGGGCTTATAACCACTACGTACCGGCAGTGGTGGATAGCATTTTGCGCCGCGGCGAGTTTTACACCGCTTATACCCCCTACCAGCCGGAAGTTTCTCAAGGAACGTTGCAAGCCATCTTTGAGTATCAGAGCATGATATGCGCGCTGACCGGCATGGAAGTGAGCAACGCTTCGCATTACGATGGGGCGACTGCCGTGGCGGAGGCTCTCAACATGGCTTACGCCGAATTTCGCGGTAAACGCACCAAGATGGTGCTCTCTCCGGCGCTGCACCCCCACTACCGTGCTACAGCGCACACCTACACCCAAGGCACCGAAGTGACCATTAGCGGCGATGACAGCGCGCCTGACGCCGGGCCGGAGGCCTTGCTGTCCTACGTGGATGAGCATACCGCCCTGGTGATGGTGCAGTACCCGGATTTCTTTGGTCGAGTGTATGATCTGAGCGCCCTGGCAAAGGCCACCCATGAGGCCGGCGCCCTTTTTGGGGTCGCCGTCAACCCGCTGGCATTGGGGTTGTTCACCCCGCCCGGAGAATTCGGCGCCGACATTGTGGTTGGTGAAGGACAGCCGCTGGGGATTCCGCTTTCCTTTGGCGGCCCCTATCTAGGCATTTTCGCCACCCGCAAGAAATACGTGCGCAAGATGGCCGGACGCCTGGTGGGGCAAACGGTAGACAACCGCGGGCAACGTGGTTTTGTGCTCACGTTAACGGCCCGCGAGCAGCACATCCGCCGCGAGAGAGCCACTTCCAATATCTGCTCAAACCAGGGGCTGATGATGCTGGCCGCTACCGTGTATCTCAGTGCACTAGGCAAACACGGCTTGAAACAAGTGGCAACACTCAATTACCACAAAGCGCATTATGCCGCCAACCGCATTGCCGCGCTGCCCGGATTTTCTCTATGGCAGCCGGAAACGCCTTTCTTCAATGAGTTTACGGTGCAATGCCCCGTTCCGGTGGCAGAAATCAACGCTCACTTGTTGGAGCACGGCATTCTGGGCGGCTATGATTTAGCACAAGACCATCCGGCCTTGCAAAACCACATGCTACTGGCCGTCACCGAGATGAACAGACGCGAGGAAATTGACCTTTTGGTGGACGTCCTCGCCGAATTTGCGCAGGAGGATTCCCATGCGTGAGCCACTGCTTCGCGAACTTTCGCAAGAGGGGCGTCAGGGCGTACGTTACCCGGCCCCCGATGTTCCCCTGGCCGACTTGCCTGACGGTTTGACACGCCACGACCTGCCTCTGCCGGAAGTCTCTGAAATCGACGTGGTGCGGCACTTCACGCGCCTGTCACAGTTGAATCATAGCATTGATACCGGCTTCTATCCGCTGGGGTCTTGCACGATGAAGTACAACCCCAAAATCAACGAGGAAACCGCCCGCCTGCCGGGTTTCCTGTGGGCACACCCCCTACAGCCCATCGAAACCGTACAGGGCAGTCTGGCGCTGATGTACCATCTACAGGAATCCATCAAGGAAATCGGCGGGTTTGCGGCCGTTACCTTGCAACCGGCGGCCGGCGCACACGGCGAATTGACCGGCGTGCTCATCATGCGCGCGTATCACGCTGCCAACGGGCACACCGAACGTAAGAAAATCTTAATTCCCGATTCGGCACACGGCACAAACCCGGCTTCATCGGCCATGGCCGGTCTGAAGGTTGTACAATTGCCCTCGGATGCGCGCGGCAACATAGACCTGGCAGCGCTGGAAGCCGAATGCGATGATACCCTGCTGGGGCTGATGCTCACCAACCCCAACACGCTGGGGTTGTTTGATGAGCATCTGGAGGACATCACCCGCCTGGTACATGAAGCCGGTGGGCTGGTGTATGGTGATGGCGCCAACCTGAACGCGCTGTTGGGCATTACCCGCCCCGGTGATTTGGGCATTGACGTAATGCACTTCAACCTGCACAAGACCTTCTCCACCCCACACGGTGGCGGTGGGCCTGGCTCCGGGCCGGTAGGAGTGTCCGCGGCGCTGGCCGATTTCTTGCCCACCCCGATTGTGGACATCATCGAACCAGGGGACGAGGAACTACCGCCATTGTATGGCTTCGTAACCCCCAAGCACAGCATTGGGCGCGTCAAGGCTTTCCACGGGCATTTTGGTATGTTCGTGCGCGCCTACACCTACATCCTGATGCACGGTGCCAAAGGGCTACGCCAGGTAGCCGAAAATGCGGTCTTGAACGCCAACTACTTGATGGCAAAACTCAAGGACACTTATCCCGTACCCTACGAGCGTCCCTGCATGCACGAATTTGTGGCGGAGGGCCGCGTGGATGGCGCACCGGACGTTCGGGCGTTGGATATTGCCAAGCGCCTGTTGGATTACGGCATTCACCCGCCGACCAACTACTTCCCCTTGATTGTGCATGAAGCGCTGATGATTGAACCCACCGAAACCGAGAGCAAACAAATGCTGGATGAGTTCATCACCGTGATGGAGAAAATCGCCGCAGAAGCGCGTACCAACCCCGAATTGCTACACACCGCACCGCACAACACCCCGTTCGGCCGCCTGGATGAGGTCAAAGCCGCCAAAGAATTGATATTGACGTGGGAATAGCGTTCCCCTTGCGTCAAGGTGCGAAACGTATCCAATCTACCCGCCCCCCATTTGTAGCGAAGGGGCGGGTAATTTTTTCAATGGGTAGGGGGAGCCCCGCTCAACCAGCAGGAAAAAAGTTATTTTTGCATGGCTCCCACCCTACCGGTGGTAAAATATTCTTTCATTTCGTTATTGCACCATGCCAATAACGCGACCAAAAACTGTTATAGTCAAATCCAGATTGTGGGTTGAGTTATTTGCCAATTTTCGCCAGACGCCATCTAAGGAACAATCATGAACACTGACACACAAATCTTGCTCACAGCCCCTAACCCCAAGGTGCAGGTACATCTTCCGGACGGACGCACCATTGAAGGGCCACGCGGCACCCCCATCGGTGATTTTCTCGCCCTGGTGGATGACCCCAGCGCCCCCACAGTAGGGGCAATCGTCAACGGCGAATTGCGCGAACTGACCTATCCAGTTACCATAGAAGCCCACGTCACCCCTGTCACCATGGCTACCGCCGATGGCATGCGCATCTACCGCCGTTCGCTCACTTTTTTGTTAGAGGCCGCTTTCGAGGAACGCTATCCAGGCCAGAAACTGAGCATTGACCACTCGGTGACTTCCGGCGGTTACTTTTGTCAGGTCGAAGGCCGCTCCCCATTAAGCCAGGAAGAATTGGCAGACCTGGAAGCACACATGCGCATGCTGGTGGCGGCCAACCAGCCCATCCGCCGCCAGCGCGATGTGCCCATCGAACAGATGATCGCACACTTTCAAAACAAGGGGCATCACGATAAGGTGCGTCTGCTCCAGCACCGGCAAAAGAAAACCCTTTCCATCTACCGCCTGGGGGAACACGGTGACTACCACTTCGGCTACATGGTGCCTTCTACCGGTTACCTGAAATGGTTTGCTCTCACGGCCATTGGCGATGGCTTTATTTTACGCTTCCCGCGAAGACATCGCCCGACCGAATTGCTGCCCCTGCCCCAATTCCCCAAATTGCTCTCTGCCTTTCGTTTGTATGGTGACTGGCTGGAGCGCCTGGGCATTTCGGACGTCGGTTCTTTGAACGCGGCGATTCAAAGCGGGCATATCAACGAGATTATCATGGTCAGTGAGGCACTCCATGATCGCCGCATTGCCGAAATCGCCGCGCAAATCGCCGCCCGTCGGGATCAGGTACGCTTCATTCTCATTGCCGGTCCTTCTTCCAGTGGCAAAACCACCTTCTCGCGCCGCCTGACCATCCAACTGCTGGCACATGGCATTTCGCCCTTCCCGTTGGAGATGGACAACTACTTCGTAGACCGCGAAGCCACACCCCGCGATGAAAACGGCAATCTTGACTTTGAATCTTTTGATGCCCTTGATCATGCCCAACTAGAACACGACTTACAGCGCTTAGGCGCCGGGGAACGCGTGCAACTACCGCGCTACAATTTTCATACCGGCAAGCAAGAGCCAGGGGAAGAAGTACAACTCGCCTCCGGCCAAATGGTCATTCTGGAGGGCATTCACGGCCTAAACCCGCGGCTGGGCGAGCACATCCCCGCCGAGCAAACCTTCCGCATTTATGTCTCGGCGCTAACGCAACTCAACCTCGACCGGCACAACCGCATTTCCACCACCGATACGCGCCTGATTCGCCGCATCGTACGCGATGCCCGCGAACGTGGCTACACAGCCGAAGACACCATCAACCGCTGGGAATCGGTGCGCCGCGGAGAGAAACGCTACATCTTTCCCCATCAGGAGAACGCAGACGTGATGTTTAACTCGGCGCTGGTCTTTGAACTCGCGGCGCTCAAACCGCTGGCCGAACCGCTCCTGCGGCAAGTGCCGTATCAGTCTCCGGCACACATCGAGGCCAAACGTCTACTGTCCTTGCTCGAATGGTTCCGTCCAATGGCCACCGATAGCATTCCAGAAGACTCCATTCTCAAAGAATTTTTAGGCGGCTCCAACCTACGACATTTCACCATCTGGCGTCCTGCCTGACGAGAACTACTCAAGTATCAAACTGAACGCTGACATTTTTTATTTGAGCGCAGATTCCGCCGGAGAATGGCATTCTTTCAGAAAACAGGGAAGGCCGACCACACCGTCAAAGCATAAATTTCCTCACTTGCTTGCCGAGCACGAGCAGATTCCTTTGCCTGGGAACACCGACCTCCAGGTCGGCAAAGCATAAATTTCCTCACTTGCTTGCCAGGCACGAGCAGATTCCTTTGCCCGGGAACGCCGACCTCCAGGTCGGCAAAGCGTCCACGTAAATTTCTCCCCTTGGGGCTAGGGTCTCATGCTGTTCTTTCGCTCCGCCCAAATTTTGGGCAACCCCAAAACCTTAACGCAAAGTCGCCAGGACGCAAAGGTGTTTCTGGAGAAGACCTGCACAATTTTTGCCCGTCGTTGTAGCAAAGCAGTCTCCCAATGTATGGATGGGACGTTCTGTAGGCTGCAGGCGCCCTGCATCCAATGAGGACAGGCTTTCCAGCCTGTCCTACACGAAAATTATTTTGGGCACCCAATGAACCCTCAAATTTTGGGCAACCCCAAAACCTTAACGCAAAGTCGCCAGGACGCAAAGGTTTTTCTGGATACACGCCTTGTGCTAAAACGTGATTTTCTTTGCGGTTTTGCGACTTGGCGTTGAAGATTTAACGCTGAAGAACCAACAAATCGAGAAGTTCCTTATAGACGAACCCTAATTCCCCCCCAAAATGCGTGCTTTTGTGCTATAGTAAACGCATGACATCCACCCCATTGACCCGCGCCGAAGAACTCGACCTGCTCATCCGCGCCAAGTATCCCTTGCTGTACATTCTCTCATGGGAAGAACGGCGCGCCGAACAATTACTGCGCCGGGTGGCTGCCCAACGCCGCAAAAACCTGTACGGTTGGACAATTACCGAGGGCATTCATCCACTGGATGGCGCGACGCGTCCCCCCACCGACGGCTTCACCCGTGACCCCCTGCATGCGCTGGATGAAATCGCGGCTTCGCAAGAAGCGGCCATTTTTGTGCTCAAGGATTTTCACCCTTATCTGGATGAGCACCGGCCGCTGCCAGAATACCCCGTCATCGTGCGCAAACTGCGCGATATTGTCAACCGTCTCAAGGAAAGCCGCAAAACGCTCATTATTCTGGCACCCGTGCTGCGCTTTCCCTCTGACCTGGAAAAAGACATCACCGTACTGGATTACGCACTGCCCACGCGGCAAGAAATGCAAGAATCCCTGGAACGCGTCATTCGGTCGGCGCGTGAACTGGCCAACGTGCGCATCGCCTTGAAACCGGAAGAGCAAGAGCGCATCCTCAGCGCTGCACAAGGGCTGACTTGCACCGAAGCCGAAAACGCCTTTGCCAAATCGCTGGTGCTGCGCCGCACCCTGGCGCCGGATGTCATCGTGGCCGAAAAGAAGCAAATCATCCGCCGTTCGCAGGTGTTGGAATACTTCGATGCGCAAGAAGACCTCTCCATGGTGGGCGGCATGGCGCTGTTGAAGGCCTGGCTGGATAAGCGCGCCCGCTCTTTTAGCGAACGCGCCCGTCAATTTGGCCTACCGGAACCGCGCGGGCTACTCTTGTTAGGCGTCCAGGGGGCCGGCAAAAGCCTGGTGGCCAAAGCCATCGCCAGCCAGTGGCAGTTACCCTTGCTGCGCCTGGATTTAGGGCGCGTTTTCAGCCAACTGGTAGGCTCCTCCGAGCAAAACATCCGCAACGCCTTGCGCCTGGCCGAATCAGTAGCCCCGTGCGTGTTGTGGCTGGATGAACTCGACAAGGGGCTGTCCGGTATTGCCAGTTCGCACCTTTCGGATGCCGGCACCAGCGCCCGCGTGTTCGGCAGTTTTCTCACCTGGATGCAGGAGAAAAGCGCGCCCGTCTTCGTCGTTGCCACCGCCAACGATATCGCCAGTCTGCCGCCCGAAGCCTTGCGTAAAGGGCGTTTCGACGAAATTTTCTTCATCGACCTGCCGCGCCAGGAAGAACGCGAAGAAATCTTTGCCATCCATCTGCACAAACGCGGCCGCGACCCGCTCAAATTCGATTTGCCCATGCTGGCGCGTTACAGCGAAACTTTTTCCGGCGCAGAAATCGAACAAGCCATCATCGCCGCGCTGTACGACGCCTTCGACGCCGGTCGCGAACTGGAAACCAGCGATATTTTGCACAGTCTGCAAAGCACCGTCCCACTGGCACAAACGATGGAAACCCAAATCGGTGCTTTGCGCAGATGGGCACGCACCCACGCCCGTCCGGCGACATAGCCCTATGACCCTGCTGCGCACCCTGCACGAATTCATCCGCACGCACCACGCCCAAGCCGCCCGCTTATTCGCTGCCGGGCTGCTGGCCGCATTGCTCGGCCTGTGGATGCAAGTGAGCGAGCAATATCCCCCTTACTGGGATGTAGCCATGGTCATCCTGACGGTGCTGGCCGGGCTGTGGTCGCCGCTGGCCGCCTGGTGGCTGGCCGGGTTGGTGGCACTATACGGCCTGTACCAACTCTCGTTTTACCTGGCCGTGCTGTGGCTGTGCGTTCTCATTCTGGCACAACGCCCCGCCAGCCGTCACCTGGCGTTGAGCGCCCTGTTGCTGGCCGCGCCCTTTCTGGCGCACTGGCACCTGGCCTGGCTGCCGCTGCTTCTGGGCGGGCTGTATTTGGGACGCAACGGGGGCTTGTGGATTGGCGGGCTGAGCGCCTTGTGGGGGCTGGTAGTGGCCGCGCTCCACGGTTACGCCCCCGATTGGTTGACCTTCGCCACAACACCCTGGAGCGTAGAAATTGTGGCGGCCCGCTTTGCGGGGCTGAATTCGTGGCGCACGCTGTACGCGCTGACCCAACCGCTGATTCCTAACCCGACCGTGCTGCTCTACGTTTTGTTGCAAATCGGCGCCTGGATGCTCGCCGGGGCACTGGTGGGGAATAACCTGAGGGCCAGGCACCCCTCCAGGGTCTTGCTGACCACCCTCGGGGGCGCGGCGTCCCTGGGAATTCTTCAGGGCGGACTGGCTTTATGGGTGGGCATCCACCCCTGGGGCTGGTTCACCTCCCAAGGTTTTCTCCTGCTCCTCCCCCTCCTGCTATCTCCTCTGGCCGCTACCTGGTTGGATATCCTAAACGATTTCTTCGCCCGTCCTCTGCCACCACCGACAACTTCCCATCAAGAACCGTCCCTGTCACGTCCACAGATTTCGCCAAATCCTTTACCTGAAACGCAACAAGTTGAAAAAAATGATGACGAAAACGATTTAATTATGCTAGAATTAGACTGATTTTACTCACTCAGCCGTCATCCTGCCCATGCAACAAAACACGTCCTCTCCCCACCAAACTCGCAAGACTTCGCGTTTACAAAGTGAAGGTTATGCTGGCGTTGTCACGACCGTTTTAAGTGTGGCAGCGGTGATTCTCTTGCTGGGTGTAACCTTCGCAGCCGACTGGTTTCGAGCCCCCGAATTGACCGTCTCGGCCAGCCAATCGTTGATTTCACCCAACGGTGACCGCGACCGAGATGCCACCACCCTAAATTACACGCTCTCCGATGACGCTACGGTGCGCATTGAGGTGCTGGATTCCACCGGGCACGTGGTGCGCACGTTGTTGCGCGGGGAAACACAACCCGCCGGGCAAGGCTTTGCCACCTGGGATGGCACCAGCGACAGCGGCCAGCGCGTGGACGATGGCCTGTATCAAATCCAGGTCAGCGCCCAAGGGGCCGCGCGAGAAGCCAGCCGCAGCGCCCTGGTGGAGGTGGACACCACGCCGCCCACCTTGCAATTGGTGAATATCCCCAATGGGATGCGAGTGGGCGAGCCAGTGTTGGAAATTCAGGGGATAACCGAGCCTGGCGCGACGGTGTGGCTAACCGGCTTGCCGGAGGCGGTTCTGGTGGATGCTGACGGACGCTTCAATATCCAGTACCGCTTGCAAAACGGCGTCAATTCCTTTGAATTACGCGCCACCGATGAGGTCGGGAATACCGCCCGTGTGAGCCGCGAAGTCGAGTTGGTCACCACGCCACCGGATGTTTTGGTGACTGCGCCACCCGACCAGGCCTGGTTCCGCAACCCCATTGTGACCATTCGCGGCGAGGCCTCGCCCGGCACAACCGTCATGGTGAACAACAAAACCGTGGCGGTGGCTGCGGATGGCAGTTTTTCTTACGATATGCTGTTAGACGAGGGGGAAAACGTGTTGCGCGTCACAGCCGGCGACGATGTCGGCAATCTGACGACCATCGAACGC
>DAOTZN010000231.1:0-1874 GCA_034434095.1 Anaerolineales bacterium
TTTTTGTTCTCAAAGTACTGATAGAAACTCCCCTTGGCAATGCCTACGCTTTCCACAATCCGATTGATACTGGCCTGCGCATAAGGGTGCGCGGCAAATTCATCAACGGCAACCTGTAAAATCGAGGCGCATTTCTCTGCGGGTAGGTTGAAGAACGTTGCTCTGGGCATAATCATGCACCTGTTTCAAGAATGTGACCAGGTGGTCATATTCTGCCGTTATAAAGACCAAACGTCAAGCGTTAGTCATCTGTATTGCGCCAGGAAAGCAAGTCTTCGTATTGCGACACAATTTGAGCGGCGATGTGCTCCCAGGCATAGTTCTGGGCAAATAAAGCCGCCTGCGCTCCCATACGTTGCCGCAGCGTCTCATCAGTCAGCAGCGTTTCCAAGCGATCGGCCAGGATTTCAGGGTCACCTACGGGCACATGGTAACCCGTCACACCATCCTGCACCAGGAAAGCCAATCCGCCTACCTGGGAGGCAACCACCGGTGTGCCACAAGCCATTGCTTCCAACGCCACCATACCAAAAGATTCATAATGCGAAGGCACTACAACCGCCTCAGCCGCAGAGTAGTAGTACGGCAGCGTGTCCTGCCCTTTTCTTCCCAGAAAAGCGACAACATCATGTAAGTTGTACTGTTGTCGTAGGGCTTGCAAGCGGGACATCTCTGCCGTCATGATTTGGGGGTCAACGTGCGGATCACCGCCAATAACCGATAGGCAAACCGGATGCTGCCGGAGAAGGCCGCGTTCTTGCAAAAGTGCCATAGCCTGAATCAGAATATCTAACCCTTTGAGGGGTTCAATACGCCCCACAAACAACAGCATTTGATCGTCAGGTGGTACGCTGATAAAGGCGCGCGCTTCATCGGCAGAAATGGGATAAAAGCGGCTGGTATCTACCCCCGGAGGGATGACGACCACCTTAGAAGTATCGGCGTGGTACAGCCATTGGAGTTGGGCAACCTCTGCAGGTGTGGCGGCCACTATGCGGTCGGCGTGTTTCAGGACGCGCTGTTCCCCATCCACGCGGTACATCCCCTCTTTCTGGGCTTCGCTTTGGGCCACGCGATTCTTCATAATCCCCAAGGTGTGGAACATGTGCAGGATGGGCACGCCACCCCAGCAATCCCGCAACGTAAGGGCAGCCACTCCAGACATCCAGTAATGGCTGTGAATCAGGTCGTACTTCATACCCTTCTCACCCGCAAAGCGACATACATTTTCAACAAATTGCGGCAGGTAAGAGGCCAGTTCCTGCTTAGGACGCGGTGCTTCTGGCCCGGCGGGAATGTGCACGACACGATTCCCATAGCCAAGGTCGTGCAGCACGTGGGGGACGTGTTCATCCTGGGAACGGGTAAAAACATCCACGTGCACGCCCATGCGTCCCAATTGACGCGCCAGATCGCGCACATAGACATTCATGCCGCCGGTATCTTTTCCCCCCAGGGTAGCCAGCGGACAGGTGTGGTACGAAAGCATGGCTATACGCAGTTTTCGATCGGTCATTTTTCTTGCCTTTTCTGCAAATTTCCTGTATAATCTCGCCCGCAACGCCACCGTAGCTCAGTTGGTAGAGCAGGCCACTCGTAATGGTCAGGTCATGGGTTCGAATCCCATCGGTGGCTTAGCAATTGTAACAGAAGCGCCCCCTGGGGCGCTTTTATTTTTGGCAATTATGGATGCGCAGACATTGCCGCACCCCATCTGTGATGAAATGGTTTTAATCTGTGAATTTTCTCCGTGCGCTGTATCCTAGGCACATCTGAGCACGGTAAACACTCGAAATAGTCTATTTTCAGAACAGCCCAGCCTATTGGTATAATTTATCCCATGGAAAAAACACATTCCTCTCTCGTGATTGGCG
>DAOTZN010000232.1:0-4713 GCA_034434095.1 Anaerolineales bacterium
TTTCCGCAGTCCTTGCACCAGTATTGCTGACTGCCGCTGGCGTTGTGACCATTCTTGACTATACTCTGGCTACCACAATTTCGACAGGTGAATACGATGAGTTTGGCTATCATGTGCTTACTATACCATACATCACTTCGACTTAACCACTACCAAATACTTGACATGGGAGAAAAAGTAAGGTACCATAAATGAAAGCGCTTTCAATCATGGTAAATGAGGCCTACGGTGAAAAACGTAACCCTAGATGATGTCGCTAAGCACGCGGGTGTCTCTCGAGCAACCGTATCGCGGGTAGTCAACAATTACCCACACGTCAGCGAGCGCGTCCGTCAACAAGTGCTCAAAACCGTCAAGGAGATGGGCTACAACCCGCACATGGCTGCCCGTTGGCTGGCCTCCAACCGCACCGGAAATATCGGTTTTGTCATCCCCAACAGCCTGCACACCTTCTTTTCCGATCCCTATTTTCCTCAATTGACAGCAGGTGTCGCCCAGGCCTGTAGCGAGAATGATTACCTCCTCTCTTTGTTTATATTTCACACCCCTGAACTGGAAAAGCAAATGATTCCACGCTTGACGCGCGGCGGGCTGGTAGATGGCATCATCGTTCAGTCTACTGACATAGACGATACAACCCTGCTCAAGATCAATGAAGGGAAAGTCCCCTTTGTGGTGGCCGGCCGCCCGCTCAACTTGCCACAAGCCAATTATATTGACGTAGACAACGTAACCGGGGCCTACAACGCCGTTGCTCATCTGCTGCGGCTTGGACACCGACAAATTGGCACCATCTCCGGCCCACGCAACACCGCAGTCGGGCAAGATCGTCTGAAAGGGTATCGGCAGGCCCTGATGGATCGTGGCATTTCTCCGCAGGAAAGCTGGGTTGCAACTGGCGATTTCACCGAGCAGGGCGGGTTCTACGCCGCACAGCACTTGTTGCAAACCAACCCAGACCTGAGCGCCCTGTTTGTGGCCTCCGACGGCATGGCAATCGGTGCAATGCGCGCCATCCGCCAGGCAGGCAAAGGCATTCCTGACGATATCTCTATTGTAAGCTATGACGATTTACCCCCCGCGCAACAGGCTGTTCCACCGCTCACAACCATTCGTCAACCCATTCAACAATTGGGACGCAATGCAGTGGAAATTCTCCTGGATATCATCGAACATGGCACCACCCCCCCACGGCAAATCATCCTGGAAACCGAATTGGTTATTCGTCAATCTTGCCGCTCTGTTTTGCAAACGAGGTAGTGTGCAAAGTTTTTTTCCCTTGTTCTGAAAGCGCTCTCAAAATCTCCTTGAAAGGAGGTGATCGCCTCAACCAAATTCACCACTTCTTTGTATCCCCTTTCCAACCCATCTACTTTACTTTTCGTTAAAAATTTTGGAGGACGAAAAAATGAAAAAACTTTGGTTTACCCTAACCATCTTGATCATTGCATCTTTCGTATTGGTAGCCTGCGGCCCCAATGCGGCTACCCCGACGGAAGCACCGGCAAAGCCTGAGGCAACGGAGGCCCCCGCTCCGACGGAAGAAGCAGCCGCACCGACCGAAGCCCCTGCACCGACAGAAGCACCGACAGAAGCCGCTGCGCCTGCTGAGAAAGTCCAGGTACGCTGGTTTGTTGGCCTGGGCGCTGGCACAGATGAAGGCACATTGGAACCTCAGAAAGCCTTCGTTGAACGCTTCAACGCCAGCCAGGACAACATTGAACTGGTGCTCGAAATTGTGGATAACGACTCCGCATACGACACCCTGGCTACGCAAATTGCCGCCGGCAACGCCCCCTGTGTGGTTGGTCCAGTCGGTATCCGTGGTCGCGACTCGTTCAAAGGCGCCTGGCTCGATTTGCAGCCCTTCATCGACAAAAACAACTACGACCTGAGCAACTTTGATCCTTCTCTGGTCAAGTTCTACCAGGTTAAAGAAGAAGGCCAGTTGGGCATCCCCTTCGCTGTTTTCCCCTCCTTCGTAATCTACAACAAAGATCTATTCGATGAAGCCGGTCTCCCTTACCCGCCTGCTGAATACGGGCAACCCTATGTGGACGAAAACGGCGTAGAGCACGAATGGAATATGGACACCCTGCGCGAACTGGCGATGAAACTCACCGTGGATGTCAACGGCAACGATGCCACCTCACCTGACTTCGACCCCGAAAACATCGTACAGTTTGGCTGGATGAATCAGTGGACCGACCCGCGCGGTATTGGCACCTTCTTCGGTGCCGGTTCGTTGGTCGATGAAAACGGCAACGCCCAGATTCCCGAAAACTGGAAAGCCGCCTGGAAGTGGACGTATGATGGCTGGTGGACAGACTGGTTCATTCCTAACGGTCCTTACGGTGGCGCTGAATTCCTGCAGGGTCCTGGCGGCCCCTTCAGTTCCGGCAATCTGGCAATGGTCCACCTCCACATGTGGTACGTTGCCCCCTGGGCTTTGGGTGATGTGCCCTTCGATTGGAACTTTGCTGCGACCCCATCCTATAACGGTACGGTCACTTCCAAGATGCATGCCGATACCTTCGGCATTCTCAAGGGCTGCCCCACCCCGGATGAAGCCTTCCAGGTACTTACCTACATGCTAAGCCAGGAACACGCTAACGAACTGCTGACCATTTACGGCGGCATGCCGGCGCGTCTCTCGCTGCAAGGTGACTACTTCCAGACCTACCAGGAAACCAACTTCCCCGACAAAACCGACTTCAACTGGCAGGTTGTGGTTGACAGCATGGCTTACGCCGACAATCCCAACCATGAAAGTTGGATGCCCAGTTTCCAGGAAACTACCGACCGCTACAACGAATTCTGGAACTACCTGGCAAACACCCCCGATGCAGACTTCGAAGCCGAAGTGGCCAAATTGCAGACAGACCTGCAAGCCATCTTCGACGCATGGTATGCAACAAATAAATAAGTAATTTCCTTTCCTCACAGTTTCCCTGGGTCGTACGACCCAGGGAAACTTATTCTCTCCTGGAGGAACAAGATGACTATTTTTGAGGGCATCAACCTCTTGAAAAAAGATCGTGCAAACAAGCGGCGAAAACTCTCCAAATTAGAGCGCAAAGAAGCACTCTGGGGGCTGGGTTTCCTAAGTCCATGGATTATTGGTTTCCTGGCTTTCTACTTCTTCCCCATGATTGCCTCTTTCGTCTTTTCCTTGTTTAATTTCAATCCGGCTGTTCCTGACCAGGCGCAATTCATCGGTTTCGAAAATTGGCAGCGCGCACTGTTTTTAGACGAAGAAGTGCGCTTGTCTTTCTTTCGCACACTGCACTTCGCTGCTATTTCGCTCCCCATTGGGCTGGGATTCGCACTTTTTCTGGCGATTCTGCTAAATTCCAAAGACGTTATCGGGAAAACTCTATATCGCACTCTCTTTTACATGCCGACCATGATTCCGCTGGTTGCCACCGTTTTGATTTGGAGTGGGGTATTGAACGAACACACCGGCTGGATCAATGTCTTTATTGAAAAACTCACCGGCATTCAGGCTACCGGTACAGAGGGCATCCGCTGGTTGGCTAATCCCCAGTTAGTTTATTACGCCTACACAATGTTTGGTTTGTGGGGTGTTGGCAATGCCATGATTATCTTCCTGGCAGGGCTACAAAGTGTCCCCACAGAACTTTATGAGGCCGCACAAATTGACGGTGCAAACTGGTGGCAACGGTTGATTCATATCACCATCCCAATGATTACGCCCGTGATTTTCTACCAACTGGTATTAGGGGTCATCGGCTCGCTGCAATACTTTTTGGCACCTTTTGTTCTCAATGGTGGCAATGGCTTTCCCGAAGGTAAAACCCGTTTCTACATGGTGTACTTCTACAAACAAGCCTTTACCTTCTTCAACATGGGATACGGGGCGACGCTGGCCTGGATGATGTTCATTGTGGCCATTATTCTGACCATCATCCTGTTCGGTACTGCTCGCTATTGGGTATATTACGCTGCGGAGGAACGGTAAATGTCCACAAATAGACTTCCAAATCCACCCATAACTCCGAAAAGATTCCGAGTTGCCGGAATGAAGTTTGCACTCACCGGCTTAACCCTGGCCATCCTGTTTGTATTTCTCATCCCTCTGGTGTACGGTATCGTGACCTCGCTCAAAACAGACAATCAAATTTCCATGATTGGTGCTCCCTGGTGGCCCGCGATGCCTGATACGCTCACCTATGAGGGCAAGGACTACGAGATTTACATGGTGCCCATTGATGGGAAAGAAAAACCCATGGCGATGTACAAAAAAGGCCGCAAGGTTAGCCAGTTCATCGACCCGGACAACCCCCAAGTCGGCCCCATAGAGTGGGAAGGAAACTGGCGGCAATTGGAACGCGCCTGGACGTGGGCGCCACAATGGCAAAACTACAAAGAAGCCTGGACCGCCATCGATTTTCCCATTCTGCTGCGGAACACGTTGATGTACGCCTTAATCACCACTTTCGGGGCGGTGCTATCTGCCTCCCTGGTGGCTTACGGTTTCGCCCGCTTCCGGATTCCAGGCAAGGGCGTGCTCTTTATGCTTATGCTCTCCACCGTCATTCTGCCTGGGGCGGTAACCCTCATCCCGACGTATTTTGTCTTCCTGAAACTGGGTTGGGTGGGCACCTGGCTACCGCTGATTGTCCCGGCCTTTTTCTCCTGGGGCACCAACGTCTTCTTGTTGCGCCAGTTCTTCATGAGCATCCCGCGCGA
>DAOTZN010000233.1:0-16169 GCA_034434095.1 Anaerolineales bacterium
GATTATAACATCCACGTAGTTTGGAGTTCGCCGGTTCGATGGTTTGGCAAGTCTTCGCCCCAGCAACCTGTTGGCTGATTGATGAGTTGGTATCTCACTCTCACACGGTGAGCCGTCGCGCTCAGCACCAGGTGCGATATAATAGATTATCAGCATCACCCTGCCGGAAGGCATATTTGGGAGCCGGGGCATTTTCTTGCAAAAGGAGGCATTCATGGCTGCTATGCCACCAGATTCTCCGAAGCCTGGTCGTTGGTTGTGGCAAGGGCAGGTACGTCCTGCCTTTTGGACGATTGGCAGTGCGCTGTCGCTGCTTCTCAATATCATTTTGTTGGTTGTGGTGGGCATCCTGGCTCAGCAATTGTTCACCATCAAGCATTTGGTGAATGATCAATTGTTGGGTGGCTTGTATCAGAATTTTGAACGCATGGATCAGGCTGTTATTGCTACCACGGTAGAAGTGGATGATACCATCCCGGTGCAGTTCAACTTGCCATTGCAACAATATACCGACGTTGTATTGACCGAGGATACCTTTGTTCCAAACGTGACGGTCAACTTGAATACCGGAGGGTTGTATATTCAAAATGCACAGGCCGAGATTACCTTACCGGCAGGTACCGTGCTGAAAGTAGCGCTGGATATGGATGTACCGGTGGATACAACTATCCCGGTGCATTTGACGGTGCCGGTGAATATTCCTTTAGCAGAGACCCAATTGCATGAGCCCTTCGTCGGTTTGCAGCAGGTCGTTGGCCCGTATTATTCTTTGCTCGGTGATTTGCCCAATTCGTGGGCTGACGTGTTGTCTACGCCATGATGACTACCTCCCCAACCTGTATTTTTTGCCGCATTATCGCCGGAGAAGCCCCGGCTGAAATTTTGTTTCGCGATTCCTTTGTGACGGCCTTCCGGGATATCCATCCCGTCGCGCCGGTACACGTGCTTTTAGTGCCCAACCGTCATCTGGCATCGGTGAATCAAGCAACTTTGGAAGATGAGGCCATGCTGGGACGGTTGTTTACTGTTGCCCGACAGATTGCATCCGACCTGGGGATAGCGGAAGGCGGTTACCGTTTGATTGTCAACACCGGAAGAGATGGTGGTCAAGTCGTACCTCATATGCATGTTCATCTAATTGGTGGACGGCGCATGCGTCATCCTATGGGATAAGCCATGCTCTACGTGCGCCTGTTCGGCAACCTGCGAGTTACTCTAGAGAAAGAGCAGCCCATTGATTTAGGGGCGCCGACCACGCGTGCCCTGTTCGCATACCTGATGTTGCAGCGCGGCGAGCAAATTGACCGCCGCCGATTGGCGTTTTCGCTCTGGCCACGGGCCACTGAAAGCGCGGCCCGGCGCAATCTGCGGCAGTATCTGCACCGTTTGCGGCGCGCGCTAGAGCCTTACCTGGCTTTTGATGCCTGGCTGCGGGTAGATGGCGTCACCTTGGAAATTTTGGAGAGTGATGCCCTGTGGGTGGATGTCGAGGCCTTTGCGCAAGGTACCCGCCCAGAAGCCACGCTGGGGGAAGTTGAAGAGGCATTGCAATATTACACCGACGATTTATTGACCGATGTGTACGATGAATGGTGCAATGAGCCGCGCCAATATTGGCATCAGAAATACGTTGAAAGTTTATCGCGCCTTGGGCAGGCTTTGCTGGTACAAGGCGCTGCATCCCGTGCTTTGCATTATGCCCAGCAATGGCTGGTGGCTGAGCCGCTGGATGAAGCCGCACACCGCCTGGCGATGCAGGCCTATATCAGGTTAGGACAGCGTCACCAGGCCTTACAGCAATATCAGCAATTGTGTACCCTGCTAATGGATGAGTTGCAGGTTGAACCGGAACCAGAAACACAGGAACTCGCTCACAAAATTCAAGCCGGCACCTCTATCCCCCCGAAATCTCCCCCACCCCGGCCATCATTTCACGGCTTATCGCCCGATATTCCACTTTTTGGCCGCGACGAGGAATTAGCCGCGCTGGAGCGTGCCTTTGAAGACGCACAAAGCGGACATGGCGCGCTGATGTTACTCACGGGAGAAGCCGGCATTGGCAAGACCCGCTTGATGCAGGAATGCTTGCCGCGGCATACCGATTGGCTTATTTTGCATACCCGTGCCAGCGAACTAGAGGCCATGACGCCTTACGCTGCAGTACGGCGTTTATTGACCAATGCCGTGCCTTACCTGCCGTCCCCTCTTTTGCAAACGCCGCCGCGTTGGCTGTTGCTATTAGCCGGTCAGACGCCTGCACTACAAAATCGTTTGCCCTACCTGAATATCGAAATGTCGTATCCAGAAGAGGACGTCCCGCTATTAGACGCCTTGGTAACGGTCTTTTTGCAATTGCAGCCTATGCCTATTTGCCTGGTGCTCGACGACTTACACTGGGCCGATTCTCAAACCTGGCAGTGGATGGCCGCCCTTTCTCAACGTCTGGCAACGTTTCCTGCGTTGATGATCGGTCTTTGTCGTTGGGAAGATCTCTCCGAAGAACACAGTCACTTCTTGCGCAGTTTAGTGCGTAATCAACTGGCAAAGGAGATTCCCCTGAAACGCCTGACGCGTGCTGCGGCTGATGCTCTGGTGCGCTACCTGCGTCCTCGAGCGGAACCTAACCCTGCTTTTGAGGATCGGTTGTATCAAGAAACAGAGGGCAACCCTTTTTTCATCATCGAAACGTTGCGGGCGCTGGAGGAAGGAAGTCACACCATGAGCGGGCAAATGCACATTGCCGGGGAGGAAATTTTTGCGGGGCTGCCGCCGGCCATTCAACGCGTTATTGAAGCCCGCCTGGAACGATTACCCTCAAAGAGCCGCGAATTTTTGGAGATAGCCGCCGCTATGGGGGGCACGATCACCTTTTCGCTTCTGGCAGAGGTTACGCAAGCCTCCGAGGAAGATTTAATTCGCAACCTTGAAACCTGGGTGCGGCGCGGGTTAATGCAGGAATCCTCAGAGGGGTATGAATTTTCTCACGATAAAATCCGTCAGGTGGCCTATAGCAATTTGAGCCGGGCTAGACGGCAGGTGATTCATCGTCGTATCGCCGATGCACTGGAACAAGTCGTGCCGCCGGTGGATGTGAATATCCTGGCTTATCATTATGCCCGCAGCGACCGGCCATTGCAGGCCTTGCCCTATGTTACGCAGGCCGCCGAACAAGCCTTGCAAGCGCGCTCCTATCACGCTGCCCGGCAGTTGGGCTTGAAGGCCGTGCAATTGCTAGGTCACATGGCCGGCCCAAAGCAGCGTCAAGAGCGCATTGACCTGAACTTACAACTGGCCCAGGCCTATGCCTTTAGCGGGGACATTCGCCGTGCCCTGGATATTCTTCGGCAAACGGAAAGACTGGGGCAACAAGTCAAGGATGAAGCGCGCCTTGGACAGGTTTTTCGGCGCATGTCGCAGGTGTTATGGCAATTAGGAGAGGTGCAATTGGCGGGAGATTACGCCCGTCGGGCTTTGCGCGTGGCCGAAGAACAGCGTGATACCCTCTTGTTGCAGGCCGCCTTGCGGATGTTGGGACGGGTGGGCATTGCACTGGCGGCTTTTGACGATGCCATCGCTTATTTGACGCGTTATATCACGCTTTCCGAAGCCGAAGCCCTGCCGCCTCTCGATTTGCCTATTGTGATGGGATACCTGGGGGTGGCTTATGCACGCGTTGGGTCGTGGCAGCGGGCGGTTGAGATTGCCCGGCAGGGGGAAGAACTGGCCATGCATTTGCAAGAAGATGGCCCGCAAGTCGCTACCATGCTGACCTTTGCGCGTATGCAACTGGCCTTCGTACATGCCGAATACCACGATTGGGAACAGTGCTTGCAGACGATGCAAGCGATTCCCAATCCAGAGTTTCAGCAGGATGAACTGACTCCCTTGGGATTCATGGTGTTGGGTCTGCGCGGCTATGCCCTGGCGCAAAGCGGAAAACCGAGAGAAGGGCTGCAATTGCTCATTCCGGCTGTGAATTGGATGCAGCGCTCCGATTACAAAGTGTTTTCCTACCTGCCAATGATGTTTATGGCACACGCACTGCTCCTGGATGGGCAAGTTAATGCAGCCCAAACGCAAATTGAATACGCCTTGGCCTACACCCGCAAGGTCGGAAACCGCTGGGCGGTGGGTGTATCGGCGCGCTTGTTGGCTGAGACGATGATGCGTCACCTGCGCCCCGATTGGGCCCAGGTGGAAAGCCTGCTGATTGAGTCCATGGAAGTGTTGCGCAAGGTGCGCGCCCGCCCCGAACTGGCCCGCACCTTTTTGGCCTTGCGCCGCTTATACGATCGCGCCGGTCAAATGGCTTGGGCGGTGGACTGCCACTTCAGAGCGACGACCATCTTTGAAGAGATCGGCATGACCAGAGAATTGCACCTGGCCCAGGGCCAGGCCGCGGGCGAACGCAAGGGGGCGATTGTGATTCCCGATATGCCCCTCCGCGGTCCAAATGTGTCTGAGGAAGACCATTAGGCGGTCCCGCCGGCAAAGGTAGCATCGTCGGACTAAAGTCCTGTCTCGGTTCGTGAAAAGGGCAGCGGAGGGCATTGCCCTCCGCTACCCTCCAGCCCCAAGGGCTTCTACAAACTGAACAGGACTTCAGTCCCGCTCAATCCTCCAAACAATCTCTGGGGGATTCATAACCCGTTAACGCACTTGTTAACGCTTCGGTAACGCTGGGGGCATACAATGGGCGGAAATTTCACCTGATTTTCTGGCGAAAGTTCATCCACACTCATTCACAGGAATACTTATGCTGCGTGGTTTTACACACCAACTCAACAGCAGTACCCTCAACCCCGGCGATTTACAACTCAGCGTGGAGCACCTGACGTTGAATTTTGGCGGGGTGACGGCTTTGCTCAATGTCAGCCTGGAACTCTACCAGAGTGAAATCCTGGCCATCATTGGTCCCAACGGTGCGGGGAAAACCAGCCTATTGAACTGCATTAGTGGGTTATATCATCCTCAAGAAGGCCATATCTACTACCACACCGGTGATGGGAAGCAGCACGACATCACAACCTTGCGCCCGTATCATATTGCCAAATTAGGCATTGCTCGCTCTTTCCAGAATATCGAACTCTTCCGTCACATGTCGGTGCTCAATAACCTGATGGCCGGGGTACATATTCACATGCGTTCTGACTTGTTATCATCCTTACTTTATTGGGGGAAAGCGCAACGTGAGCAAATTGAATTCCGGCGCTTCGTAGAAGACATTATTGACTTATTGGAAATTGAGAGTATTCGAGAAAAGCAGGTTGGCGAATTGGCCTATGGGCTACAAAAGCGCGTTGAACTGGGGCGTGCCCTGGCAATGAAGCCGGCGATTCTATTGCTGGATGAACCTATGGCCGGCATGAACACCGAAGAGAAGGAAGACATGGCGCGCTTTATCCTGGATGTCAACGAGGAGCATGGTGTCACCATTGTGCTCATTGAGCATGATATGGGGGTGGTGATGGATATCAGCGACCGTATTGTGGTGCTCAATTTCGGCCAAAAAATTGGCGAAGGCACCCCCGATGAGGTACGCCAGAATCCCCAGGTTATTCGGGCATATCTGGGGGAAGATCAACACGCGTTCACCTGGAAATGACCTTGCAAGGAGCATTTATGCCTGAAACATTGCCTCAATTCTTGCTTGAGCATGCCCAAAAGACACCCCAACGCACCGCCTTGCGCGAGCGCAACTATGGCATTTGGCAGGCTATCACCTGGCAAGAGTATCTACAGCACGTTAAAAATTTTGCGCTGGGGTTGATAAGCCTGGGATTAAAGCCGGAAGAAACAATTGCCATCATTGGTGATAATCGCCCCGAGTGGGTCATTACAGAATTGGCAGCCCAGTCGGTTGGAGCAAAATCTATTGGAATTTATCAAGACTCCGTGGTCAAGGAGATGATTTACATCTTCAACCATGCGGATGTCTCTTTTGTGGTGGTCGAAGACCAGGAACAGGTGGACAAAATCCTGGAGATGTGGTCGGAAATCCATGGCGTGCGCAAAGTCATTTATTACGATCCCAAGGGGTTGCGCAACTATACCGAAGATTTTTTGATGTCTTTTACGGACGTAGAGGACTTAGGGCGAGCCTATGACCAGGAACACCCCAATTGGTGGGAACAACGCGTTGCCGAGGGCAAGGGTAGCGACCTGGCAATTCTCTCGACCACTTCCGGCACGACCGGCAACCCCAAACTGGCCATGCTCACGCATGACAACCTCATCAGCATGGGATACAACCTGATGAAAGTTGATCCGCTGGAGCCCACCGATGAATTTGTCTCGTTCCTCCCCCTGGCCTGGATTGGCGAGCAAATGATGGCGCTGGCCTGCGGCCTGCAAATCGGCTTCACCGTCAACTTCCCCGAAGAACCGGAGACGGTGCAGCATGACATTCGTGAAATTGGCCCACAGGTGATGTTCAGCCCGCCGCGCATTTGGGAGAATTTAGTCAGCCAGGTGCAGGTTAAAATTCAAGATAGCACCCACCTTAAACAGATACTCTACAACTGGGCGATGCCGATTGGATACCGGATGGCGGATGCCCGCTTTCGTAAGGAAACGCCTTCCTTTGGGTTGCGGCTACGTTATTTCCTGGCAGATTGGCTGGTTTTTCAGATGATCAAAGATCACCTGGGCTTGCGACGCCTGAAACGGGTCTACACCGGTGGTGCCGCTCTCGGGCCGGATGTTTTTCGTTTTTTCCACGCCCTGGGTGTTAACCTGAAGCAAATTTACGGGCAGACAGAAACCAGTGGGATCTCGGTGGTACACCGGGATGGCGACATTAAATTCCAGACGGTAGGAACGCCCATTCCCGAAACCGAAATCAAAATTGCAGAGAGTGGCGAAATTTTGGTGCGCTCTCCGGCCGTGATGCAGGGCTACTACCGTAATCCCGAGGCCACTGCCGAAGCATTGGATGAAGACGGATGGCTGCACTCCGGCGACGCCGGTTACTTTGATGAAGATGGGCATCTGATTGTAATTGACCGTGCCAAAGATGTGATGACCCTGCACGATGGTACCAAGTTCAGTCCGCAGTTTATCGAGAACAAACTCAAATTCAGCCCTTACATACGCGAGGCGGTCGTCTTTGGCGGTGATTGGCCATTTGTGGCCGCCTTTGTCAATATCGATTTCTCCAATGTGGGCAAATGGGCCGAAAACAACCAACTTGCCTATACCACCTACACCGACCTGGCGCAAAAAACCGAAGTGTATTCCCTGATACGTCAACATATTGCACAAGCCAATGCCGACCTGCCGCCGGCGGCGCGCATTCGCCGTTTCTTGTTGTTGCATAAGGAATTGGATGCCGACGATGCCGAACTGACCCGCACCCGTAAGGTACGGCGCCGCGTGATTGCCCAACGTTATGATGACCTGATTTCAGCGCTTTACAGTCATAACGATTATGTGGACGTAGAAACGGTCATTACCTATCAGGATGGTCGTACGGCAAACCTGCAAACTCGCTTGCGGATTGATACCCTGGATACAGATGGTAAAGCCAACTAACCCACCGATGAATTGATAAGCCCATGGATCTCTTCGTTCAACTCACACTTACCGGCCTGACAAATGGCGCCATTCTGGCGCTGGCAGCACTGGGTTTTGTGTTGATTTACAAGTCCAGTGACATCATCAACTTTGCCCAGGGCGAATTTTTGCTCATCGGGGCGTATGTGACCTATGCTATGGTCGTCCAGTTTGGGCTACCGTGGTCCTTGGGGGTATTGCTCACCCTGGGAGTGGCAATCGCCCTCGGGGTCGTGGTGGAACGTTTGGTGTTGCGCCCTATGATTGGGGAGCCGATTATTTCAGTCATCATGGTCACCATTGGGCTGAGCAGCCTGTTGAAGGCCATCGTCAGCACCATTTGGGGCAATCAGCCGCGTTCCTTTCCTCCCTTCATTCCCTCCCAGCCGATCCACATCCTGGGTGCTACGGTCGGTGCCGACCGTTTATGGGCGATTGTGGTCGCCATTGTGATGTTGGTTTTGTTCAACCTGTTTTTCCGGCGCTCCAAAGTGGGCATTGCCATGCGTGCCGTGGCCGATGACCAGCAAGCGGCCCTCAGTATGGGCATCAGCGTTAAAAACATCTTTGCCTGGGCATGGTCCATCGCCGCCATGAGCGCGGCCATCGGCGGAATGTTGCTGGCAAATATCGTGGGTGTGGGGCCGGAAATCGGCGGTTTTGGTCTGCGAGTTTTCCCGGTGGTCATCCTGGGAGGGCTGGATTCTATCCCCGGTGCAATGATTGGCGGGGTTGTCATCGGGTTATTGGAAGCCTACACCGGTGGCTATATCGGGCAAGGTCTGAATCAGGTATTGCCCTTTGTGGTGTTGATCATCATTTTGATGGTGCGCCCTTATGGGTTATTTGGGCAGGAAATCATCGAACGAGTTTGAACCAGTATTTGACACATTCTGCCTCTAGAGGACATTATGCAATCTGGCATCTTTCACTCCACTTATCAAGCCGATATGGCATTGCGGCGCACATACGCCGAGAAAATTCGTATTGTGTTGTTCTTGCTGTTCATGGCCGTCTTTCCCTTCTTCGCCAACCGCTATTATCTGACGCTGGCAAACCAGGTGGGCATTGCCACCATCGGTGCCATTGGCTTGAATATCCTGACCGGCTATACCGGGCAAATTAGCCTGGGGCAGGGCGGATTTATGGCTGTTGGCGCCTATTCCGCCGGTTTGTTGACCGCACGTTTGGGGATGCCGTGGTATGCTTCTACCCTGGTGGCTTGCCTGACGACTGCCGCCATCGGCGCGTTGTTTGGCATTCCCTCCCTGCGCCTCAAGGGGTTATATTTGGCGATTGCCACCCTGGCAGCACAAGAAATTATTCTGTGGGTTGTCACACACTGGAAAACCGTGACCGGCGGCGTGGATGCGCTGGTTGTTCCCAACCCCACGCTCTTTGGCCTGCAAATGAACACGGATTTTCGGTTTTATTGGGTGATTTGGCTATTAGCCGGATTGTGTGCGCTCACCACGGTCAATCTATTCCGCACCCATTATGGACGGGCTTTTATCGCCATCCGCGACCAGGATATTGCCGCCGAAGTCATGGGTATCAATCTGTTCCGCTACAAATTGCTGGCCTTTGCTATCTCGTCTTTTTGGGTAGGTATGGCCGGCGCTTTGACCGCACATTACCGCAGCATTGTCACCTGGGAACGCTTTACGATAGATGTTTCAGTGCTCTACCTGGCGATGGTCATCATCGGTGGGTTAGGCTCGGTCTCCGGTTCTTTCTTTGGTGCGTCCTTTATGACACTGCTGCCCGCTATCCTGACCAATTTGGGGCGTACCTTGAAGAGCACGTTTCCCTTTGTGGATGCCATTATTCCTTTTGTGCAACAGGCCGTTTTTGGGTTGGTGATTATCCTGTTCCTGGTCTTCGAGCCGGAGGGATTACGCAAGATATGGAAAGACATCAAAGACTACTTCCGGCTATGGCCCTTTAGTTACTGAGCGCCATGCTGTCTGGCGTACAGTTTTTCGTTTCCGTTTTATCCAAAGCAAGGAGGAAGGAAATGTCTCACAAAAAGTATTTTGTTTTGGCCGCTATGATTATGCTGTTTGTGTTGGTGCTAACAGCGTGTGGTGGCGGTGGCGGCGGTGAGAAAAGCCCCATCAAAGTCGGCGCCATTCATGATTTAACAGGCCCAACTTCTGATGTGGGAACACCGTACGCCGAGGGTCTCAAGGCTTACGTTGAATGGCTGAATGCCAATGGCGGCATCAATGGCCGCCAGATTGAGTTACTCTCTGCAGACTATGCCTACAAGGTGGATCAGGCCGAGCAACTCTACACGCAGTACGTGCAGGAAGGCGTAGTGGCCTTCCAGGGCTGGGGCACCGGTGACACCGAGGCCCTGCGCACGAAGATCGCGGCCGACAAAATCCCCTTCATGTCGGCCTCCTACTCAGCGAACCTGCTGGACATGAGCGCAGCTCCCTACAACTTCCTGATAGGGACATCTTATTCCGATCAGGGCGTCATCGCCATGCAATGGGCCACGCAGGATTGGCAGAGCAAAGGAAACAGTGGCACGCCCAAGATTGCCCTGGCGCACCACGACAGCCCCTTTGGACAATCCCCCATCCCCGATATGCAGGCCTACGCAGATGCCAACGGCATTGAATTTATGACCATTGCCATGCCTAAGGCAACCGACTTTGTGGCCGAATTGGCACAAATTCAGCAATTCGGAGCGAACTACGTTATCATGCACACCGTCTCCAGCCCGGCTGCCGTTATGGCCAAGGACGCACAGAGCCAGGGCATGACCGATAGCGTACAGTTCATCTGCTTGAACTGGTGCGCCGATGAAATCTTTATCTCCTTGGCTGGCGACGCGGCCGAAGGAGTACTCGGTACAATCCCCTTCACCCCGCCGAGTTCTCCCGTACCTGGTCACGAAGCCGCCGATGCATGGCTGAAAGAACACGGTTCCAGTTTGTCCGAAAAGGGCTTGCACTTCACCCAGGGTTGGTGGACGATGGCCGTTATGACCGAAGGCATCAAGCGCACGTTGGATGCCGGACAAGATCTGACCGGAGAAAACGTCAAGGCCGCGCTGGAAGGCATTCAGAACTTCGATACTCAGGGTGTCACCTCGCCCATCTCCTTCTCGCCAACCAGCCATAAAGGCAACAAAGCCTTGCGGCTCTTCAAGGTGGAGAACGGTCAGTGGGTGCAGGCCAGTGACCTCATCAGTGCGCCCGGAGACTGAAGTCTTGCCTCGGTTCGTGAAATGGGTAGCGGAGGGCATTGCCCTCCGCTACCTCACAGCATGAAAAACAAAAGTTGTTTTTATACGGCACCTATCTTCTGCAGAAGGCCCTGTGCCATTGCCTTCCGCCAGAGTCTCTTCATTTGGGAAAGATGCTATGCTGACGCTCAATAACGTAGAAGTAATCTATAACGACATCATTCTGGTACTCAAGGGAATGTCTATGCACGTGCCCGAAGGGCAAATCGTCGGGCTGTTAGGTTCCAACGGGGCGGGCAAATCCACCACCTTGAAAGCCATTTCCGGGTTGCTCAAGCCGGAAGACGGCGAAGTTACCGATGGCAGCATCATCTATCGTGATGAGCCTATCCACAACCGGGAGCCCGAAGACATCGTCCGCATGGGGATTTTCCAGGTGATGGAGGGCCGGCGCGTTTTCGAGCATCTCACCGTGGAAGAGAACCTCATCGCGGGAGGGTATATCCGCCGAGACCCGGGTGGCACGCGGCGGGACATGGAGATGGTGTACGAATACTTTCCGCGTCTCAAGGAGCGTCGGCACCAGACGGCTGGCTATCTCTCCGGCGGCGAGCAGCAAATGCTGGCAATTGGACGTGCCCTGATGGCAAAACCTAAACTGATGATGCTGGATGAGCCCTCCTTGGGGCTGGCGCCTATCCTGGTGCGGGAAATTTTTGACATCGTTGCCCGCATCAACGCCGAACATGGCACGACCATTTTGTTGGTGGAGCAAAATGCCAACCTGACTTTGAACGTAGCGCATTATGCCTACATCATGGAAGGCGGACGCATTGTCCTGGAAGGAACACCGGATGAATTGCGTCAGAACGCTGATGTGCGCGAATTTTATCTGGGGCTGACCGAAGTCGGGCAACGCAAATCCTACCGCGATGTCAAGCACTACAAACGCCGCAAACGCTGGCTTTCTTAATTCGCAAGTGCACTGTAGTAGGACTTGTCCGAAAGCAATCTAACCCTGTGTAGGGAAAATTTTTCAGCCTTCGTCCAAAATCTAACCTGCCCTCATGATGCCTCTCGTTGATTTGATAACCCATCTCTCCCAAAATGCCCCTGGGTTCGCCGCGCGACTCGCAGCGGGTGGCTTGACCCCGGAGGATATTCACACCCCAGAGGACCTCAACCGCCTGCCGGTCATCCGCAAAGACGACCTGGCGAGCATCCAGGCCGAAAATCCGCCCTTTGGGGGCTTCTTGAGCGTTTCTCCCGGCAGCCTGAAGCGTATCTTCCAGTCTCCCGGCCCAATTTACGAACCGGAACCGGATATCCCCGATTACTGGCGCTGGGAAAATGCCTTGCGTGCGGCCGGATTTACTGCCGGTGACGTGGTGCTGAACGCTTTTGGCTACCACCTGACCCCGGCCGGCGCGATGTTCGAAGAGGGGCTGCGTGCCGTAGGGTGCGCTGTCATCCCCGGCGGTGTGGGCAACCAGGAACAACAAATCCAACTCATGGCCGCCCTGGAGGTGACGGGCTACGTCGGCTTGCCATCTTATCTCAACGCTTTGTTAGAAAAAGCCGCCGCGTTGGGGATGAACCTGCAAATTCGCAAGGCCTTTGTCACCGCCGAACCACTGCCGCCCTCGCTGCGTGAGGCATTGCACGCCAAAGGCGTTCATACCGTGCGCCAGGGATATGGTACGGCGGAATGCGGCAACCTGGGCTACGAATGCGAAGCCGAAAACGGCTGGCACGTGCCGGAAGGCATCATCCTGCAAGTGTGCGATATCACCACCGGACAACCGCTGCCCCCCGGTGTAAGCGGGGAAATTGTCGTCACACTTTTCCATCGCGAATACGCGCTGGTACGCTTTGGCACCGGCGATCTGTCCTCGTTGGACGATTCTCCCTGTGCTTGTGGGCGCGCCACCCCTCGCCTGATGGGCTGGCAGGGACGGGTAGGGGATGCCGTCAAAGTGCGCGGCATGTTCCTGCACCCGCGTCAATTGCAGGCGCTGATGGCCAACTTCCCTGAAATCAGCCGTTGGCAGGCCGTGGTGACCCGGCAAGAGCACGTGGACTATCTGTGCATTGAAATCGTAACTGCCGAAGGGGGAGATATTGAAACGCGCCTACAACAGGCGGCCCGTGAAACCATCAAATTCCGCACTGAGGTTCGGCGTGTGGAGGCCTTGCCTCAAGACGCACCACCCATCCGGGACGAACGTACCTGGGAATAAGGCGCGCCGTGCGTAGCGGACGCGGGGGCTTCCCGTCGGTGGGCAATATGCCGGGTATGGGGAAAAACGCGGCGACGTGCAAGGTGCCCATCCACACCATCAAATTATCTGGAACTACCCAACTACCTAACTACCCAACTATTTCCAAGAAAACGGTTCCAAAATTAGTGATTAATGTTACAATTCAGGGGAATTATCACAAATCACAAAGTTGTCTCAGTCCCATATCAAAAATTTTAGGAGAGAAAGCAAAGTATGAATATTATCTTTCTTGGTCCCCCCGGTTCCGGCAAAGGGACACAAGCGGCCATCCTGGAAGAAAAATTGGGATTCGTCCATGTGGCTTCTGGTGACCTGTTTCGCTACAACTTAAAAAATCGCACCGAATTGGGTTTATTGGCCGAAAAATACATGAACGCCGGACAATTGGTGCCCGATGACGTGACCGTGGCAATGGTCAGAGAACGTTTACAACAGTCGGATGTCACGAATGGCGTCATCTTCGATGGTTTTCCGCGCACCAAACCTCAGGCTGAAGCCCTGGATGCCATGCTAAAGGAATTGGACACACACATCGATAAAGTGCTTTATCTCAATGTGCCGGATGAAGAAATCATCTCCCGTTTGTCTGGACGCTGGATTTGCAGGGAGTGTCAGGCCACGTTCCACAAAATTTATAACCCCTTTACAACCTGTCCGGAGGAAAAATGTAACGGTGAACACCTCTATCAACGTGAAGATGACAAACCGGAGACCGTGCGCGCTCGCTTACAGGTGTATCACGAACAAACCAGTCCGCTGGTTGACTACTATCGTGACAAAGGTCTCCTGGTAGAAATTCACGGCATTGGTGGACTGGAAGATATCAACGCATCTTTACTGGAGGCTTTGTCTATTTCCTAGCCCTATTACATTTCGCCGGCGTTGTTGGGGCACTTACCTCAGGAGGTGTTTTCCATGTATTGTCGGACTTTACTTGTGGCCGTGCTTTTGATTGCCATTGCGACGGCCTGTAGTACCGTGCCCGTTGCTGAAACGCCAGGGATAGTGGCTTCGCAAACGCCCCAAGAGCAGATTCCGGTTGTTCCTGACGCGACGGCTACGCTTCCTTTGTCGCCATCGCCAACAACCCCGCCGGTAGCCCCTACCGGTCAGCGCCTTCAGGCGGAAGACCTGGAGTATGTGGGGGCTTTTCGTTTACCGGATGCCTCTGGCGGATCCGGTTGGGGATACAGCGGCCAGGGGTTGACCTATAACCCGCACGGCGATCCAGACGGCCCGCAGGATGGCTACCCCGGCTCGCTCTTTGGCTTTGGGCACGACCAAGACATGTTGGTCTCCGAAATAGACATCCCCGCGCCGGTGCTTTCCCGTGATTTGAACGCCCTCCCCACCGCCCGCACCCTGCAACCCTTCCAGGATATCACCACCGGACGCTTTGACCCTCAGGCGGTAGACATACCCGTCGGGGGAGTGGCCTACCTGGAAGTCCAGGGGACGCCGTACTTGTTTTACGCTTTTGGTTGGCACTTCCATGAGATAGGCGACGCCACACATGGCCTCAGCGGACTCGACCTTTCTCAGCCGCAGTCCGCCGGCCTGTGGGTTTTTGGCGGCTACACCGCTTATGTGAGCGGTGATTACCTGTTCGACATTCCACCCGAATGGGTTGCCGCCAATACGCCCGGTAGATTACTGGCCTCTGGCCGCAAGCGTGAAGGCCCATGGAGCGGACGCGGCCCGGTCTTGTTTGCTGTTGCGCCTCCCTCCCCGACGCTGCCTCCTGGCGCGACCTTGCAAGACCTCCAGCCCCTGTTGTTATATGGACAGCAGCAGCCGGGGGCGCTTGAAATCGTCAGCGACGAACGCATGCAGGCCGTAGGTTACCAGGATTCCGATCACTGGTCGGGTGGCGCCTGGTTGACCGCGGGAGACAAATCGGCGCTCATTTTCGTGGGCACCAAGGCACTTGGGCGTTCGTGGTATGGTTTTGCCAACGGGGTGGAGTGGGCTTACGATTGTGCCGAGCAAAACCCGCCTACCTGCCCGCAAGTTCCCGACTGGCCCTACGATAACCGCGGCTATTGGGCGGAAGACTATCAGGCGCAAATCATCTTCTACGACCCGGCAGACCTGGCCGCCGTTGCGCGTGGCGAGATGGAAACCTGGGAGCCGCAACCCTACGCGACCCTGGTGTTGGATGACTACCTCTTTGACCCCCAAACCCACGTGGAAACCTACAAACGTGATTTAGTGGCCGCGGCCGCTTTCGATCGTCAACACGGTCTGCTCTTCATCTTTGAACGCCTGGCCGACGAGGACAAATCCGTGGTGCACGTCTTTCGCGTTGTGCCGTAAAGATTGGGGGGAGCATAAAAAAAGCGGGCGGCAGAGGATATTCTCCTCCGCCGCCCGCTTGGAATTCGATAATTTTCTTAAACATGCCTTCGTCTGCTTTATTGGGCGCTTTTTTTATTTGCCAAGGGTCGAAAATAAAACATAATTTTTATTATGCCATGTTAGCGGAAGATTATATTTTTTTATAATTTTGCCGGTCGGCGTCACGATGAATACTCTACTGTTTGTACCAAATAGAAAGTTTTCACCAAAAGGTACGATAATTAATCGCGTTGTTATTTCATCCTGTGTAAACGTAGATACATCAAGAGATGTTAAGTTATGCAAGTTAATGAAAGTTGCCGTTGACCCTCCGCCTTCCATCTCGATTTTACTTGAATACAAAATGCCATTAGCTTCGTCGTATCCAGTCATATTAGCACATTCAATGCTGGAAGATGAAATTTCTTCTAGCGTGGTTGTGTCGAATATACCAAGCATGAGTTGTGCTGAGTTTTTTTCTCTGCCAAGATAGTAAAGAACATACAGATTAGTCAGGTCTTTACTAATTCCGATCATTCTAAACGCATATTTCCTGCCGCTTTGTGTCGATTCCCCAACTTCTAGGTAGTCAAAGTCATCGGGCATTTGAAGCAATTGATCATCAATACTGTAACCGTTTAAGTGAATTAACCAAACCTGTGCATATGTTTTTCGATTTTCAAATACGAGAACTGGACTTACAACAACAACATCATTATCTCGTACAAACAATCCTGTAATGTTTGGGAGATTGCTTTTGTTGGTAAGTTTAACTCGATTTTTTATATCTCCATTTT
>DAOTZN010000234.1:0-4895 GCA_034434095.1 Anaerolineales bacterium
GTTACTAAACGACCTCTGCGTTAGCCGAGTGCTCAGGTTATAGCACATTTTCATGCTTGGTGGTGAACAGAGTTCATGGCGACTTCTCAAAGAAGGTTTTAGGGTGCAAAAAGCACGAAAGGAACATGGTACCGTCGTGGCAAAAAACGCTAAGACGCCTCAGGTTCTGAAGATGATATCGGGATGAACAGCGGCCGGTGGAGGAGGAACGGTTGTGATTGCAGTTGCCTGCTCTTTATTGTTCCACGTCTTGTTTGTAATGCAATGCCACCCTGTGAATACGTGCCAGGTGCGGCTCAATACCCATAGCATCCAGCACTTCTTCGGGCCGGCCCGTCGCGCTTTCTTTAGCGCTCAAGTGCATGTGCAAACGCTGATTTGGCAGCACGTCCAGCGAGAAAATTAAGGGACGCAGGTCATACTTTTTCTTACGGCGGATGCGTGGTAAATGCTCAGTGGCCATTAAAGATGCCACCCGCTCTGGTAGATCAGGGATAGGTTGCAACAGGGTGACGAGGTACTCGGCACTCTGCATCAGGCTTTGCAAGGCTGATGCACGTTGTTCGCCTTCTTGCACTTCTTCCACCTGATGAATCACAATTCCAGGGGGGGCGCTTGGCTTTAATTGGTCTGCTAGCGTATGGATTTCATACTGCGTTTCCAGCCAAAAATCCACAATCTCGGCCTCGCTGGTAAACCCTAGCGGCAAAGCGGCGGCCAGTTGGATGCGGGGACGTGGATTAAAGCCCTGACTGTAGATGGTCGGCAAGCCGGCACGCCGCAGTAGACGCTCCCAGGTGCGCTGCATATCCAGGTGCCCGGTGTAGCGCATGGCTTCTGTTTTGGAGAAATGTACTCGAATGCGTTGCATGGTTGTTAATTTTGTGGTGATTTCGTGTCTGATCTGATCTGAAAATAGGGGGAGACCGACCATGGGGCGCAATAAAAATGTCACCACGAAGTCTGGTTTGTTTCGTCAAATCCTTGGTGGCTTCGGGCCTTAGTGGTGAATGCAAACATGGCAGGTGTGGTAGGGAAATACCACGAAGGCGCACAGGCACGAAGGAAAGGCCAAAGGCTTTGTGATTTCAAAAGCAAACAGGCTTGTTTGTTTGCCGTGTCTCTATAGCGTAAGTAGATGGTCAACCTTGTGTCTGAATCACCGGCACAGAATGGCGATGTGCTTTTGGCTTGACCTCTGGACACTGCCAAACAGAGCCGGGGTTGGCAATGCGCAATTCTTTGAATGTGGGCAGGATGCCGCAGGCAAAGCACTGATGACGGCAGTCTATACGTGTCTTTTGCTGTTGGCTCCACATATAATCTTGTGCCAGGAAGCGCTTGCGTACCGTAGTGCTGAGGTGCTCCCAGGGGAAAATTTCATCAATGTTGCGTTCACGGTGGGTGTAGAAGGCTGGATCGAGACCTGATTCGGCGAAGGCTTCCATCCAAAAATCATAACGGAAGTATTCATGCCAGGCATCGAATTTTGCCCCACGCTGCCAGGCGCCGTAGATTACCTTTGCCAGACGGCGGTCGCCACGGGAGAGGAAGGCTTCGACCATGGTTTCGTAGGGGTTGTTCCAGTTTAATTTTAGCCCTTTCCCGCGCATTTCTTGTTGCAGTAATTCTTGCTTAGCCTGTATCTGTTCTAAGGTGTCACAGGGCACCCACTGAAAGGGAGTGTGCGGTTTGGGCACAAAAGTACTTACGCCAGCGTGCACCTTTGCCCGCCCGCCGATGATTTTGCGTCCTTCCTCGCGCACTGCCTTAGCCAGGTCAGCGATGGCTTGCACATCCTCTAGTGTTTCGGATGGATGTCCAATCATGAAGTACAATTTGATGGTGTGCCAGCCGCGGCTGTAAATTGCGCGAGCCGTTTCGAGTAATTGTTCTGTGCTGACGGGCTTGTTGATGGTGTTGCGCATGCGCTCGGTGGCGGCCTCGGGGGCCAGAGTAAAGCCGCCGCGTCGTGATGACTGCAATGCGTCCATCAGGTCTACAGAAAAACTTTCAATGCGCATGGAAGGCAGCGAGAGATTGATGTGCTGATTGGCAAAACGTTTAGTCGCCTGCTGTACCAGGTCTAGCACATGCGTATAGTCTGAGGACGACAGGGAGAGCAACCCGATTTCTTCGATACCGGTGTTATGGATTGCCTGTTCAATGGCATTCAGGACTTCTTCCACCGGACGTTCGCGCACAGGGCGGTTGACCATGCCGGCATGACAGAAGCGACAGCCGCGTGTGCAACCGCGCATGATTTCTATGGGGACGCGGTTGTGAGTAATATCCACATACGGCACAATCGGATGTTTGGGAGGGGGAGGTAGTTTGGCAACGATGCGTTTTTGTACAACTTCAGGGGCGCCATCCCAGGTGCGTTCAATGCTCGCGAGGGTACCGTCTTCGTGGTAATGAGGTTCGTAAAATGCCGGCACGTAGACTCCCCAGATGCGCGCGAGGGTTTCTAGTAAGGCGCGACGTGATGCCCCCCTATGCTTCCAGTCCTGGTAGGCTTCCACGATTTCATGGATGACTTCCTCACCCTCTCCCAGGACAAAAGCGTCGAAGAAAGCATGAATTGGTTCTGGGTTGTAGGCTGCATGTCCGCCGGCAATGATCAATGGATCGTCTGGGCCGCGTTGCTCGGCAAATATCGGAATGCCGCCCAGGTCTAGCGCGTTCAAACTATTGGTGTACAGGGTTTCATAGGGCAGGCTGAAGCCTACAATGTCAAAATCTTTTAGCGCATGTTTGCTTTCTAGCGAGTACAACGGCATGCCGACACGTCGCATTTGCGCTTCCATATCCGGCCAGGGGGAGAAGACGCGTTCGGCCCAGGTATCGGGACGCTGGTTCAACTGGTCGTAGAGCACAGCCATCCCCAGATTGGACATACCCAGGTCATAGACATCGGGAAAGACGAAAGCCACGTGTGTTTGGACTGCATCCCATGCTTTGACAACCTGATTGAGTTCACCACCGGTATAACGCCCTGGTTTTTGCACCAGTGGGAGGATTTTTTCCAGTTCGAATTGTACGCGTTCGGGGGGCCAAGTCATAAATACCTCTAAAAGTAGGATGATGAGTGATTATACCGTATTTGCACAAATTTGGACTTGATTAGGGGGAATTAACGATAGGCGAAGGCATTGCCTTCGCCTATCGGAGGGGGGATCCTTTAGGGGAGCGAGGCCACCCCAAAAGGGGGGCTGTTTCCACGCTCTTTGGGGGGTTATTCAAAATACCAGGGGTCAAGTGCGCGTTCCCAGGAGACTAATTCGTCTTCTCGGAACCATAGGGCGACTTCTTTTTCCCCATTTTCGGGACTGTCAGAAGCGTGGGTCAGGTTACGTCCTACTTCCAGACCGAAATCGTGACGAATGGTGCCGGGGGCGGCTTCGGTGGGGCGGGTAGCGCCCATGGTTTGTCGGACAGCCGCGACCGCATTGGGGCCTTCCCATACCATGGCCATGACGGGGGCAGAGGTGATATAGGCAATCAGGCCATCGTAGAAGGGTTTGCCCTTGTGAATTGCATAGTGGGTCTCGGCTAATTCCTTGCTGACCTGCATGAATTTGGCCGCTACCAGGCGCAGACCGCGTTGTTCCAGGCGGCGAATGACTTCCCCGATTAGGCCGCGTTGCACACCATCGGGTTTGACGAGTACGAATGTTTTTTCCACGAGAACCTCCATAAGGATTTGAAGTTGAAATTGAGGGATGATTTGGCTTTCGATAAAAGTTGTGAACACTGTGGTTGAAGGGCACATTCCTGCCCCTCAACCTTTCCTAAAAAGGGGGGATGAAGTTGCCACAAAATGAAAGTGTTCTTGCCTTTTTTGAATCATCACAGAATTGACAAAGCAATGCCTTGCCGCCACGGCGGCAAGGCATTGTACATTGTACCAGATTAGAGTTTTTTAGGTACTTTGGACAAGAATTTGCTCGGCTTGGTCATAGGCCTCCAGGGCTTCATCCAGGCGATCGGCGCGTACACAGGCATCACCAAGTGCCTGCCACAATTCAAAACTATCGGGATATTTGTAAAGCGCCTGTCGCAAGATGTGAATGACTTCATCCAGCGCACCGCCGCTGCGAATGACGGGTTGCAAGATGCGAACGGCTTCTTCTGGTGAGCCCGTTTCGATGGCACTTTGGGCATCGGGAAGTGGCATACCCGTGGGTGGACGTCGATGTTTTTTCTCGGAGGGGGGCACAACATACAGGAAGTTGCGCAATTCGGCAACGGTCATTGGGCCAATGCCGGCGACGGCTTCCAGATCATCTAGACTTGTAAAGGGACCGTGCGCATCACGATAAGTGATGATGGCCTGTGCCAGACGGAAGCCAATGCCTGGTAGACGCTCAAGTTGTACCAGAGAGGCCTGGTTTAAATCTATTTTTTCTATGGATGCCTGACCGTCTTTATCCCACGATATGGGTGTGGCCGCGGCTTCTTCTTGTGGGGCTTCGCCCTCCAGCACCCATTCGGGCGGTGGTGGCAGAGGAACCTCTTCAGATGCTGGCGGGGGCGTTTCTGGTGCCTGTTCATCGGCTGCGAAGGCTGTTGTCGCATCTTCTGTTGGCGTCTCTTTTTCTAGAACCCAATCAGGAGGGGGTGTTAAGATGCCCGTGGGAGATTCCTCAAAACTGGGGGTTGCACTTGCTTCGGGTTGCGCTGGGGCCCCGGCTTCGCCCTCGGCGGGCGCGGCGCTGATTTCTTCCGCACCCACTTCACCGAGCCAATCGGGTAACTCTTCGGCGGGTGCGGCTTCGGCAGGCTCGGCCGCTTCTTCGCTGATTTCCTGCACCCATTCGGGGGCTTCGGTGGGGCGTTCTTCGGGGCTGGTGAGCAGTTCTTCTTCGCTGGCGCCTTGTTTGGCGGCCAGG
>DAOTZN010000235.1:0-2351 GCA_034434095.1 Anaerolineales bacterium
GCCGCCGAGGCACACGTAGGCACGGCGGAAAAACTACGCCAGGTTGTGCTAGCCGAGGCGCAACGTATCGCCGATGAGGATGTGGAAATCAACCGCCGTATGGCACAACACGGCGCCACACTGATTGCGGATGGCGACACAATTATCCACCATTGCAATACCGGCGCGCTGGCAACCGTGGATTGGGGCACCGCCCTGGGCGTTATCCGCATGGCACACGAGCAAGGCAAGCGCATTCACGTGCTGGTGGACGAAACCCGCCCACGCTTGCAAGGCGCCCGCCTGACGGCCTGGGAATTGGAGCAATACGGCATCCCTTACGACATCATCAGCGATAACGCCGCCGGATACTTCCTGCGCACCGGACAGGCACACAAGGTTTTCTTTGGCGCCGACCGGGTAGCCGCCAATGGCGATGTCGCCAACAAAATCGGAACGTACATGCTCTCGCTGGCCGCCTATGATAACGGCGTGCCCGCCTATGCCGTAGTGCCCACCTCTACCATTGACCTGTCATTGACCGACGGCTCACAAATTCCCATTGAAGAGCGCAACCCACAAGAAGTGCTCAACATCCAGCAAAACGGTCAGCCGATTGCCCCGGCCAATGCATCAGCGCGCAACCCGGCCTTTGACGTTACCCCCAACCGCTTGTTGACCGCTATCGTCACCGAAAACGGTATCGTGTATCCACCTTTTGCCGAGCACCTGGCAAAGTACATCCACCAATAACCCCATGAACGATAACACCATTATCACAGGCTCTGTAGCCTACGATTACCTGATGACCTTTCCGGGTCATTTCGAGGAACAAATCCTGCCCGACCGTTTGAAATCTATCAGTTTGTCCTTTTTGGTAAATTCCATGACCCGTCAGCGCGGCGGCACCGCCCCCAACATCGCCTATAGCCTGGCACTGCTGGGCGGACGTCCCAAGTTAATGGCAACGGTGGGAGAAGATTTTGAGGATTACCGCGCCTGGCTGGAGAGCAAAGGCGTGGATACCAGCCTGGTACGCGTCATCCGCGGTGAATTCACCGCCTCTTTCTTTGCCACCACCGACAAAGTCAACGCGCAAATCGCCAGTTTTTACCCCGGCGCGATGGGCCACGCGACCGAACTCTCCTTCAAAGAGATCGAGAAACCCGACCTGGTAATCATCTCTCCCAATGACCCGGTGGCCATGACGGCTTACGTCGCCGAGTGCCGCGCCTTGGACATTCCGTACCTGTACGACCCCAGTCAACAAGTGCTGCGTCTGAACGGTGACGAACTACGCCGTGATATGCAGGGTGCCCGTTTCCTGTTCGTCAACGATTACGAATACGGCTTGATTGAGAAGAAAACCGGCTTGAATTTACAAGACATCCTCCAAATGGTCGGCATACTGGTCGTAACGCGCGGCGAACATGGCGCCACCATTTATGCCGAAGGCTCAGAAATTGAAGTACCGGCTTACCCCGCCGAACAAATCCTCGACCCAACCGGCGTAGGCGATGCCTTCCGCGGCGGTTTCCTGGCCGGCTGGCAACGCGGCTTTGACTGGCAATTGTGCGGTCAGATGGGCGCGCTGGCAGCCACCTACTGCATTGAACAAACCGGCACCCAAAACCACACCTACACCCGCAGCGAATTCGTGCAGCGTTTCCGACAGGTTTTCGACGACCAGGGCCGTCTGGACGAACTGCTGCAAACCCCCTAAAACCAAAACCCATTACACCTACAGGAGTTTTTCACATGCAATTTGACATCAAAGACCCCAAACTGGCCGAAGGCGGCCGCCTGCGTATCGAATGGGCAGAACGAGAAATGCCCGTTCTGCGCCAAATTCGCGAACGCTTTGCGAAAGAACGCCCGCTGGCCGGTACCCGTGTCTCGGCTTGCCTGCACGTCACCACCGAAACCGCCAACCTGATGCGCACCTTGCAAGCCGGTGGCGCAGACGTGGTGCTCACCGCCTCTAACCCGCTCTCCACCCAAGATGACGTAGCCGCCTCGCTGGTGAACCACTTTGAAATTCCGGTTTTCGCCATCAAAGGGGAAGATAACGCCACCTACTACAAGCACATCAACGCCGCCATCGACCACAAACCGCACTTCACCATGGATGACGGCGCCGACGTCGTCAGCACCCTGCACAAAAGCCGCCGCGATGCCCTGGAAGGCGTCATCGGGGGCACCGAAGAGACCACCACCGGCGTCATTCGTCTGCGCGCCATGGCCGCCGATGGCGCCCTGGAATTCCCCGTCATCGCAGTCAACGATGCCATGACCAAGCACTTCTTCGACAATCGCTACGGCACCGGTCAATCCACCCTGGACGGCATCATCCGCGCCACCAACATCCTGTT
>DAOTZN010000236.1:0-2861 GCA_034434095.1 Anaerolineales bacterium
GAGGAAACCTTCCGATGAAGTGCGTACCAGAAGCTAGATCTGTCCGATTGTGTACCCAGAATCTTACCCTATCTCCACCCACCCCTACAACTGTCATTTTTCGCCCCAAACTTTACCACCTCTTTTCACCCAAACTTTACCACCGATTTGCGGCCAAAGTTTACCACCTGGGGGTAGGGGAGCTCCGAAAAATCCAGTATCCTTCCGGGAAAAACGCCGGAGAGATACATGCCAAACAGGAGCAAAAAACTTATGGACGTACGAGAGATCCTCAACCAGTTGCGCGCAGGCGCGAGCGAGCGGCAGATCAGCCGGGATATGGGCATTGCCCGCCAGACGGTGAAACACTACCGGGGGTGGGCCGCAGCGCATGGTCTGTTAGCCGGTGCAATGCCGGATTTGGAAACGCTGCGTGTTCTGCTGGCCGAAACCATGCCAGAAAAGAATCCACCGCAAAATATCTCATCGGTAGAAAGTTACCGTGAGATGGTCGAACAAATGGTGCGAGCCGAAGTGGAAACGGCTGCCATCTGGGAGCGGCTGAAAGAGCGCGGCTTCACAGGCGCCTACGCCAGCGTATACCGCTTTGTTCGCAATCTCAAACCTGCGCATCCGAAAACGACCGTGCGGGTGGAGCGCAAACCGGGCGAAGAAGCCCAGGTAGACTTTGGATACGCCGGGCTGATGCTCGATCCAGCCAGCGGCAAACTGCGCAAGAGCTGGGCGTTTGTGATGACCCTGTCTTGGAGTCGTCACCAATACGTGGAATTCGTCTGGGATCAGAGCGTGGCGACCTGGCTGAAACTGCACATCAACGCCTTCGCCTTCTTTGGCGGTGTGCCGGAGCGCATCGTCCCGGACAACCTGAAAGCCGCCATCCTCAAAGCCAGTTGGGACGAGCCCCAGGCGCAGACTTCGTACCGTGAATGCGCCGAACATTATGGCTTCCGCATCGCCCCCTGCCGGGTACGCACGCCTGAACACAAAGGCAAAGTGGAACAGGGCGGTGTGCACTACGTCAAGCGCAACTTCCTGGGCGGGCGCGAACCCACCAGCCTGTCCCAAGCCAATCGGGACGTGCTGCGATGGTGCAAAGAGACCGCCGGGCAGCGTATGCACGGCACAGTGAAAGAAAAACCGCTCGAGCGTTTCGAGACCATCGAAAAAAGCCGCCTGAAATCTCTACCGGCTGTCCCCTACGACCTGACGATCTGGAAACGGGCCAAACTGCACCGCGATTGCTATGTTGTTTTCGAAGGCTCATACTATTCGGCTCCCTTCCGCCTGGTGAACCAAAGCCTGTGGATCTGCGCCGGAAGCAAGCAAGTGCGCCTGTACAACACGAAATACGAACTGATTGCTACCCACGAGCGCGCTGCAAAACCCGGGGAACGCCATACCCATCCCGATCACTTGCCGCCCGAAAAGCTGCCTGGGTTGCTTTTGGATCGCGAAAGCTGCCTGCAAGAAGCCCGCGCCATTGGTCCAGCCGTGCAGCAGGTCATCCAGGCCATCCTTTCCGACCCGGTGATGGAACGCCTGCCTTCCGCCGGGCGGCTGTTGCGCTTGCGCAACCGCTTTAGCGACCAGCGTCTGGAGGCTGCCTGCCAGCGCGCCCTGGCGTTCGATGATCCCGGCTACAAGACTGTGAAACGCATCCTGACACAAGGCCTTGAAAATGAACCGCTGCCCACCCCGGCGGAACTTTCCCCTGCTACCACCTTTGCGCGTCCGGCCGGTGAGCTGGTGGGCGTCCTGGCGGAGGTGCCCGCATGGAACTGAAACATCAACTCGCCGGGCAATTACGCCAATTGCGCCTTTCGGGCGTCCTGGAAACCCTGGAAAACCGCCATCGCCAGGCCATCGATGGGCAGTGGAGTCATGTCGAATTCTTGAGCCGCTTACTCGAAGATGAAATCGAGCGTCGCGCACAAAAGCAGCTCACCCTGCGGCTGCGGCGCGCCACCCTCAACACCGCCAAGACCCTGGAAGGCTTCGACTTCACCTTCAACCCGCAAATCAACCGCCAGCAGATCCTCCACCTGGCAGAGTGCGGCTACATCCGTGAAAAACGCAACCTGCTGTTATGCGGCCCAACCGGGGTAGGCAAGACGCACCTCAGCCAGGCGCTTGCCCAGGAAGCGGCAAGACAGGGCTTCGATGTGCTGTTCATCAGCGTCCAGAAAATGCTCTCCCATCTCAACGGTGGCCGCGCCGATGGCAGCTATGAACGCCGCTTCGCCGCCTACCTGCGCCCGGATCTCCTGATCCTGGACGATTTCGGGCTCAAACCTATCCAGCCGCCCGGCCCGGAAGACCTGTACGACATCATCAACGAGCGCTATGAAAAGGGCAGCATTTTACTGACCTCCAATCGCGCTCCCAGCGAATGGCCGGAGGTCTTCCGCGATCCACTCCTGGCCTCCGCAGGTCTCGATCGCTTGCTCGACCGGGCAGAGACCGTTATCATTCGTGGAGCCAGTTACCGCGCACAGCATCGCGCCCATCTCGAACAGGAGGTGCAACCCGCCCAATCCTGATCTGCACCTTACCATACCTGAATTCCCCCATAATGAAAACGAGAACAGCCGCATAAGAGCCGTTCCCGTTTCCCAAAATGGGGGGGTGAGATTATTTTACCTCACCTTCGTCTAAAAAAGGAGTTCCCCTCACCCGTTCATAGTGGTAAACTTTGGGTGAAAACCCCTGGTAAACATTGGCCGAAAACTGCTGGTAAACATTCGCCCGAAAATTGACAACAGTCTGCCCGAGTCAGCCAACCTGGGTCGTCCACCCGAGTACGGCGAACTCGTGCGCCCATTGCCACGCACTTACGATAGTAAGCAGATTGAGGCAACAGT
>DAOTZN010000237.1:0-14079 GCA_034434095.1 Anaerolineales bacterium
CTAAACGACCTCTGTGTTAGCCGAGTGCTCAGGTTATAGCACATTTTCATGCTTGGTGGTGAACAGAGTTCATGGCGACTTCTCAAAAAAACAGGGAGAAGCCGACCATAAGGTGCAATAAAACTGTCACCACGAAGTCCCAAAGGCACGAAGACAAGGATAATGACTTTGTGTCTTGGTGACTTTGTGGTAAAAAACGTCAAGAGGCCCCAGGTTATTGAGATGATACGATAATGTGTTAGAAAAGAAAACCGGGAGTAATCCAGGCCGGGGGCCGGTTTATATCCCGGTGATGTTTCCCATATTCTACTGCATGTGGACTATGGGGAGTATATCAGATGCAGAATGTATTCGTGATGGCCTACCTGATGATGGATTGTCGCTTTGCAATGCAAAACGGTTATTCTTCGTCTTCGTCTAGTTTTTCGATGAATTCTTCGAAGATAGACAGCCGCTCATCATCTACCGATGGGATGTCTGTTTTCCGGGATGCCACTGCCGTGTCTTCAATGTCTTGCGTGCGCACATCTTCCTCGGGCGTGATGCCGGCTGTATCAAATACCTTGCGGGCAACAAAGATGGGCACATGCGTGCGCACGGCCAATGCCAGGGCATCGGAAGGGCGAGCGTCAATGTTGAGCATCTCGCCGTGTGCTTCCAGGACGATGTTGCCGTAGTAGGTATCGTTGTTCAAATCAACAACTTCTACGCGGATCACCCGCGCGCCTAAATCACGCAACAGGTTGCGCATCAGGTCGTGGGTCAAGGGGCGGGCGATTTCGACTTCTTGCAGTGCCAGCGCGATGGATTCGGCCTCGAAAACGCCAATCCAGATTGGTAGATAACGTTCACCGTTCTTCTCGCGCAAAATGATGATGCGCTGTTGGGACATTAAATTGACCCGGATGCTATCGATAACAACTTCAATCATATCTGTGGACATAGGAACCTCCCCTTGTTAGCCTGGTGGCGTTGTGGGGCAGTAATGTGCTGGGGAATTACACCCTGAATCTATTTTTTGATGAATGATTCCAGGGGTGTTTTGAGTATCTCTATTCTATCACGCCTGAACAGGCTTGCAAAGATTACTGATGATGTGCGGATGGTAGACCGTGGACGGCTGTTACTTGTTGGTCTGATGGCGGATTGCCCACAGACTGAACGCCAGCACCACCCAGGCCAGCACCTGCCCGCTACGCAGGCCGCCAACCAGGAGGGGCAGGTCGGCGCGGAAGGCCCACAGGAAGACCTTCGCTCCGGCGCTGAGTGCCACAAAGCGCAAAAAGGTCACGCCTGCCGGTAAGGGGTTCTCCGTGTTGCTGATGTGCCATACGTAGGCCAGGATAAACAAGCCGGCCAGCAATTCGTAGCCCTGCGTGGGGTGACGCACTGCGCCCCACAGCGAGATACCCCACGGCAGGTGGGTAGGTGTGCCGTAGGCCGCACCGGAGGCCAGATTCGCCAGGGGAAGGGCTACCCCCAGGGTAGCAAAAAGTGGCGTGAGCGCGTCCAGTAGCGCCAGGTAAGATGTTTTCTTACGCTGTGTAATCACAAAACCGGCCAGGGCTGCCCCCACAAATCCACCCCAGGCGGAAAGTGCTGCCCGATCCAGAGAAAACAGGTTGCGCGGGTTTTGAAGGTAGGCCGCCGGATGTTCTGAGATGTAGGCCAGCCGTGCCATGACCAGCCCGGCCAGTAAAGCGCCCAAAACCACATCGCTCACCAGGGCTTTGCGGACACCGAAGCGGGGGCTGTGCCGCTCGGATAGACTCATGCCCAGCCACAAACCAAGGAGTAAGATGAACTCACCGGCCGGCAAGGCCAATGGCCCAATACGCAGGATGGGGAACATGTTACTTTTGCAGTGCCTCGATGCGCGCGCGGATGCTGGCCTCGCTCATTGGCCCGCCGATGACGATTTCTTGAATCACACCATCGGGTTGGATGAAGAACGAGGTCGGCAATGAGTTGATATTGTAGGCGCGGGCCACATCGGCGCTGGCATCCACCAGTACCGGGAAGGGCAAGGCGTATTCCTGAGCAAATTGACGCGCATCGGCCAGAGGGTCATCTGCGGTGACGGCTAATACAATCAACCCCTGTGATTGCTTGTCCTGGTAGACTTTGCCGATAGCGGGCATTTCTGCCCGGCAAGGCGGACACCAGGTTGCCCAAAAGTTGAGCAGTATCGGATGACCACGCAAGGCGGACAGGGTATAGGTTTGCCCATTCAGGTCTTGTAAGGTAAAATCAGGGGCAAGGAAACCCTCTTTAGGAGCGGTTGTCGGCGCATCGGCTGTCTCTGATGGCAAGAAGAACAAGGCGCTAATAAGCAGCCACCCGGCTGCAGCCAACAAAACGAATCCGGCGCCCAGTATTCCGAAGGCAAGATTTTTGCGGTTCATATCGTCATTTTACTAGATGGTGGACTGCTCTGTCCAGCAACAACCAACGTTTTCGATTTTCAAGGAGTTTTTGATATGCACAAACGTTTTGTCCTCCCTGTTCTGGTGCTGCTGCTCTTTTTGGCAGCCTGTACTACCGGCGGTGGGCAACCGACCGCTACGCCGTCAGAGGGGTATCCGCCTCCACCAGCCCCGCTGCCCACGTCAGAAGGCTACCCGGCGCCCCCCACAGTAGCGCCTGTTCCTACCGCAGAATCATACCCCCAGCCGACCGAGTCGGGAGCGGCGCTTCCCCCGCCGCCCGTTAAGCCCACGCCGCGCCAGGAATTGATGGCCACCGACCCGGCCAGCGTGCAACTGGCCTCCGGTAAGGTGCAGGTGCTGGAGTTCTTCGCGTTTTGGTGACCGACCTGCCGCGCAATGGCGCCCATCGTGCATGGGCTTGAATCCGATTTTAGCGGCCAGGTCAATTTCGCTTACCTGGACATTGATGACCCCAACACAGAGCGCTTCAAACAGGCGCTTGGTTATCGAGTGCAGCCACACATCTTTTTGTTGGACGCGGATGGCAATGTGCTCAATCAATGGATTGGCGCAACCGATGCGGAGACCCTGCGGGCGGCTATCCAGTCCGCTTTGGGACAGTAAGGCGTCAGCGGGCAGCGGATATCTGTTGCCTGACCATCTGTCACCTGTGGCCTATCAATGACGGTAAAAATAGTTGTGCAGGCGAAGGCATTGTCTTCGCCTGTTTTTTTGTGTCTGGCCCTTGGGGGTTAGTTCTGGCGCACAGCCCGCACCAGAATGCCCTTTGCCAGGGCGTGTTCAATGGCGATCTCTAGGTGGTCCACCTGGACGATGGTGATGGGGGTGTGTTGCAAGACGCGCACCTGTGTATCAGGCGTCAGCCCATAAGCCATCAAATGCGCCTGGCGTGCAGGTGGAAAATCAGGGGCAAAGCCATCGACAATGGCGCGTTGACCGCGCCGTACTTGGTTCAAAGAAGAAGGGAAAGAAGAAACGTTACGAAACATAAGTGGGGTAGTCGGGTAGTCAGGTAGTCGGGTAGTCAGATAGTCGGGTAGTCGGATAGTCGGGTAGTCAGCATTTTGCATTTTTTAGCGCTCGCCTGCCGCCTGTCAGCAGCCTGCCTGCCCAGTTTGCCAGGAGAGACTCGCGCGGATTGACCACTTCGTAGCCACAATTTGGACAGCAGGCCAGCAGCCGGCAGCCGCCGTTTAATGGACAAGCAGTGCAAACGCCGTTTTCGTGAGGCACAAAATGCGTGCCGCACATGGGGCAGGTCAGCGTTTCGTTCATGCCAGCCCCCAGCCCAGCAGGAGCAGTGCCCGGTGCAGCAGGCCGCCAATCAACAGCGCAACCGGAAAGACCAGCGTCAGGATGCTCAGGGCGGTGCGCCAGTTGTGCTCGCGGGCAATCATCAGCACGCTGGCAATGCAGGGCACGAACAGCGTAATGGTGACCATGGAAACCACCACCTGCTCGGGAGAGAGCAACCCCTGATTGTTCATCACATACAGGCCGGTGGCGCCAAAATCACGACGCAGGAAACCCATCAGAAAAGCAGCGCTGGCCTGCGGGGGTAATCCCAGCCAGCCTTGGACCAGTGGCTCTCCGGCACGGGTCAACGCCTGCAATACGTGCAATTTATCGAGCGTGAACATCAACAGCGCGCCCAGCAAAAAGAGGGGAACCACTTCTTTGACGTACCACTCCAGGCGCGCCAGCGTCTTCATCAGCACATTGGAAAGCAGCGGCCAGCGTATGGGCGGTAACTCCACCATCAGGGGCATGCGTTCCCCGGGCACCAAACGTGCGGCCAGCCAGCCAACAAGAAACAACACCAGCAGCACCATGCCACCCCAAATCAAAGCCGCCGAAAAAGAAATCCCGGCCAACATGCCCATCACAACCCCTAACTGTGCCGAACACGGAATAGCCAATGCCAGCAGCAGCGTTGCCAGGACGCGCTCGCGCTTGCTCTCCAACACACGCGTGGTCAGTGTGGCCATGGTGACACAACCCAGCCCCAGCACCATGGGGAGCACGGCCTTGCCGTTTAGCCCCAGCGCCACGAAAAAGCGATTGCTCAGCGCGGCCAGCCTGGGCAGATACCCTGAATCCTCCAGTACGCCAAAAGCCAGAAAGAACGTGGTGACAATGGGCAAAATCAAAGCCATGGCATAGGTCACCCCCATGCTCCACAACCCGTATTCACCCACCAGAAAATCGGTGATGAAGGGGTGTGGTGAGATATTTTGAATGGTCGTCGTCAACCAGGGGTTGATATGCTGCCCGAAAAGAGTGCTTTCCAGGTAATTCACCAGCGTACCGGCGCCAAAAACTCCTACAAACCAGAACAGGGCGTACAGCACGCCTGCCAGGATGAACATTCCCCACACGGGATGTGTGCTCAATTGCCCCAGGATGGCCCCAAAACGCGGCCTTTCGCTGCCCTGATGCTGAATAGCGCGCTGCAATAGCGCCTCCACCCAAGCCTGGCGCGTGCGTTGAATTTCCACGGCGCACCCATCTCCGGCTGCCTGTCGAATGGCTTCGGCCTGTTCAAAATGTGAGGGCCTCATACGCGCCCGTAGCCAATCTCGACACAGCGTATCGTTGCTCAAGTAGAGCAGCCCCAGCGCCCGCGGGGTAATTTGTGCCTCCGGCAGCAAAGGCATCAGACGTTGCAGAGTGGACTCCACGCTGTCTGGGTAGTTCAGGCGCAGGGTGGGAGGCAAGGCGGCCTCCAGCGCCTGTTGTGTCTCTTCAATGCCTTGCTGGCGGGTGGCTGTGGTCAACAGCACGGGAATCCCCAGGCCATCTTGCAGGGCCTCCTGGTCAATCTGAATACCGCGCGACCGGGCTTCATCGTGCATGTTGAGTGCCAGCACCAGCGGCAGCCCCATTTCGGCCAGTTGCACGCTCAACATCAACGTCCGGCGGGGATTTTTGGCGTCCCCCACCTGCAAAATAGCCTGCAACGGCTCATCTAACAGCACGCGTTCAGTGACGGCCTCATCCTCAGAGTGGGCCGGCAGGGTGATGACGCCGGGCGTATCCAGCAATTCCCAGTTTGTGTGCGTGCGCAGTGCCGCGCGGCTCATTTCGACCGTTGTGCCCGGATAGTTCGAAACGATGGCACGTTGCCCGGTGAGATGTTGAAAGAAAACGGATTTACCTACGTTAGGGTGTCCGACCAGCGCAATGTGTCCACTGGAAAATTGGCTGGCGGTTGTTGATGGTGTGTGACAGGTCATAAATTCTCTAGGAATTCACAAAGGGTTTGGGCAGCCAGTGCAGAAGATAACATCAGGTTGCCTTGCGGGGTTTGCAAGAGTACGTCACCTCCGTCGTGCAATGCCAGAATTTGTACGACACTGCCAGGAGATAAACCATGCGACTTCAAGAAGGCCGCGCTGCTTGGCTCTTCTGGGAGGACCGCCACCTTAAAGGGGATGCCCACCTTCAGGGTGGTCAGCGGGAGCAGACCACGTTTGGGGGTGGTCTCGTTTCCCTGGGAAATCGGGTGCCCCAAGGGGTCGCGGTCTGGATTCCCCAGATATGCGCTCAAACGGGTTGCCAGTTCGGGGGGAGTATCGTGCTCCAGCGCGCAGGCCAGCGCATCGGCTTCTTTGGCCGGGTAGTCCAGATGCTCATTGAGAAAAACCGCCCACAAACGGCGGGCGCGCAACACCTGGTTGGCCTGCTCGGTGCCCTGAGGGCTGAGCGTCACGCCTTGATATGGCTCATAGTGCACATATCCATTTTGCGCCAGTTTGCGCACCATTTGGTTGGCCGAAACAGGTTGCACCCCCAGCCTCTGTGCCAATGTACTGAGTGGCACGGGCTGGCCGGGCGCCTTGGCCGCTAACTGCGCCAGGCGGACGAGATACATCTGTTCGCTTTCACTGAAATTTTGGTATGCCATAGATTTTTGCCGGTATTTTTTATGGTGTACCATAATATTACCGCGTATGCCAAAAAGGTGATAGCGACATATGTCATTCGGGTGACATGACAAGCGTTATTGCCTGAGGTTGTGTTGGCTTTGGAGCATAAAAACAGCCACAACAATAGTCTTGTGGCTGTTTCGGGTTTCTGTTTTTCTTGGATGAGCAAGGTTTACACAAAGCGGGCGCGAATTTCTGCGCTGATATAATCTAGAATGGCTACCGTGATGGCGATAAACCACACGGCAATACCTGCTGCGCGGTAATCCAGCAAGCGAATCCACTGTGCCAGTAAGAAGCCAATACCGCCGCCGCCCACGAAACCGATGATGGTGGACATGCGGATATTGATATCCCAGCGGTAAATGGTAAACGAAACAAAGGGCGGTACAACCTGTGGCACGACCGCATAACGCACGGTTTGCACCCAGTTTGCGCCGGTAGCCTGAATGGCCTCAATGGGGCCAGGGTCAATGGATTCGATAGATTCGGAATACAATTTTCCCAGGGCTGCAATGGAGTGTACCGTCAGTGCTAGAATACCGGCGAATGGCCCCAGGCCAACCACAATGACGAAGATAATCGCCCAAATGAGCGGTTCAATGGAGCGGATGATGTTCAACACGGTGCGCGTCAGATAGTAAATGGCTAATGTGACGGGCGAAGCGCTCATCAAGTTACGGGCTGCGAAGAAACTAACCGGTAAGGCCAGTAAAATGCCGAAGAAGGTCGCCATCATGCCGATGAAGATGGTCTCGATAATTTTCTCAACGGCGAGTTTCAACTCCTGGCTGGGCTGGGCTTTGCCGGTGCTGACTACTTGCCTGGCCTGCAAGGTCCAGATTTTAGGGCCTTCCCCGGCTGAGGGGGGCAACAAGCGGTAGGGCATGACGATATCCAGGTTGAAGTTTCCCTGCGCATCGGTCTGTACCTTGACGTATTCTCCCTCCTGGCGTTGGCGGAATTCATTGCCTATGGGGTCTTCCCACCAGATTTCGACTTCACTGTTGGGTTGCAGTCCAAAGCCATGTACCTTGATGGTTGTACCCGGTGTGCCATCGGGTTGGGTAGGCTCGCCACAGGTCGGGTCGGTGAGCAAGTAGGGTTCTCCCTCTTTGGGTTGTGCGCCCTCAAAACCTTCCGGGCTGCAGGGGGCCAGGATGGGGGCGGTTGTGATTTGTATTTCCCGAGGGTATTCAATCGCACGTTCCCACGGCCACAAGACGCGCATCAGCGGTGGGCCGGCCTCATCCAATTGGGTAACAAACTTGATGGGGTCAATTTGCCCCACCTGCCAGCCAATGGCAAAAAAAGCCACCAGAATCAAGGTGAAAATTCCCACCGGCGCGCCCTCGGTATGGCGGCTGGTTTGCCAGGCGTCCCAGGCAATCCACAGATAGAGTAATACAAACAACAGGGCGTTGAAAATCAAGAAAGGTTGCAGATGGAAAGCCTTGGAGATGATCTCGCCCCAAAGTTCGTCGCGCGGGGCGGCCAGGCGAATACGCCAGATAAGCAAACCGGCCAGCGTGATGAAACTGGCAAAGAGCAACAGACCACGACGAATGGCCCTGGCCAAGGCTTGTCCCAGACCGGGGATGAGTAGAGAAGCCAGCGCCCCAACCAGAGGCGGTACCAGCGCAGGGGGGCGCGGTGTTTCTGTGGCGGTTTTCATGCAGCACCTCCAGATGCCTTGGTTTGTTCCATATTGCCGGTCAGGCCGCTTCCCCCGATGCGTTCGGCATCTTCGCCGTAGATTTCCTTGAATTGGGCATCGGTCATCTGACGGATATCTTCTTGGGTGCCCTGGTAGACCAATTTGCCCTGCCTCAGGCCAATAACGTGGGTGCCATAGCGTTGCACCAAATCCAGGTAATGCAGGCTACACAACACGGTCAGACCATCATCGCGGTTCAGGCTTTCCAGGCGTTGCAAAATCGAATGTGCCAGTACAGGGTCCAGGCTGGCAACCGGTTCATCGGCCAGGATCATTTCTGGGTCCTGCATTAGGGAGCGGGCAATGCCAACGCGTTGCTGCTGGCCTCCGCTGAGTTCGTCGGCACGTTTGTAGGCCTGATCGTCAATACCTAATCGCTTCAACACATCCCAGGCCTTTTGCACGTCGGCTTCGGGAAAGCGCCCTAACAAACTACGCCAGGTGGGAAGATAACCCAGTCGGCCGGTTAGCACATTGGTGAGCACATTGGAGCGTTTCACCAGGTTGAAGTGTTGGAAAATCATGCCAATTTTGCGGCGCACCTTGCGTAGTTCTTCACCCTGCAATTGGGCCAGGTCTACACCATTCCATAGAATTTGCCCTTCCGTAGGATCTATCAGGCGGTTGATGCAGCGCAGCAAGGTAGATTTTCCTGAACCGCTCAGGCCAATGACGGCTAGAAAGGCGCCGTCCGGTACGCTAAACGAGACATTTTTGAGGGCTACGGTACCATCATCATAAATTTTTGTCAGGTTACGGATTTCAAGCATAGAAAGGTCTCCAAAAGGAGGAAGGATTCAGAAGTTTGTCAACACTTTGGATTGCTTGTAAGAGACGCGCACGCGCATGGGGAAATGCGGAGTTTTTGGAGAGTGTTTCTTGTAGCAATCCGAAAGTGCCCACCTATTTGGGGCACAAAATGAACTAGGCCCAGAATAAGATGCTAAACGAGGAGCCGCATTGCGGCTCCTCGTCGCATTCAGGGTTGCCGATAGAGAACCATAACTTTACTGCAAATCTTCGGGCTTGACGCCGGCCGCATCCAACACTTGGCGGAAGGCATCATAGAAGGTGTCATCGTGGGCTTCGAGGCCCTGCCACTGGTAAGCGGTATCCAGGGCGGTCTTACCTTCTTCGCTGTTTTGCAGATTGAGCAATGCGGCGTTGATTTTGTCACGCAGTTCGCGCGGGAAGGAAGGAACGTATTGTACGCCATCGTTCGGGATGTCGGCCGAGATTTCCAGGACGGTGACGACATCCATCACGTCCGGGTGATCTTTTTCAATGCGGCTGCGGGCATCTACGTAGGTGGCGCCAGCATCGCAATCGCCATTGTACACGCTGGCTACGACGGCATCATGGGAACCGGCATCCACGATTTGGGCCAGATCGGTATCCGGGTTAATGCCGGCGGCCTTCAGGGTCAGGCTGGGGATAATCCAGCCAGAGGTGCTGAGTGGGTCGGGGCGGCAGAAGGTTTTGCCTTTCAAGTCGGCCAGGCTGGTAATGCCGCTGTCGGCGCGCACGATGATCTGACCGTTGTAGGAGGCGCTGCCAAAACGTACGGAGACCAGTTCGGCCTCGGCGCAGCCTTTTTCGTGCGCCAGGATGTACGAGAAGGTTGCCAATGAGGCCATTTGCGCTTTAGGCGGGTCGCTGCACATGGCTTCAATGACGCCCGCGTATTCCGTCGCGACCATTGGTTTAATTACCAGACCGGTTTCATCGTAGACGGCCTGGGCAATCTGATCAAAACCGGAGACCACACGGTCGGTTTCACCGGAAGGCACCACAGCCCAAATGATGGGATTTTCTTCCGTGCCGAGTGCTGCTTCCTTGGGCTGGCAGGCGGTTAGCAGCAGGCCGCTAAGCACCAGCAACCCCAGGAATAGCAAGAAGGTTTTCTTTTGAAACATAGGTGATCCTCTCCTCAAAATAGTTTTTACGATTTTATGGGGGAAGGCAAGGCGGCGCCTGTCTTTCATGGATACAGAATAGGGTGATGGATCGGCATACCCTATAGTAGATGATAGTCTTTTCTGTCTCTTTTGGCAAGGTTTCCCAAAAGAGTGTGCTGTGTTTTTTTAGTTGTACCGTTTTTTCGTGGTGAGGTTCTAAATTTAGCGGGCAGCGGGCAGCAATCAGCGGACGCCTGACGCCTGTTACCTGCCCACCTGCCACCTGCCGTCTTCCATTAACGAAACAATGCCCCTCGCGAATGCAAGGGGCACACTGCGCCCGCGGCAGGATTCGAACCCACAACCCTCTGATCCGAAGTCAGATGCTCTATCCATTGAGCTACGCGGGCAGTACATCCGCATTATACCCGAAAGGTGGCGACTGTCAACGTTTGTTTTCCAGGCCGGGCAAAAGCGGTAAAACCGTCAGACTGCACACCAGCGTAGCAAAGAACGTGGCCTGATAACCCCATGAATCCGCCAGCCAGCCCCCGGCCAATGTAGCCAACAGCGTGGCCGGGCCTACCAGGGTATTTGCCAGTCCGATGTACGTTGGCTGGTCTGCCGGTTGACCGTAGGTCAACGTCATCGCCAAAATCAATGGCCAGGCCGCGGCATTCGCAAAACCGGCCAACAGGTAGGCTGGGAACATCCATCCGGCGCTGGGCGCCAACCAGGCAAAGGCCGCACTCCCTGCCGCGCTTATCGCCCCCAGTCCTAATGCCCGGGTATACCCAATCTTGTCGCCCAACCAGCCCATCAATGGATTGGTGATGACCTGAATCAACGCAAAAGCCGCCGTCATCCAGCCCAACATCATGTTGCTGGCCTGCAAGTGCTGCGCTGCGTAAACTGCGTAAAAATTTAACCCCACTAATCCAAAGGGCAGCAGGTTGCGCACCAACAGAAATCGCCGGAAGGAGGCATCTGTGCTCAGGATGCGCAACGATTGTTTGCCTAATGGAGGGGGCGTATGGGCTTCATGAGGTACCACGCGTTCGGGTTCTCGTGTCCAGCCCAGCATTAAGTAGGAAATTCCCATCATCAACGCTGCAAGCCCAAAACACCACACAAAGCCGATCTGTTGATTGTTGCTTTCTAAAAGTTTTCCGGCCCAAATGGCACCGCCGCTGAGCGTCAAATTTGCCGCCGCAGCCTGAAGACCGAAAAAAGTCCCCCGCCGCTGTGGAGGGATAACGTGCCCAATCATACTCTGCCAGGAAACCGCGGTAATGCCACCTCCCAGCCCTTGCCAGATTAACAGTGCAAAGAGCATCGTGATTGCCAGGCCGGGCGGAATCCGATGCACCTGCCAGGCCAATAGTGCCAGCAAGATAAAGGGCACCCGCTCATGGATGGTGAGGCGCAGTACGGCGGGCTTGAAACGCGGCAAGCGCGCCACCCTTTGCGCGGTGAAAATCTGCGGCAACTGCCATCCTACCGCGTGGATGGTTGCCGCCAGCCCGATGAGCAGGGCAGAATCTGTCAACGTGCTGATGAAAAGCGGGATGACGGTCACAAAGGAAGCCAATCCCAGCGCCATCCCAAAGAAACCACCATCCAATAAATTGACGACGACGTTATGCTTTAAATCGGAAGATGTGTGTTCCATAAATCAGTTTTCATGGCGCAGACGTTTTCCGATTGCCCAGGATAGCGCCGCCGATAATCAGCACCAGCGCCACGCCGGCATACCACGGCAATGGACGTCCGCCCAGCAGGGTAAGATTTAGCGTAGAAGCCAATGGGGTGAGATAAGCCAACGCCCCAATGCGCCGCGGGTCACCGCGCTTCAGTGCGGCATCCCAGGTGTAGAAGGCAATGCCCAATGGTCCAACACCGATGGTCAACAGCAAAGCCCACTCGCGGATGGTGAGCGCCTGCCAGGGCATAACCTGCCATTCCCCAAACAGAAAGGCAGCAACCAGTGCCAGCAAACCGGAGGTCAGACAAAAGCCGCCCACCGCGGCGCTCGAAAAATGGGGTACGCGGCGGGTGAGCAGCGAATAACTGGCCCATACGAAGGCCGCCGTGGCGGCCATCAGATAGCCGGGCAGATGACGCATTTCCAGGTTCAAATGCCCGCCGCTGACAATCAGCGCCGCGCCGCTCAAACCCAGCAAGGCCCCCAAAATATGGTGGGAGCGCAGCGTATACCCCGGCAGAAAAAGCGGCGAAAGCATCACAATCCCCAACGGCCACAGGTAATTGAGCAGGTTGGCTTCCACCGGTGGCGCGTAGTGCAAGGCCGCAAAAAACAAAAAATGATAGCCGAATAGCCCGTACACCCCAATGGCAAAGGTCGTGCGCGGTACGTGCCACACCCGCCAACGGGTCACTCCCAGTAGCCCGCCGATGGTCAGCGCCATACCGGTCAGCATAAGCGGCGGAACGCTTGAAAGTTCCGCCGCCAGGTAAGCCAGAAAACTCCACAGCCCGAGCGTGATGAGGGCCAGCAATGTGGCTGTTGAAGGCATATTAATCTACGAAATAGTCGCTACAGGCCTCGTCAATCAGTTGAGGTGTCATGCGAGGTTGTGTTCCTTCGTACTCGCAAATCGCCACCAGCGTCTTGATGATATCGCGCGGATGTACCGATTGCATAACCCGCTTGGGTTGGATATACCACTTTTGCAGCAGATGCACGAAAGATGGCTTATCGAAAGGCACGTTCATTTGCTTGCACATCACTGCAAAAATCTGGAAAAAGCGCCGTTGATCTGGCCCCTCCACTTTGACCTTGATTTGAATGCGCCGCAAAAACGCATCGTCTACCAGGTCGTTGGGGTCCAGGTTAGTGCTGAAGACGATTAACTGCCGGAAAGGCACCACAATAGTTTGCCCGCTGCGCAAACGTAGAAAGTCTACCTTGCTCTCCAGCGGCACAATCCAGCGATTGAGCAAATCGCGCGGGCTGACCTGTTGCCGCCCAAAGTCGTCAATCAACAACATCCCGCCGTTGGCTTTCATTTGCAGAGGGGCTTCATAAAACTGTGCCACCGGGTCATAACGCAAATCCAGGGCATCCATTTTCAACTCCCCGCCTACCATCACCGAAGGCCGTTTGAACAACCCCCAGCGTCGATCAAAGCGCCCCAATTCTGTCGTGCGGCCTCGTTCGTCTGTCCCCACGCGCTGGTGAATGAGACGGTCGTAAATCTGGATGATGTATCCGCCGGCCGTGATGGCATACGGCATCCACATGGGTTCGGTGCCGGAAATTAATGCTGCAATGGCCTGCGCGATGGTGGTCTTTCCGTTACCCGGTGGCCCATATAAAAACAATGATGACCCGGCATTCACGGCCGGCCCGATGCGACGGTGAAAATCTTGTGGCAGGATGAGTGAGCGCAACGCGTTTTGCACCTGCTGCGGCGTCACACGCTGTGCCATTTGCGTCTGTGCCTCGATGACCTGATTGTAGATATTGACCGGCACCGGCGCCGGGCCAACGTATTGGCTGCGTTCCAGTGCGTCGCGGGCGCGCTCCTCTCCCGAATCCGTTAAGGTATACACATACCCCAGACGCCCCAAGTTGGTACCGGCCTTGGAGACTTCCACCAGGTGTTCCTTTTGCATCCACAGCAGAAGTTGATCCAGCACCTGGCTGTTGACGCGAATAACCTGGGACATTCGGCTGAGGGCAACGTTCCCCTCATTAAATAGCAACCGCAACACAAGGTCGATAACGATATTCTGTGGAATTTGTAATTCATCAAGGGTTTGAGGTTCACGCAACAACGTTTTTAAGTCAACAGCCATAGTCCAGCCTCGCTTTCGCTTAAAATTTCGATAAAGTGATTGTACAGAAGTTTTCCCAAAAGGGCAATCCTTAATAGAGGTTAGTTTTCATGACAAAATCAAAACAGCGCTTATTTCTCCTTGTCCTGTGAGCGGGAACGCTTTTGGGCAAGCAGACGAGATGCCGTTTCTCGGCTATTTTTAGGAGCAGAAGGAGCCGCAGGCGGCGCGGCCCGCGAGGTTTCTTCCGTTGACGGAGGGGAGGCGGCATCCTTGGGAGGGGC
>DAOTZN010000238.1:0-23096 GCA_034434095.1 Anaerolineales bacterium
GCGGTGACCGAAACGTCTGCCGGGAAGGTATGGCGGTGGGGGGTGATGGATAAATCGAGAGACATGATTAGGGGGTAAGGTACAAAACGACCGAACTACCCAACTACTCCTCCTGCGGAGGAACTTTGGGGGCGGAACGCACTTCTGTCAATAGCGCTTGCTCTAAAACCTCTTTCATCTGGCGCACAAAGATTAGCCGCAAATCTGTGCGCACCTTCTTGGGGACATCTACCAGGTCTTTTTTGTTCTTTTCCGGCAGAAGGACGATTTTCAGGCCGGAACGATGGGCTGCCAGCACCTTTTCGCGCACGCCACCCACCGGCAAGACGCGGCCGCGCAGCGTAATTTCTCCCGTCATGCCAACCTCGTGTCGAACGGGACGTCCGGTAAAGGCCGAGGCCAGTGCGGTTGCGATGGTAATCCCTGCGCTGGGGCCATCCTTGGGAATTGCCCCTTCAGGAATGTGAATGTGGACATCCAGGCGGTCGAAAATATCGCTTTCCAACGCCAGGTCTTCGGCATGTGCTTTGAGGTAGGTCATAGCGGCTTGCGCCGATTCTTGCATCACATCGCCAATCTGGCCCGTAATTTGCAAGCCGCCTTTACCGGGGATAAGTTGCACTTCCACCGGCATAATCTCGCCGCCACCGGTCGTCCAGGCCAGGGCAGTGGCTACGCCAACTTCATCGGTGCTCTCGCTTTCCTGGTTGAAAAACTGCGGCGGGCCGAGGAAGCGTTCGACACTGGGCGTACTAATCTGTGAGGGAAATGGCTTGCCGGCAGCCTTGCTACGGGCAATTTTACGACACACTCGCCCAATTTCGCGATCCAGGTTGCGCACGCCGGCTTCATAGGTATATGCTCGGATAATGTGCTGCAAAGCGCCGGTGGAGAAAGTGATATCTTCTGCCTCCAGGCCGCTGTCTTCAATTTGCCTGGGGATAACAAAACGGCGGGCAATTTCTATCTTCTCCTCTTCGACATACCCCGAAAATTCAATCACTTCCATACGATCTAACAATGCTGACGGAATAGCGGCTTCGTTATTTGCGGTCGTGACAAACATGACCTGCGAAAGGTCAAAGGGTAATTCTAAGTAATGGTCAGAAAAGGAGAAATTTTGCTCCGGATCGAGCACTTCGAGCAATGCCGATGACGGATCACCGCGGTAATCGTTGCCAAGTTTGTCGATTTCATCTAACATAAAAAGCGGGTTGCGCGTCCCGGCCCGGCGAATCGTCTGGATAATGCGTCCAGGCAAGGCGCCGATATACGTGCGGCGATGACCGCGAATCTCGGCCTCGTCGCGCACCCCACCCAAGGAAATACGCACGAATTTACGCCCAAGGGCTTCCGCAATAGAACGTCCCAAGGAGGTCTTGCCGGTTCCGGGCGGACCCACAAAGCACAAAATCGGCTGCCGGGCGGCTTTTTCAGGCTTCAAACTGCGAACAGCAATGTATTCCAGGATGCGTTCCTTCGCCCGCGGTAAGCCGTAGTGCCGACTATTCAGCACGCGCGTGGCATGTTCGACATCCAGGTTGTCTTCCGTCAGCGTGTTCCAGGGGAGTTCCAGCAACCATTCTAAATAGGTGCGAATGATGCCAATTTCCGGTGACATGGGCGGCATTTGATCAAGGCGATGGACTTCCTCCAAGGCACGCGCACGCACCTCATCCGGCAAATCGGCCTGTTCAATCTGCTGACGTAACTCATTGAGTTCCTTTAACCAGGGATCATTTTCTCCCAGTTCGCTCTGGATAACTTTGATTTGTTCACGCAGGTAATACTCGCGTTGGGAACGATCCATTTCGGTTCGCGTGCGGCTCTGAATTTCATCGCTCAATTCGAGTACCTGGATTTCTTTGTTAAGCAAGGAAAGCACTTTTTCCAGCCGCCGCAGCGGATTGAACATGAACAACAATTCCACGCGCTCGCCAAAGTGCAAATTAAGCGACGTAGCCACCATATCGGCCAGCACCCCAGGTTCTTCAATGTTCATCGCGAACATGTAAGTTTCTTCTGGGATAGACTCATTCAGTTGCACCAGGCGCTCAAACATACTCAAAACAGTGCGCATGGTCGCGTTCACCTGCTGGTCAATCTCCACGTATTCCTCGACCGGCCGTACACGTACCCGATAGTAGGGTTCTTCTGCGGTAATCTTCACCAACTCCACCCGGCGCCGGGCCTGCACCAGGGCGGCACTGGCGCCATCCGGGACGCGAATCAGTCGTCCCACAGCAAGTTCTACCCCAATGGGGTAAAACTCCTGGCCTGAGGGGTGATCTTCCTGTGGATCTTTCTGCAACAGGGCTATCAAGGTTTGCCCCTTGGCCTGGGCCTCGCGAATAGCCTTCAATGAGATTTCGCGCGAAATAAAAACGGGGGAAATCATGTGCGGGAAAATAACAACATCCCGCAGCGGCAGTACCGGCGCGTCAATTAAACCTTCCTCGTTCGGCACAGCATCTGGAATTTCATACAACTCACCGGTGCGTTGTTTTAACAAAGAAAACAGATCGTCTTCGCTTTCCGCGAAATCGTCATCATCATCGAAATCCCAGTTATTGTTCCAATCGTAATTATCGTTATCGTACATACATTCCTTAAACTCTCTGGAGAATGATTGTGTCCATCTGTGGATGGAGGTTAGCAGTATACCTGATCCGCTTGTCGCAACCGCTGCCAGGCATTACGGACGGCCGCGGCGACGAAAATGCTGCCGGCCGCCAACACCAGACATGTCTCACCGGCATACGTCAGCGCAGCGTGCAAGGCTTCTTCCACCGGCTCAATGACCTGCACAGGACGTGCAAACTGCGCCCCCAAGGGCACCAGTTCCTGCGGGTCCATGGCACGTGGATGTACCGAACGCGTGGCAATGACGTGTTGCACGCGCGGCAGTAATTCGGCAAACATACCTTCCACATCCTTATCTACCGATGCGCCAAAGACAAGCACCACCGGATAAGTGGGAAAGTAATCATCCAATGCCAGACGCAAGCGCAAGGCCGAATCGCGGTTATGCGCCGAATCAATCACTACCGGTGGATAACGGCGCAGAATTTCAAAACGCCCGGCCCAGTGCGTCTTCCGAAAGCCATCTTGAATGGCCGCCAGCGGCAAATGAAAGCCGCGTTGACGGAAAATCTGCAACACCGCATAAGCGGTGGCCGCGTTTTCCACCTGATGATGGCCCAACAAGGAAAGTTGCAGACGGGTTGGCTCCCATTCATCTACCCCACCGGACTGAATGTAGCGGTTGACCAGCGGTTGTTCTTCCGCCGACCAAACCAGCATGGTTTGACCTTCCAACGAGTGGGAGAGCGGGGCGTACAACCAATCTACCCCCACCTGCGCCAGCGGTGCTTGACGCTCCTCGGCAATGCGTACCACCACCCGACGGGCTTCTTCTTTTTGTGGCGCAAGCACCACCGGTTTCCCCGCCTTGACGATACCCGCTTTTTCGGCCGCGATTTTTGCCAGCGTGTCGCCAAGAATGGCGGCATGATCATACGAAAGCGAGGTAATCACCGCTACTTCCGGCTCAAGGATGTTCGTGGCATCCAGCCGTCCACCCAGGCCAACTTCAATCACGGCCACATCCACCTTTTGGCGGGCAAAATATAGAAAAGCCAAACCGGTAATGATTTCAAAGGTAGTCACGAAAGGCAGTGCGGTCACGTGGGGTTTGATTTCCTCCACCAATGCCACCAGGTCTTGTGTGGGGATTTCCTGCCCGTTGATGCGCATGCGTTCGGTAAATTCTTGCATGTGTGGCGAGGTGTACAATCCAACGCGGTAACCGGCCTCCTGCAACGCCCCGGCACACAACGCAGCCACCGAACCTTTGCCTTTGGTGCCTGCCACGTGAATAACGGGATACTGCTCCTGTGGGTTACCCAACCGGGCGGCAAAGGCGCGCATACGCTCCAGGCTAAAGTCTGCCTCATCCGCCGTCAGGTTGCGCTTGCGGCTAAAATCCACAAAACTGTAGATGTAATCTAAAGCGACCTGATAAGCCGCATCACGTTCGGTTTTCATGCAGAGATTGTAACCTTTCTGCGGGTATTCGACAAGCGTTGATGAACCCGTAATTACCCATATTCTTTTCGGGATGGTTCCTTGTGGAGACTTTTGGTTGCTCGTAGGGGAGACCGACCATAGGGCATAATAACAAATCTCACCACTAAGACTCAAAGACACAAAAAAAGTTAAAGACTTTGTTGTGTCTTCGAGCCTTAGTGGTAAAAAACGCTAAGAGACCCCAATCGTTTGTTCCCCTTTGCGCCCTGGCGACTTCGCGTTAAGGTTTTGCGTTTTTGCAGTAGACGCCCTGAGACATTCGATCACGTGGGAGCACTGAACTACCGCCCCCCCACCAACCACACGGCCTCACCGGCATCCAGGCTAAGCGTGTACGGCTCACCGGCCTGCACCGCGGGGAAGGTCTGACCGTGCAAGAGGTCGGTCAAGACCTCGGCATCAAAGGGGAAGGCCGGGATGGTCACTTCCCGCGCTTCGTCGCTGAAGTTGAACAGCGCCACCACCGCTTGCGAGCCGCTGCCGCGCACAAAGCCCCACGGGCCGGGGGCACTGACCGTCAGGGAGAGCATTTGCATTTCGCCACGCCGCAACACCTCGGACTGCTGACGCAGGGTGAGCACATGGCGGTAAAAATTGAGCAACGAATCGGGGTCGGCATCTTGCTCTTCTACCGAAATGCCGTCGTCCGGCTTATTCCAACCGTCGGGCACGCGAAACCAGGTGGCCTGGCCAGGGCCACTTTCGGCAGCGTACCAGTCCATCGGCTCGCGACGGTAGTTATCCCAGTACGGTGGTCCACCCTTTTGACCGTACATGCCAATTTCCTCACCGTAATACACCATCGGAACACCCGGCAAAGCAGCCAGTAGGGCAATGGCCTGGCGTTGACGGGCCGGGTCGCCTTCCACTTCGGTGGCCAGGCGGTTGGTATCGTGATTGTTCACGAAACGCACCGGCACGCCCTCTGGGGAGAACGATTTGGCTTCCTCCTGAAAGAGCACCCCCAACAGCGCCGCCGAACTCTTGCCCGCCAACAGACCGTCGGCGTTGAAATCCTGGCTGCCCTGCAACAACGCGTAGAGCGGAAAATCGAACAGGGCATCAAACTGATTTTCAAAGAAGTGTCCCAGGTCAGCAGGCGAAGTCAGCCAGGCCTCCCCCAACAGCACGGCATTCGGGTTGACTTCTTTGACGGCCTGCCGCAACGCCAAAAAGAACTCGCGTGGCGGGAAGGTGGCGTTATCCACCCGGAAGCCGTCCACCCCATCGGTATAATCGCCGTCGCCGTCCAGGTCGAGCCAAAAGCGGGCTGCTGCGCTCAGATATTGCACCACTTCGGGATTGTAGTGGTTGAAGCGCGGCATACTATCGTTGCCGGCAAAACTGGCATAGCGGGTGTGCGCATCATTCGTCCACACGAACCAATCGCTGTAGGGCGAATCGGGGGTAGCGTATGCATCTTGAAAGTAGGGGTGATCCCTGGAGAGGTGCGAAGGCACAAAATCCAAAATCAAGTGCATATCACGGGCATGCACTTCATCTACCAACGCCTGCAAATCGGCCAACGTGCCATACTGCGGGTTGACGGCGGTGTAATCGGTCACATCGTAACCGTGCTGGGAGGGGGAGGGATAAATCGGCATCAACCACAACGTGCCCACGCCCAGGGACTGCAAGTAATCCAAACGTTCCCGAATGCCGTTCAGGTCGCCGATACCGTCACCATTAGCATCGGCGAAGGAGCGCACGTAAATCAGATAGAGAGACGTATCGTGAAACCAGGCCGGTGTGACGTAGGGGAAAGGTGTTGGGGTGGACTGCGTCCTCTGAGGGGCAGAATCAACCTCAGGGGTGGGTGCTCCCCCCTGGGGCGTGGCGGGAACAGACTCCCCCACAGGTGGCGCGGTAACCTCCAGGGTGGGCGCGCCCCCCGTGGGTCCGGCTTGTACGCCGCAGGCGGTCAGCAAAAAGATGAACAATGCAAACAGCAGAATGGACTTTTTCATCATGGTGGACAAATTTTCCTCGCAACAACTATTTGGCTATGCGCAATTTTATCCCCCCAGCGATTGCAATGCCAGGCGCAAGCGGCTCTCGACATCCGGCGGAGCGTCTTTAGGCAGGCGCTGCAAGGCGGCCTGTGCTTCGACTACGCTGTACCCCAGGGCGGTGAGGGCATCCAACACTTCGGTATCTACATCACCCATCGTGCCGAAAGCCTGCAATTCATCTGCAGAGGGCGCCAGGCGGTCTTGCAAATGCAACAATATCTTCTGGGCGGTTTTGCGCCCGATGCCAGAGACGCGCTGAAAGACGTCTGCCTGCTCGTTGAACACCGCCCGCCGAATGGCCTCCGGCGACAGGGTAGAAAGCATGGTCAGCGCCAGGCGCGGGCCAATACCATTGACCCCCAGAAGGGTACGGAAAAGGTCGCGCTCTGCGGTGGTTTCAAAGCCATACAGGGTAAGGGCATCCTCACGTACCACCAGGTAGGTGTGCAAGAAGATTTTTTCGCCCGGCAAGATGCCTTGAACAACCTCAACGGGGGTGTAGACCAGCAAGCCAACGCCGCCCACTTCAACCACCAGGGCGTCATCCAACGTTTGAGAAACAATCCCACGAATCGTCGCAATCATGCTGCGCCTCCTTCGTACAAACGACGGGTACGCGCCGAATGCAGATGACAAATGGCCACGGCCAACGCGTCGGCGGCATCATCGGGGCGGGGAATCTCATCCAGTTGCAACAGGGTGCGCACCATGTGCTGCATCTGACGTTTATCTGCCCCACCGTAACCTGCCACGGCTTGCTTGATTTCATTCGGCGTGTATTCGGACACTTCCAAATTGGCCTCTGCCAACCCCAGCAAGACCACGCCGCGCGCCTGCCCCACGGAAATGGCCGTGGTGACATTGCGCTGGAAAAATAACTTCTCCACCGCACTACCGGTAGGGCGATGGAGAAGAATGATTTCCTGCAACTCACGATACAATTTCAACAGCCTTTGAGGCATGGTCATCCCCACCGGCGTGAGGATGACACCATAGGCCACCGCCACCAGTCCGTTGGCGGTTTCACGTACAATGCCATAGCCGGTGGTGGCGGTGCCAGGATCAATTCCAAGAACGGTGTGCTCTGCGATGATCAGGCCTCCATGCGCTCCAGGGCTTCATCCGATACGCTCAAGTTGGAGAAGACTTCCTGCACGTCATCCAGGTCTTCCAGGGCTTCGATACAGCGCATAACCTGTAGCGTGGCGTCCACGTCGAGTTCCAATTCGTTCGTGGGGATATATTTCAAACCGGCATCTTCCACCTTGATATTTGCCGCCCGCAAGGCGTCACCAATGGTCTTGAAGGACTCAACCGGCCCCAAAATTTCAATGTTCTCGTCTTCAAACCGGACATCATCGGCGCCCGCTTCTACGGCCAACTCAAAAATGGCATCGGGATCATGGCCCTCTGCCGGGAAGGTAAAGTAAGCCATGCGGTTGAACTGCCAGGAAACCGAGCCATTCTCGCCCATGCTGCCACCAAAACGATTCAGCACGTGTCGCACCTCGGCTACGGTACGGTTGCGGTTATCGGTAGCGACCATAATCATTAGCGCCACGCCGTGGGATGCATACCCTTCATAAGTCAGTTCTTCTAGTTCGCCACCGCTTTTATCCTCACCCGTGCCGCGCTTGATGGCGCGTTCGATATTTTCTTTGGGCATGTTCTCGGCGCGCGCCCGATCAACTGCCAGGCGCAGGCGGAAGTTAGCATCCAAATCACCGCCGCCTTCCCGCGCCGCCAGGGAAATCTCACGCGCCAAACGGGTGAAAACTTGACCACGTTTGGCGTCTTGCGCGCCCTTTTTTCGCTTAATTGTAGACCATTTTGAATGTCCGGACATAAAACAAACTCCTCTATAAGTGGTTGCCCCACCACAGGGCTTATCTTTTGGGATGGAAACAGATGTTCAGCAAATTTGAATTATCCGTACTTGAGAAAACCGCTCTGTAGGGTAGGTTTTCCAGCCTGCCAGCAGCCTGAAAAGGCTACTCCACGAAACGAATTCTCGGGCGGTAATTATACCATTAGTCGGGCGGTTGGATGGTTTTGCGCGCCCGCGTCTGGCAGTCATTGGCTGTTCGCCGATGGCGATGCTCTGTAAAGGTATTTTTAACGCCAAGCCACAAAGCCGCCAAGATTTTTGCATTTTTCTTGTCACAGGCCTTGATTTTCTTTGCCCCTTGGCGACTTTGCGTTACGGTTTTGCAGATGGGCACTTTGCCGACCTGGAGGTCGGCGCCCCCAGGCGGCTTTTAGACTTGTGGGCAATCACCAGTTTTCCTGGGCTTGACAAAGGATTTTCTGCGTGCTAACATGAAACCGCTTTTCCGGTTAATTCCTCTTGTATAAAATTTAAGGAGAAAGCATGTCCGTCACCATTCGAGATGTCGCCAAACACGCCGGTGTGGGCATTGCCACCGTGTCGCGCGTACTCAACAACAACCCATCTGTAAGCGAAGAAACCCGCCAACGGGTGCTGCAAGCCATTGAGGAACTGAACTACACCCCCAACCCGATAGCCCGGCGTCTGTCCACCGGCCGCACGTGGACGATTGGTGCGCTGGTGCCTTTTTTTACCCTGCCCGAATTCGTCAAGCAACTCCAGGGCATTCAACACGCCCTGGCCGAAAGCGGTTACGACCTGGTGCTGTTCAACATCGAAAGCCTGGTGCAACGGGATAAATACTTTCTCGACCTGACCCAAAACAATCGCGTGGACGGGCTGATATTGCTGTCGCTTTCCTTAAACGACGCTCAGGTAGCCGCCTTCCGAGAAGCCGAGATTCCCGTTGTGCTGGTTGACGGGTATCACCCCCAGGCCAGCCAAGTGATGGTCAATCACACCTTGGGCGGCAAAATGGCCACCCAGTACCTGATTGAACGCGGACACCGTAAAATCGGCTTTGTAAGCAACAACCTGGACGATCCTTTCCATTTTATTGCCCCCCGACAACGCTTCCAGGGCTACCGCAACGCGCTGGATGCAGCCGGCATTCCCTTTAACGAAGCCTACTGCCGCCACGACAACCCCGGTCGTGAACGCGCCCGCGCCATGGGGCGCGCCCTGCTATCTCAGGAAGATCGCCCGACCGCCATCTTCGCGGCCAGCGACACCCAGGCCATCGGCGTGATGGAAGCCGCCCGGGAACTGGGGCTGCGCGTTCCCGAAGACTTATCGGTGATCGGCTACGGCGACCTGCGCGATGCCGAATACCTCCGCCTGACCACCATCCATCAACCCCTTTTCGAATCCGGCATGGAAGCCGTCAACCTGCTGATGGAATTGATCGAAGATCCGCCGGATGCACCGCGCGTCATCGAATTGCCACTCTCGTTAGCAGAACGCGACACCGTAAAATAGGAGCGCCTCACCATGGATACCCGCAACTTATTCAAGGAATTGGGCATTCAGGAGGACAACCCGGGAGCCTGCACCGGACCCGCAGGGTGGATTGCCGACCCACAGGGGGCGCGGCTGACCTCCTATAATCCCACCACCGGAGAAGCCCTGGCCACCGTCCAACAAGCCACCCCAGAAACCTACGAGCGGGTGCTGGAGGCCGCGCAACAAGCCTTTTTGAGTTGGCGGGAAATGCCAGCCCCGCGCCGCGGCCTGGTAATTCGTGATCTGGCCACCGCCCTGCGCGAGCAGCAAGAAGCCTTGGGCGACCTGGTCACCCTGGAAGTGGGTAAAATTCGCGCCGAGGGGCGCGGGGAAGTCCAAGAGATGATTGACATGGCCGATTTCGCCGTCGGTCTCTCGCGTCAACTCTACGGGTTGACCATGGCTTCCGAGCGGCCACATCACCGCATGTATGAGCAGTGGCTGCCGCTGGGACCCATTGGCATCATCACCACCTTCAACTTCCCGGTGGCGGTGTGGGCCTGGAACGCGGCCATTGCCGCGGTATGCGGCGATACGATGGTGTGGAAGCCCTCCCCCATCACCCCGCTGACGGCTATCGCCGTGCAAAACATTTGCAACCGGGTGATGGCCGACCACGGGCTGAGCGGCATCTTCACCCTGGCGATTGGCGATGCCGACCTGGGGCAACGCATGACTGCCGACACGCGCCTGCCGTTGATTTCCTTTACCGGCTCAGTGCGTGTTGGGCACAAGGTGGCGCAGAGCGTTGCTAGCCGAATGGGACGCAGCATCTTAGAATTGGGGGGCAACAACGCCATCATCGTCACCCCCAGCGCCGATTTAGACCTGGCGGAGCGCGCTATTTTGTTTGCGGCCGTGGGTACAGCCGGGCAACGCTGCACCACAAACCGGCGTTTGATTGTCCACCACAGCATCGCCGAGGCGCTCAGCGAGCGTTTGGTGCGCGCCTACCGTCAGGTGCCCATTGGCGACCCCATGCAAGAGGGCATCTTGATGGGGCCATTAATCAACGCCCAAGCCGTTGAGAAGATGATGGCAGCCATTGAACAAGCCAAAGCCATCGGAGGCGAAGTGCTCACCGGCGGACGCGCCCGCCCGGATATCGGGCCGAATTTCGTCGAGCCGACCATCATCAAAATGCCGCAGCAATTGCCGTTGGTATGCGAAGAAACCTTTGCACCCATCCTGTACGTGATGACCTACGACACGCTGGAAGAAGCCATTGCGCTGCAAAACGGCGTGCCCCAGGGCCTTTCGAGCGCTATTTTCACCGACAGCGTGCGTGAAATGGAAACCTTCCTGAGCGCGGCCGGTTCCGATTGCGGCATTGCCAACGTCAACATTGGCACGTCAGGGGCCGAAATTGGGGGCGCCTTTGGCGGCGAAAAAGAAACCGGCGGCGGCCGAGAAGCCGGTTCGGATGCCTGGAAGGCCTACATGCGCCGTCAAACGGTGACCATCAACTGGTCAAAAGAGTTACCCCTGGCACAGGGCATTACCTTTGGCGCCTCGTCGTAGAAAAGGCCACGTTTAGCATCTGCATCTCTGCACCGCACCGAAGCAGACAAAACGGGTCTTGAATTACCTCCTGCTTCCTGTTATCATGGAAAGACAGGAGGTAGCGAGATGCACTTAAAAAACGGAGATCGTGTGTGCATTATCGGCGGCGGGCCGGCCGGCAGTTTCAGTGCGTTGCATCTGCTGCGCATGGCTGCCCAACGCCAGATACGGCTCGAGGTACTCATCTTTGAGCCGCGTGACTTTAGCCGCGCAGGGCCGGCCGGCTGTAATCGTTGCGCCGGGGTACTGTCTTCGCGGTTGGTGCGTGGTTTGAGCACCCTGGCCTGGAGATTCCCCAAGAGGTCATCCAGGCCCAGTTGTCTACCTACGCCTTGATGTTGGATGGCAACATCCTGCGCGTACATCAACCCGACCCTACGCGCCGCATCGTGAGCATTTACCGCGGCGGCGGCCCAAAACACTGGCAGGGGGCATCTCAACCGCTCAGTTTTGACCACTGGGTATTACAACAAGCATTGGCGGCCGGCGCACAACACATTCCGCAACGCGCCCACCGCATCACCTGGGAAGATGAGCGTCCCGTGGTGTACACTCGAGAAGCACATTATCGCGCCGATTTTTTGGTGCTCGCCACAGGCGTGAATAGCCGCCCCCCCTTGGAGGCCGCCTACCAATACCGACCGCCCAAAACGGCGACTATGGCACAAGACGAAATCCTGATGCCGGCAGGCTGGCCGGCGGGCGAGGTGCGTGCCTACTTTCGTTCGCCCCGTTGGCTGACCTTTGGCGCCATGATTCCCAAAAATCGCTACCTCAACGTCTCACTATTGGGGAAAGACATTCCCCCTCACGGCATAGACGCCTTCCTGGAAAGCATTCGCTTGCCGCGTGCCCTGGAACCACAAGGGCCGCTTCGATTATGCGGCTGTACGCCCAAAATTGCAGTCGGGATGGCCCGTCCGGTATGCGGTCAACGCTGGGTAGCCGTCGGGGATGCAGCCGTCAGTCGCTTGTACAAAGACGGCATCGGCTCGGCATTCTACACGGCCCGCGCGGCTATGCACTCTGCGCTCACATACGGCATTGACCGACGCCAACTACAGCAGCACTACACGCCTTACTGCCGACGCATCATGTGGGATAACCTCTGCGGTCGTATCTTGTTCGCCACGTGGCACGTGATGCTAAACATTCCATCGCTAATGCACATCTGGTACCGAACCTTGCAATCGGAGGCACGTCTGCCGCGGCAAATGCGCATCCACGAGCGTATTCTGTGGGGCATGTTCACCGGCGATGAGCCTTACCACATCCTGTTGCGACTGGCCTGCTCTCCGGTTGCCTTCTGGCGCGGAATGAGAGAACTCAAATTTCAAAAAAAGTAAGGGGACTCGCTCATGACTTTAGACGCATTGCAAAACAACGGACGGGTTGTCATCATTGGCGGCGGGCCGGGGGGAACGGGCTGCGCCCTGGCACTTCAGAAATTAGCAACCCAGACCGGCCGCAAGATTCAAATCACCATCCTGGAGGGGAAACACTTCGCCAACGAACAACATTACAATCAGTGTGCGGGGGTGCTTTCACCACCGCTCCCCGACATCATGCAACAATCGCTTGACCTGACTTTCCCCTACCATCTGAAGCGTGGCCTGATTACCGATTACGTGCTTCACGCAGCCGGACAAACCTTATTTTTGAGCGGTCATGGCGAACCATCGGTAGCGTTGCGGCGCGTGCAGTTTGATGCCTGGATGCTGGAAGCCACCCGGCAACGCGGCATCTCCGTACATTCGGCTCGGGCAGTAGACCTGGAGTTCCACACCGATCGGGTCGTGGTTTACACCGAGAACGCCCCCATAGAAGCGGATGTGGTGGTGGGTGCCTTTGGGCTGGATGAAGGCACCGGGGCGCTGTTCCACCGTCAAGTCGGTTACTGTCCTCCGGCCACCCTGAGTTCTGTGGTCACCAAGTACCACCCTGGGGAAGCGGGGATGGTCTCCATTGGGGAGCGTATCCATGCCTTTTTGCCTCGTCATCCACACATCGAATTTAGCGCCATCACCCCTAAGGGCAATCACCTGACCATCAATATCGCCGGGGGGGATGTGGATGCCCCCCTGATGGCCTCCTTCCTGGACAGCCCGACGGTGCGCGCCATCCTCCCAAACCTGGATGCTGAACATCAAGAAGGTGACCTGCGCTTTTTCAAGGGGCGCTTTCCACGTTCGCTGGCACGGCACTTCTACGGGAACCGCTACGTGATGGTCGGGGATGCCGCCGGCCTGGTACGTGCATTCAAGGGAAAGGGCGTTACCTCGGCCATTTTGACCGGCATACGAGCGGCAGAAACAATCCTGACACAGGGTATTTCGCGGGCGGCCTTCGAGGACCATTACCGAAAAGCCAACATGGATATCATCCGAGACTTGCCCTATGGCCAATTGATGCGCCACCTGACCATTTTTGCAACCTATACCGGGCTATTTGGTACGGTCATGCGCGCAGCCCAAAGCGATACTGTCTTGCAACAGGCGCTGTTCGACGCGGTTTCTGCACACGCCCCGTATGTCGAGATTTTCTGGCGCATTTTTCGTCCGAGGATTGCCGGCAAAATCCTACGCTCCCTTGTCCCCTTCAAAAATTCAGGTTGAAAGTCATGCCGATGGGAATTTCACCAGGCCTCCCCATGATGTTTTGGGGAGGCCTGTCTTTTTAGCCTATCCCCCTACACGGGCTGACGGTGCCCCCGAACAGCCGCGCCACCGCATATACGAACAATAACCGCCACCGAGGCCAATGGGCATCATCTCCGGCCGCGCAGATAAGGTTCCGTTAGCCTGGGAGCGCCGACCCCCAGGTCGGCATGGGGGTGGAGAAGGCCCGGTTGCAACACCAAAACGTGATTTTCTTTGCAACCCCGCGCCTTTGCGTTGAAAATTTAACGCGGAAGAACCAAAAAACCGGGAAGTTATTTATGGACGAACCCTAAGACATATCCAAATAACATAAAAAAGGGCTAAAAATAACGGCTTTTCCGTGCACAAGACCCCTTAATCTCTTATAATTTATAGCAGTGTTACCTTACCCACCGTTGTATCACAAAGTCCACCATGCCAACCCATAAAACAGGAGGTGCTTCTATCCTGACTTGAAACCGGTTCTATACCCAATTCCCCTATTCTATTTACCAGTTCTTTCATAACTCAAATTTAAGGAGGAAGAAAATGCAACGCAAATTACTCGTTCTTTTTGCCCTACTGATGGTCTCTGCTCTGTTGGTGACCGCATGTGGTGGCGGAGCACAAACCCAGGCACCCGAAAAAGTCGTCGAAACCGTGATTGTAACGGTGGAAGTCCCCGCAGCCAGCGGCGGTGAAGCCGCTCAACCTGTCGCCACAGGTAATACACTGCAAACCGTCAAGGATCGCGGCAAAGTGGTGTGCGGCGTAAACTCGTCCGTTCCCGGCTTCGGCTTCCTGAACGAAGACGGCAGTTTTTCCGGCTTTGATATTGACTTCTGCAAAGCGTTAGCAGCCGCCGTCTTTGGTGATCCCAGCAAGGTGGAATACCGCCCGCTGACCGCCAAAGAGCGCTTCACTGCCCTGCAAACCGGCGAAATTGACGTCCTAATCCGCAACACCACCTGGACATTGACCCGTGACACCGAATTGGGTGCCAACTTCACCGCCACCACTTTCTACGATGGGCAAGGCTTCATCGTAACCAAGGATAGCGGCATCACCACCCTGGAAGACCTGGACGGCGCCACCATCTGTGTAGGTGCTGGCACCACCACTGAACTTAATCTGGCCGATACCTTTGCTGCCCGCGGGCTGAGTTATACCCCGCTGGTCTTCGAAACCGCCGATGAAGCCACCGGTGCTTATGAAGAAGGCCGCTGTGACTCCTACACAACGGACAAATCCGGCCTGGTTGCCCGCCGCGTCGTAATGGCCGATCCTGGGGCACACGTCATCCTGGAGGAAACCATTTCAAAAGAGCCGCTCGGCCCGGTGGTGCGCCACGGTGACGACCAGTGGTACGACATCGTCCAATGGACAGTGTACGCCACCTTCACCGCAGAAGAATACGGCGTTACCTCTGCCAACGTAGATGACATCAAAGCCAGCACCGAGAATCCCACCATCAAGAAAATGCTCGGCCTGGAAGGCGACATGGGCGCCAAACTTGGCTTGAGCAACGATTGGGCTTACAACATCATCAAGTACGTCGGTAATTACGGCGAAATCTATGACCGCAACCTCGGCCCAGACACCCCCACCTACATTGAACGCGGGCTGAACCAACTGTATACCAACGGCGGCATCTTGTACGCTCCGCCTATCCGCTAGTTTTTCGTCCCGTCTCACCGGTGCGGGAAGGGAAATCCCCTTCCCGCACCGGCTATCACTTTACCTGGAGATCTGTCCATGAGCGTTCCCAACGCTGAACAGCCCAGCATCCCCTTTTGGCGAGACGAACGTTATCTGAATATTTTTGCGCAAATCCTGGCATTTGTGCTGGTTTTCGGCGCGCTCTACATCCTGTGGAGCAATATGAACCGCTCGCTAGAAGCCATAGGGTTGCCGCTGAGTCTGAAATTTCTAAAACTAACAGCCAGTTTCGATATTGGGGAAAAGTTAATCGAATATACTCGAGAGGACACCTACCTGCGCGCCTACCTCGTCGGCATATTGAATACCATCCAGGTGTCCGTGCTAGGCATCATCTTTGCCACAATTTTAGGCATTATCATCGGTGTAGCCCGCCTGTCAACCAACTGGCTCGTCAACCGGTTGGCAACCGGCTACATAGAACTATTCCGCAACATTCCGTTATTGGTTTTCCTGATTTTCTGGTACCAAGGGGTCTTTCTCAAATTCCCCGATGTGCGTAATGCTCTTGCAGTTGGCCGTATTTATCTCAGCAAGCGCGGCGTTGCTTTTCCGTGGGGCATCCCTACCGAGACCTTCCGCACTTACCTGTACATTTTGGGCGCCGGGTTGGTAATTGCGATCATTGTCGGCACCATACTCTACCGTCAGGGACAGAAAACCGGGCGTATGCCCATGTTCACGTTATGGGCATTGCTCACCTGGATAGGTATTGGTATCCTGGGCTGGTTTATTCTGCCTCAGGCGCCGTTGAGTTTGACCCTGCCACAATTGCCCGAAAAAGGCTTCAATATCACCGGCGGCAAGGTTTTCTCCCCTGAATTTATGGGACTACTCTCTGGGCTGGTGCTATACACCGCCGCGTTCATCGGAGAAGTGGTACGCGCCGGTATTCAGGCCGTCTCCAAAGGACAGGTGGAAGCCGCGCGGGCGCTGGGGTTAACCAGTTTTGAAGCCCTACGCCTGGTGGTCTTTCCGCAGGCATTACGCGTGATCATCCCCCCGCTCACCAGTCAATACCTCAATTTGACCAAGAATTCATCCCTGGCCATTGCCATTGGCTACCCGGATATCGTACACGTCTACGGTACGATTATCAACCAAAGTGGACGGGCCGTGGAGATGACCGCCATCATGATGGCGACTTACCTGACCTTTAGTTTGTTAACCTCGGCTTTCATGAACTGGTACAACAAACGCATTCAATTGGTGGAGCGGTAACCATGACAACTTTACACTCTTCCAAAAGAATTTTACCGCCCCCTTCAGAACGTCCGACCGCACTGGGTTGGGTAATTAAGAACTTGCTAAATACCTGGTACAACGGCCTGTTGACCCTTGTCACCCTGGCAATCATTTTTGCCGTACTGCGCAGTAGTCTAACCTGGGCATTCGGCGCCGCCCGTTGGGAAGTCATCCCCGCCAACCTGCGCTTGTTCCTGGTCGGGCAATATCCCAGCCAAATTCCGGGCGAGAGCGACCAAGTATGGCGCATCTGGATCGACCTCTACATCCTGGCCGGCATCATCGGACTGTCATGGGGGGTATGGGTACGGCGACGTGAAACGGTGGCCGGTGTTCTGCTCGGCTTCCCTATTCTCATTGCGCTGCTGCCTTTTTCATTGTCCGTACGCGCCTTGCTGGTCGGCCTATCGGTTGCAGGGTTGATTTTCTGGTGGATAGGGAAACGCTGGGCAACGCGTCTCCAGCGCGTAACCATCAGCCTGTGGATTGCCTACTTCCCGGTGGCCGTACTTTTCATCAAGGGTTTCGGATCAGAAGAAGCCGCTTTTATGCCCAGCGTACCCACCCGTTTTTGGGGCGGTTTGTTGCTCTCAATACTGCTGGCTATCGTTGGGATTGTGGCATCCTTCCCCATCGGCGTCGCGTTGGCGCTGGGGCGACAATCAAGCCTGCCCATCGTGCGCACATTCAGCGTCCTGTACATCGAATTGATTCGCGGCGTACCGCTCATCAGTCTGTTGTTTATGGGACAGGTCATGCTGCCGCTTTTCCTGCCGCAAGGCGTCAACCCCGACCGCATCATCCGTGCCATGGTGGCAATTGTCATGTTTGCCGCGGCCTATCTTGCCGAGAACGTGCGCGGTGGCCTGCAAGCCATCTCCAAGGGGCAACATGAGGCAGCCTACGCCCTGGGGTTGAACAGTTTCCAAACGATGGCCTTTATCATTCTGCCACAGGCATTACGTACCGTCATTCCGGTGCTGGTAGGACAATTCATCGCCCTGTTTAAGGATACCAGTTTGGTTGCTATCGTTGGGCTGCTCGACCTGTTAGGCATCGCTCGCAGTGTGATTGCCAACCCCAAGTTCATCGGCACACAACGCGAAGTCTTTCTTTTTATATCTCTGTTCTACTTCGTACTCAGTTATGCGCTATCCTACGCCAGCCGTCGTTTAGAGGCCGCGCTAGGCGTCGGAGAACGCTAAATTTTGGAGGAATTCATGAGCAATCAACCTGAGACTAACGGCCACGATCCCATTATTATTTGCCGGGATGTCCACAAATGGTACGGACAATTTCACGTATTACGCGGCATCAACATGGACGTGCACAAAGGTGAAGTGGTGGTCATCTTCGGCCCATCTGGATCGGGCAAATCCACCTTCATCCGCACCATCAACCGCCTGGAGGAGCATCAACGCGGGCAAATCATTGTGGATGGCATCGAGTTAACTCACGATGTGCGCAATATCGAGGCAATCCGCATGGAAACCGGCATGGTCTTTCAGCAATTCAATTTGTTTCCCCACCTGACGGTGATGCAAAACATCACGCTGGCCCCCATTCAGGTGCGCAAAATCAACAAAGAGGAAGCCGAAGCCACCGCTTTGGAACTACTCAAACGCGTAGGCATCCCTGAACAGGCGAACAAATACCCCGGTCAACTCTCCGGCGGGCAGCAGCAACGCGTAGCCATTGCCCGTGCCCTGGCAATGAAGCCGAAAATCATGCTCTTTGACGAACCCACTTCCGCCCTTGACCCCGAAATGATCAAAGAAGTGTTAGACGTCATGGTTGAACTGGCACAAAGTGGGATGACCATGTTGGTCGTCACACACGAGATGGGCTTCGCGCGTGCGGTCGCCGATACGATGTACTTCTTTGATGAGGGACAAATCGTAGAGAGCGGCCCGCCCGAGGAGGTCTTCCACAATCCAAAAGAAGACCGCACCAAATTGTTCCTATCCCAGATTTTGCAACACTGATTCATTGTTCCAATCCAAAAGCGCAAAAACAGGAGAGCGCGCCCCAACACGGCGCGCTCCTTTTTTACTGGAGTCTGGCGAAACCGGTGGGTAGCCGAAACAACACCGGTATCATAGTCGGACTGAAGTCCTGCCCCAGTTCAGAAAAGGAGTAGCGGAAGGCAGTGCCTTCCGCTACCCTTTTGGGATACCAGGATTAGCCCCACGCTGCTTACAGCAGAGGGCATTTCCGCTACTAGAGACGGGCAGATTGCACCGTTTTCCACACTCACCTGCCTCCTAAATAAGCATCAAAAGTGTCCACAAGTTTCTGAACCATCCCAGATCCCCTGCAGACTTCTAAACCATGCCCCCATGGGTGTAAAATTACCGTCAATAAGGAGGCTTACCACTATGGACTACGACACCATCATCATCGGTTCCGGCCCCGGCGGGTTAACCGCTGGCGTCGCACTGGCTCAGGCTGGTCAGCGTGTGCTGGTTTGTGAACAGCACGAAGTACCCGGCGGTTGGACGCATTCATTTACCCTCAACGGCTATCGCTTCAGCCCAGGGGTACACTACATCGGTGATTTACAGCCCGGCGGTCATTTACGCCACATCTACGAAGGCCTGGGGGTCTCACAAGACCTGGAATTTTGTGAACTTAACCCCGATGGGTATGATCACATCTTCATTGGGGAAGAGCGTTTCGATATCCCTAAAGGGCGGGAGGCCTTCGTCGCTCGCTTGCAACAACGCTTCCCTGAGGAATCTGCCGGTATTCAGGCCTACTTTGACACAATCACACGCATGATGGAGGGGCTGCGCAATCTCGGACGTGCCACCCGTGGCCTGAAGGGACTCACCTCCGCTGTGGGCGCTGCTCCGGATGTTTTGCGTTGGGCGCGCCGCAGCGGCAAGGATCTGATTGCCGCCCATGTCTCCGATCCGGTGCTGCAAGGTATCCTGATGGGACAATCTGGCGATCACGGCATGCCGCCCTCGCAGGTCTCGGCCTTTGTACATGCCGGGATTACCCATCACTACCTGAACGGCGCATGGTACCCACGCGGCGGCGGATTTGCCATCCCGCGAGCCTTCGTTCGGGCGCTAAAACGCGCCGGGGGAGAATTACTGCTCCAAACCCGCGTCGAACGGATTTTGCTGGAGGATGGACGCGCCATTGGGGTACGGCTGCACGATGGACAGGAGATACGCGCCCGCCAGGTGATCAGCAATGCGGACCCAGAAGTGACCTTCGGTACCCTCGTGGGACGCGAACACCTCAGCAGCCGTCTGCGTCGCAAGTTGGACCGTGTCACCTATTCCACCTCGGCCCTCAGTTTATTCTTCGCCGTGGACATGGATTTGCGCGCCGCGGGGATGGATTCCGGTAATTTCTGGTTCTACGATCACGCCGATGTAGATGCGCTGTACCAAAAAGGGCTGACCGATTACGCCTTGCGCGCTGAAATTCCTCCGGCGACCTTCTTAACCGTCACCACTTTGAAAGACCCCAGTAAAATGCGCCACGGTCATCACACGCTAGAGGCCTTCACCTTCGTCAGTTACGATGCTTTTGAACGCTGGGCAGGCGGTACACCGGGGAAACGTCCGGCCGAATACGAAGCCCTCAAAGAAGACCTGGGCTGGCGGATGATGCAGGCACTCGATCGCCGCGTACCCGGTATCAGCCAACATGTGGTGTTCTGGAACCTGGGAACACCCTTGAGCAACGAGTACTACATCAACGCCACGCGCGGCAACTTGTACGGCATCGCCAAAGACCGCGCTCAGGTTGGGCCTGGAGCCTTCCCCATCCGGAGTGAAATTCCCGGCTTGTGGATGGTCGGCGCCAGTACACTCAGTCACGGCGTTTCTGGTGCGACCGCCAGCGGGCTGCAGGCCGCACAGCAGATTCTTGCCTGCCGACAACGCGAACTACTCACCCAAAATGGGCCATCTTTACGCATCTACCCCTCAGAACACCCTGAAACCTGGCCAGAAACACTGAAAAAGCGAATTAAGCGCGGCCAGGCGGCTTCGTGATACAATTCGGGCGCTATGCGTAGAAGAAAATCCCCTATCCTGACTCCCCTACGACTGTTCTCTTTACTGACATTGCTGGCCACCATTTTTCTGCTGGTTAGTCAGTTAATTGCCTTCAGTCGCTTGAACACCATCCTGCCCTACGGTATGCGCATTGCCAACATCCCTGTAGGTGGGTTAACGCGCCCAGAAGCCGCCCAACGGCTGCGCGAAGCGTACAGCGTGCCGGTGGAACTACACTACGGCGATGCCATCATTCAGATGGAGCCATCGGTCGTAGGTTTTGAACTGGACATCGACAGTATGTTGGCGGCTACAGAACTTTCCCGCTCGCAAAAAGGCTTCTGGAACGATTTTTGGGATTACCTGTGGAACCGCACTGCGCCCCCTCAAAGCATTCCGTTACGTGCCACCTACTCCGAAGCCCGTTTACGCAATTACCTGCAAAACGAGATTGCACCGCGCTATGACGCGGTGGCGCAACCGGCCCAACCCGTGGTCGGCGATGTCACCTTTCAACCCGGCGTACCCGGCACAGCCCTGAATATTGACCGCGCCGTTCTGTTAGTGGATGTCGCCCTGCGCAGCCCTGCCCCTCGAACGGTCAATCTTCCTCTGGGGCGCACCGACCCTCCTCGCCCAGGCTTTGACGTACTCAAAACCATGCTGCAACAAACCATCCAGATCAGCAACTTCGATGGGCTGGCCGGTCTGTACCTGCTAGATTTGCAAAACGGGCAAGAAATTCATTTTCTCTATCAGGGAGGGCAGGAACTACCCACAGAACCCGACCTGGCCTTCACGGCGGCCAGCACTATCAAAATTCCGATTCTGGTTTCAGCCTTTCGGCGGGTAGAAAATCCCAGCGATGACATCCTGAACCTGATTTTCCTCATGATTGACCGCTCCAGCAATGAAGCATCCGACGCTTTGATGGATCGTATCATTGCCCCCGGCACCGCCCCGTTGGAAATTACCGCCGATATGCAAGCCCTAGGACTGGAAAGCACTTTCCTGGCAGGTTACTTTTACAACGGTGCCCCATTGCTCAAAGTGTACAAAACCCCCGGCAACCAGCGCGCCGATGTCAACACCAATCCCGACCCTTACAACCAGACCACCGTCTCTGAAATCGGCTCATTGCTGGCGGATATCTACTACTGCGCCGAGAAAAACGGCGGTTCTCTGGTGGCCGCTTTCCCCGATGAAATCACGCGTGAAGAGTGCCAAATCATGATTGACTACCTGAGTCAGAATAAAATCGGGTACCTGCTAGAAGCCGGCACCCCCGACGGTACGAAAATCGCGCACAAACACGGTTGGATCTCCAATGCCTTTGGGGTAATCAACACCATCGGGGATGCGGGCATCGTCTACACCCCCAGCAGAAACTATGTCCTGGTAACTTTCCTGTACCATCCGGTAGAACTGCTGTGGAACACCGCCTCTAAACTAGAAGCCGATCTTTCCTGGGCAGTGTACAACTACTATAATCTGCCACAGCCGTAAACAAATCCGTTGTTGAGTCGTCAATAAGGAGGCAGTATTTCCCACTCACACCACACTCGTGGGGAAATTTCTGTTGTCCGCTATGCACTACCTCGATTTTTATTTATAAGGAATACCGCCATGAGTAAATCGAATGCTTCTTACAGTCTGGGCGAGGAAATCGCCAATAGCATCACACACGGCGCGGGTATCGTGCTGGCCGTCATCGGGTTGGCCGTGCTCACCGCCTTCGCCAGTGTGTATGGTAACGCGCGGCACATTGTGGGTGCGAGCGTCTTTGGCGCAGCAATGATTGTCATGTACACTGCCTCAACGCTTTACCATAGCATCACCCACCCACGTGCAAAGCAACTCCTGCGTATCTTTGACCACGCCGCAATCTTTGTGTTGATTGCCGGCACGTACACGCCCTTTACGCTGGTCACCTTGCAAGGGCCGCTGGGCTGGGTACTTTTCGGCGTAGTCTGGGGATTAGCAGCCATAGGAATTGTGCTGCAAATCGTCTCGCTGGAACGCATGTCATTCTTATCTCTGTTTCTTTATCTGGGCATGGGTTGGGCAGTTATCTTCGCTATTAAACCCATCCTGGCGGCACTGCCCAGCGGCGGCTTGACCTTGCTCGTCTTGGGCGGACTAGCCTACACCCTCGGCGTGATTTTCTACGTGTGGCGCAAACCGTATTTTCACGCCATTTGGCACGGCTTTGTGCTCACTGGCACAGCATTCCACTATTTCGCCATCTTGCTGTACGTCATTCCGGTATTGCATTGACAAGCATCTTCTCATGCGAACCGAACCAGGTGTCCCAAAGTTTTGAAAGGACACTCGCAAATTATTTAACCGGGGTCTGGTGAAACCGGCGTAAACAGCCCATTCCTCCACAAATGGGCACAGATTACGCAGATTTCCAAAT
>DAOTZN010000239.1:0-14292 GCA_034434095.1 Anaerolineales bacterium
ACCGACGGCTGGCGTGCCGTCATCTCGGACACCTTTACTTTTCATAATCTGCGCATGGTCTCACAGGCCATTGCAGATGCCGTTCGTGCTGACGACTGGAATGCGTATCCCGGTGCAGCAAACAATCCTGACCCCAATACAATGGTGGTCGGTTTTGATACGCGCTTTCTCTCCGACCGCTATGCCATCGAAGTGGCGCGTGTTTTGGCGGCCAACGGTTTCACCGTTTACCTGACGCAATCAGACGCCCCTACCCCGGCGATTTCGTACACGGTACGGGCAATGAATGCCAGTGGCGGCGTGATGATTACTGCTTCGCACAACGCGCCGCGCTACAATGGCGTCAAACTGAAGGCTTCGTATGGCGGTGCTGCGCTGGCAGAGCAATCTCGCCGCGTGGAAGTGTACCTGAACGATAACGAGGAACGTGCTCGCGGCCCAAACCTGATGGATTACGACCGGGCACGCAAGGCCGGGTTGATTCAGCGTTTCAACCCCCTACCGTCCTACTTTGAGCATTTGCGTACCTTGATTGATTTTGATGCTATTGCGGATGCACCTCCGCGCGTGGTCACAGATTCGATGCACGGTTCCGGGCGGGGTGTCATTCGTGCCATCCTGCAAGGCACGGGTTGTGAAGTGCACGAGATTCGTGGAGAAATGAACCCCGGCTTTGGCGGCGTGCACCCGGAGCCCATTGCGCGCTACCTGGGGGCGCTGGCAAGCGCCATCAGTACCGGCATGGGCACTTTGGGGCTGGCAACCGATGGAGATGCAGACCGCATCGGCGCGATGGATGAACGCGGCAACTTTGTTGATCCACACAAAATCATGGCATTGGCGCTCAAACATTTGGTGGAGCAGCGCGGTTGGCGCGGCCCGGTGGTGCGCACGGTGTCTACAACTCGCATGATAGACCGTTTGGCGCAGCGCTATGGCTTACCGGTCTACGAGACGCCGGTAGGCTTCAACCATATTGCCGATTACATGTTGCGCGAAAACGTACTGATTGGCGGCGAAGAATCCGGCGGCATCAGTTTTCAGGGACACATTCCCGAGGGGGATGGGATTCTGATGGGGTTGTTGCTGGTTGAGATGGTAGCGGTGCATCGCACCTCGTTGTACGAGATGGTTGAGGCCCTGTTGGCCGATGTTGGCCCGGCATATTACCGACGCACGGATTTGCGCCTCAAGCATCCGGTATCTAAATCGGTGATTACCGCTCAACTGGCCGAAGAAGCACCGTCTCAGATCGGCGGGCAACGCGTGAATGAGGTGCGGACTACAGATGGCGTCAAATATCTGCTGGCCGATGATTCCTGGTTGCTCATTCGTCCTTCTGGTACTGAACCGGTGCTACGGGTGTACGCCGAGGGGCGCAGCCCGGAAATCATGGAAGCCATGTTATCGTACGGGGAGCAGGTGGCGCAACACATCGTGTAAAGGCGCTGCTATTCCCTGTGGTGTGTAGAAGCGGGTTTGGAACCCAGGTGGGTTTTAGAACCTGCCTCTACGGGGATCAAAAAAGGCCTGACTTTTGTCAGGCCTTTTGCTTTTCGTGCTGGGAGTTAATATCAGGCGGTGCGCAAGCGGCGAGCCATGAAGATCACCAGCAAGAGCACAGCGGCGGCAATAGCCAATCCGGGTAACCCAATGTCGTCGGCAAAACCGGTATTGGGCAGCGCTGTGGCAGATGGCGTACCTGTACCGCCCGCGCCGGGGGTTTGTGTTAGGGCGCTAATGGTTGCCAGGGCATCAATGGTGGCCTGGCGGGGGTCCGGCGTGGGAGAATTGGCAGGCTGCGTAGCGGTAGGCGTGTTGGTAGGCATGGCAATCACCGGCGTGGGTGTGTTGGTTGCCGTAGGGGGGATGCTGGTGGCAGTGAAGGTCGGCGTCCAGGCCTGGGCCAGTTGTGTCAAACTCAGGGCCTCGGCGACCTGCGTGTTTTGGGCGTTGATGGTCGCAACCTCCGCTTGTTGTGTCTGACGGGTGGAAGAGCCACCTCTCAAAATGAATACGGCCATGCAAATCAGTGTGAGCAAGATTAGCCCACCCAGGGCAGCCGCTACAATAATGAAGGTGCGGTTATCACTACCTTCGGGTGAGGGGCTTTGGTCTCCAAAGGCGTTATCATCTGGTAAGTTTTCATTTCCCATATCAAAATCAAAGGCGGCGTCATCGTTGAGATCCATAATTTCTTCTCCTGAAAGGTACAATTACAAAAACGGGCTGGGTGGTGGGGTTAGTTTTACCGCAAAAGTTGAATATTTGCCAGAGGCAAGGTTACTTGTTCTCCATCTTGGAATCGAATAAGTGCCGATGCGGCCTGGGCACCGCCGGGATAAGGTTTGACTTCAGGTAAAAGGCGTACGATGTGTCCGGTTTTACCCAGGTAGGGAGGTGTAACGCAGCGTACCAGGTCCTCAGGGGCATACACCCGCGGCACAGACGGCATGAGATTGCCGGTAGCCGGTAACGGAAGGAAAACCTCTGGACGAGTGCCCTCGTAAAAATTGTACGGTTGGGCATTGACGGCTGTGTCTCGGTCATCGCTAGTACTGAGTAGTTCATAAGCGGCCAGGTTCATGCCGTGGGTACCAAAACCATCCGTCAGTACGACCGGGAAGGGCGCCTTCTGGGCTGCGTAACGCAGATTGGGGGGGATACTCCCCAGCACGAGCGCGCGTATGCCGGCTTCTGCTCCGGCGGTGAATATTTCAGCACTTGTGCATGTGCCGCTAACTACAACGGTACCGCGCCAACTGACATCCAGGTTGTTGGCTTGCAGTGTGGTCGTGGGGTTGTCCATCATAATATGTAATGGACCGGTGGATGCTTTGCCATTGCCCCAGGCACATTGTACCAGAGCGCCAGTACATTCGATGATGACATCGCTGTTTTCCAAGATGTCTACGACTTCACCGGCATAGATGGCGGGTAACTTAGTTGGTTCTTTTTCTTTTTCAACCAACACCATGCCGCCACGTACCAACAAAACTTTGCCATCACATGGAGAGCGGAAAATCTTTTGGAATAGCCCCTTGGGTGATGCTGCGATGACATCGCCTTTGATTAGACGCTCACCCGGTCGGATTTGCATCCATGATGTGGCTTTTTCAGGGGGGACACCTAAGCCGGCTGCAACGTTGATCAGGACGTGTTCCGGGGCGACATTTACCTCCGCCACGATTGTTTGGGGCTCCACATTTTGTCCCTGGCGTACGATAACTGTCCCAGGTAGAGGTAGGGAGCGCTTACGACGCAAGACGGTCAGTGGTAAGACATACGAGGTTTGGGCGAGTGTATTCATCGTGGTTTCCGTGAAAGATTACGTTGCAAATTTTGTGCCAGATGGTTTAATGGGCCAGGTGCCACAACCATTTTTTGTACAATTCTTCTCGACGTAGAGGGTCTTTGTGGGGGTGGTAGGGCCGCCCGCGGGCATCGATGATAATGCCTTTCAGGCTACCTGCAACTTCGTAGGCGGCCTTGCGCCCTGGTCCCAACCCAATGTCGGTACGATAGAGTGGTTGCAGCCTCAGGGTAGCGCGGCGTCCCAGAGGAAGTGGGATCACAGTCAGCGTGCCTTGCTTGATCTCTTGTTGAGTTTCCTCACCACTTTCTTTGTCGGTTAACTGCACTCGAAGAATAGGAGTATTCAGCCGGGCATGGCTTGTCGGGGAGATGACCAATGCCATGCGGACGAACATCGATGAGGTCATTGCCTGAATAGCCAGTATGGGGTTTACACTGGCCGCAGCCCCTAAGATCGTGGTCAAATTATAGCGATCTAATAAAATAGTGGTGATGCCTAAAGGTTGAATGCCATCCAGTAACGCCAACAACGATCGGCCGGTATTGGATGACTGTGTTAATGGACTGCCGGTGGCAATAATCGGTTCTGCCTGCAGTAGTAGTAGACTGCTCTCGCCGGTATTTGTTTGTATGTTGCGCGAAGTAGCGATGTTTTTTGCCGTTTGGATGCTGGCCTGGCGTAACGCATAGGTAGTAATGGCTTGTTCTATGGCTGCATCTTCCTCTGTAATTGGCACAATGCCAGGGGCGAGCCCCTTGTTGAAGACGTAGGTGCGCACGTGGGATGCATCCAGGTTGGCACTTAACCAGGGGGACAGTTTCTCGTAGGGGTCACCGTGCAGCAGGCCTGCCAGTTGCGGACCCAACCCTAAAGATGGGTATACGCCTGGGGACAGGGTTCCCTGAAATGCCGCAGAGACTGTGGTGGCACTGACGCCCACGTCTACGCCGAGCACCCCTTTAGTCGTGTCTCCCTGACTAAGGAAGCGGAGCATACGTCCGTGGGCGATTGCGGCTGGAAAGGCGCCGCCGCCTGCCCACTGATGCAAGGCTTCTATGCCACCCACGCGTTGAATGTAGATATCCATTACTGTACTGGCCAGTGCAGCCTGTGGGCCTTCCAGGTCTTCGGTGTTTAGGGCCGGGCGCACATTGGGAGCCGTGATGACAGGAGCCATGTCCTTGAAAATGGTCTGAATTTCTTCGTGCAGCGCGGTGTTACCGACGTATAGCAGATGAGGACGCTGCCCCTGAGGTATTAAGGGGAGTGCCAAACGCAAGGGGTTGACCATACGACGGATGGACAAACTGGCACCTTGCTCGCTACCACCTGTTATGACAATCAGGTCGGGGCGCAGTTGCAAAATCGCATCCAAGCGCTCTTCTAATTTGCGGACATCGGAAAGCGTGAAAGTGTCTATTACCTTGGTATAGGTTCCTTGTAATAGCCGTGTAGCACTGGCAACAGAGACATCTTCCAGCAGGCCAATGACGATGGTGCGTAGGGGGGGAGGGGCGGAGATTACCACACAAAAAGCATCTACCCCTTCTCCTGACGTGGCAGTTGGGATGATTAGGCTTTGGTCATGTCCAATCAACGTTCGCCCGGTAATTCGTTCCAATTCCTCAACGGCCATCAGCACGCCTTCCATAACGTTGTTGAAAGGGGCCGCAGCCGTGGTAGATGCAGCACCGACTGCAATGAAGTGGTATTGTCCGTCCACCACGTCAAAGAGGAGTGCGCGGGTAGTCATTGCGCCAATATCCAGCGCCAGCAAAGATTCGGAAGTCGTTTCGATTGCTACCATGTTATCTCAGAGAAAAATCTTCAACCCTTGTAGGAGGAAGTAAATACGTTCCACCAGGGCTGCCATGGCGGCCAGATAAACACCGCCGAAAATTACACCTAGCGTGAGGGCAATAAATAACTGACCGATATCGCGTAAGGTATCTAATACGATGTTTGCACGGGCGTCTTCTGGGCGTGCACCAAAGTGAAAATAGGCCAGGGTAGAGATGCTGCCAAGGAGGATTACCCCGCCACTAATCAAGCCTACCCCACTTTGTGGCGTCCAGATTGACATAGTGGCCTGCATTTGGGGGAAGAGCGTACCCAACAGGCTGCCGCCGATGGCAACGGCTGCCCCAACACCCACCAAATATCCCATGGCTGGGTTGCCCAGGCGCTGTAAACTGGGGGAGGCTTTCATGAGCAACAAGCCTCCCAGCACGATGGGGGGCAGCAATAGCAGCCGCTCGTTTGTGTCACCCTGCAATAATGGCAGCAAGATTTGTGGCAAAAGCACCTGATAGATAATCACAGCGGCAGCATACCCTGCGCTAACACCAATGAAAAGGTACGTAGCAATTCGGAAGAGGGGGTTATCTCCCAATAGGTAACTGAAGACGGCCAGCGTGAGTGCAAAAGCCAGCAAGGTGCCAAGAAAATCGTTCATCCGTTTGCCCCTTTGTGGTTGTTTTGGGATGATGCTGTCCAAATGAATTGAATGCTTGCGCCTACAATAATCAAGAGTACCGCCGCAAGGATACCCAGACTAAAGGCCGTTCCCCTTTCTTGTGAAGGTCCGTTTAGCCCGGTTTGACGTTCGTAGGCTGCCCCGCCCAGTGCGCCCGCAATGCTCCCATCGACCTGTGTGGGGTAGTATGGCGCTAGCATGGGGGCGGCCTGTGCACTGAGGCCCAACATGAGCGGTAGATTGGGGTAGCGCGTACCGACTTGCTCAACCCACATACGGGCGGTATCTGGGTCATCTGCCAGAACGATTAACATGCCGAAATCCTGAGGAGTGTTAACGTTTTGCAGCAAAGGCGATTCCCAGGCTGGGAGGCCTCCAGCAGTGGTAGGAAGTGCTTTGCGCATTTGCTGGGCAAAATTCGCCATGCCGGTAGCACCGCCGGGGATGTAACCTAAATTGATGTAATGTTCGCCGCTGCGATAGCCAAGTTCTTGTGCCACAGGCGACAAGGCATGTTCGGCCAGCAGCATTCCTTCAGGGTGGGTTGAGACAGTAGCAAATGGTGTGCCGTGAATCATCAAGTGGGCTAGCAGAGGCCGAATCGTCGCATCCATTTCACCTGCGTAAGCCGTTTGATAATCAAAGACCAGTAACACCGGTTTTCCAGGGGGGAGCGCGTCCACTTGTTGAAATACAGCCCGGACTTCAGGGGCGGGAACTACAGGTTGTATGCTGTTCCCCTGTTCGCTGAAGATACCCCACCCAATGGCTGTTAGCAAGAGCAGGCCGATTAACCAACGTAAAAGCCGTTGACGGGTGATACGGGGTGGCGCAGCCAATGGGACCGGTTGCCCTTCGCTCTCCAACATGCTGCGCAGTAAGCCAATTTGCGTTTCCTGTTCTTCGGAGATTTCCAATTTGGCAGAGGGGGGGGCGCTTTTAGGGAGCAGTGTTGCTTGAATACCAACAGGCAATACACCGCGTAACCCTGCTAACGGTCCATTGGGAACAGGTGGGGCCTCCTGATCTTCCGGTAGTAGTTGAGGGGTAGAGACGGCATCCAGGGGCTTCATCTCCTGAAGCCAGGATGGCAGATTAGCGCGCTCAATTTCTGGCCTCTCCGCTTCTTCTTCAGGAGATGCTAGTGGTGAGAAAGCCTCTTCTTCTGAAACATCCGTGACTTCTGCTAACCAGTCTGGCGTTTCTCCTGTTTCAATGGCACCTAGTTCCACGTCGAGAGATTCATCCAATGTGAACGGTGAGATGTTGCTGGTGTCTTCCTCTGTGATAACAGGCGCTTCGGTAGATAAATTGTCCTCGAGTGTACTTTCTTCGTTGCGCAGACTGTCTAACCAGTCATCACCCTGAATAGCATCCTTTAGGATTTCCGCTTCGCTTGGAATCTCTTCTTCGCTGGAAACCTCTTCCGCTGAGGCTGCTGATATGTCGGCAAGCCAATCGGGTACCTCAATATCTGGAAGACTGCTGGTGTCGGCTGAGATTAAATTTTCAAGTGATTGCTCGCTCTGCTCTGATTCGGCCAGTGGAGATTCTTCTTGGGAGCCTGTTTCAGTGCTCAACCAATCGGGCAAATCTTCCTCCCCGGCCAACCAGTCTGGCAGTTCTTCTTCACCGGTATCCACCGCGCCTGCCTGGGGACTCTCGGGTGCTGTCTCCCCGGCCAGCCAGTCCGGTAGTTCTTCTTTACCGGTATCCACCGCGCCTGCCTGGGGACTCTCGAGTGCTGGCTCCCCGGCCAACCAGTCCGGCAGTTCTTCTTCACCGGTATCCACCGCGGATGCCTGGGGACTTTCGGACGTGGGCTCCCCGGCCAGCCAGTCCGGCAGTTCTTCTTCACCGGTATCCACAGCGGATGCCTGGGGACTCTCGGGTGCAGTCTCCCCGGCCAGCCAGTCCGGCAGTTCTTCTTCACCGGTACCCACCGCGCCTGCCTGGGGACTTTCGGACGTGGGCTCCCCGGCTAACCAGTCCGGCAGACCCTCGTCAGTGTGCCAATCGGTTGACATGGCTTCAGAATCTTCAGCGGCTTCGCTGGACTCTTCCTGGAGTGACGATAGCCAATCCGTTACGCCGGATTCGTCCTTGGGTGGCGTATTTTCAGAATGGTCACTCATTCCATCTAACCAGGAAAGGGGATCGCGCAGACTGCCAGTTTGGGTAGCGCGCCTCGTATCAAAAACTTCGTCACTCTCGTCGTCATCAAGCCAGGTAAGGGACTCTTCATCAAAATTAAATGATTCTTCCCCGGCTGGTTGGGAGGCTTGTGGTTCTTCCGGTTGTGGGGCACCACTAATAAGTGGCTTCAGACGTGCACCACAGAACTGACAAACGTCAAGATTATCTGGGTTTGGTTTGCCACACATTGGGCAACGAATTTCACTCATAGCCTACCCCCCGTATGGGCGATCGACGCCCACTAACACTCGAATGCTGGTTGCAATGGCCCCTAAGGCCACGCCAAGCAAGATGCCGCGTGCCCCGGCCAAAGCCAATACGTGCGTAAGCCAGGGCGTTAAGGTATCGGAAAGCACCGGGATGGATACCCCAAAAAAAGGAACGCTGCCGGCCAACACGAACACTGCACTTAAGAGAAAAATGATGACTGGGAAATTTTCGCGCTGGCGTATCATCCGAATGGCTGCATATACTAAAACAATGGCTAATAAGGCGAACATACTGACTTCTATGGGGTATTGAACGTAGTCAAAAATCCATTGCAGCCAGGATTGACTGGCGTTGCCCCAGGTGCCTGAAATATAGTCGTATGTGCCCAGAGCAAATGTGCCCATCAAAGCCAAAATCAGTACCATGCTGTAGATGCTGCCCTTTTGCCCTGTAGTCAGTTTTTCAAAGTGGACGCCAAGCAGGTTGGCAATTCCGACCAGAAGTGCGATGGCTGCCAACCAGGATGCCCATTGTAGAAAAATAGTGCCTAACATGCTAACAGTAGAGGCAGTTGTAAAATATCCACCAAGGGTGATAATCCCTACTGCCAGGGCTGTAATGGTTGCGAGAGGTGCTTTGATTTTCACGCGTCACCTGCCAGGAAAAGTAAAACCGAGAAATTGCAAGATAGATCCGCCCAAAATAGCAAAGATAATCAACCAGCGCATGACATCTTGCGCTTTTAGACTGGCTATGTGCAATGGGCTGGCTTTCAGATAGGCGCTACCAGCGTAAATCTCTTCGCCAATCAGTGGTTCTTGGGAACCGGCATAGAGCACAGATTGTCCCACCAAATGGTCACTTCCGGCGAGGGTGAGATTCCCTTTGCGCTCTCCTGCTTCCATTATCAATGCTACCTCTGGGCCAAAATGACCGATTAAGATATTGGCTGAAACATCTTCATCTGAAATGATAGGTTGGGTACCGGCAGCAAAAGCAAAAGGCGTCAGACCGGTCAGTCGGCCGGCAATCGGATGGTATTGAGCATCTTGTCCCATTTCTTGGTAAGATGCCTTGAGTGTATCCCGTGTCAAGATGGCAAGGGTACTATCTCCGCTGGTCACTATGGGGGCTTTATCGCTAACAGAAATAATGCGCATAATGCGTTTCAAGGTGCTCAGACTGGCGAAGGCGCTGGCGCTTTCTTGCGTGTTGACGGCACCGCGCCCAATGGAAAAATGCAGACGAGTGCCTTCCTCCACTGCTAAACCAATCGCACGCCACATGTGTTGAAACACCGGGATGGGACGCAAAATAACCTTCCTTGCTTTTTTCCGTCCGCTCAACCAGGTAAAGAAAAGCATCAGGCCCAAGAAAAATAAAACGAAGCCGAATGCGATAATTTGCAGCATGGTCATAAGGGTTTCTCCTGTAAGTATTGAATAAATAACCGTTGCTGCTCGCTATCTTCCAGCAGGTTTGCCAACGACCGCCAATATGTCATTTTTGTCCCCTGACTTAGAAAAGGTTCGCCCAGATATATGAATTGTGCTGCCAGTGCGGTTAGCGGGCCGGCTGCCTGCAATAGAGCAGTGACATAATGTGTTATGCCCCAACGGCGAAGGTTTTGCCGCCATGGTTTCCAGATAGCGATGGGTAAGGGAGATGGCACAAAATGTTCTTGCAAGGCCTTTGTCCTTTTGTAAATAAAATTGTACCGCACACCCTAAAAACAAGGATAACAAAAGTATAGCATAATCCATAACAACAGGCAATTGGGACAAAAGTACACAACAGTTTTCAGCATGAAGATGCTTAGGGGAGCGCATTGCCAATTTTATATGAATTTGACCTTTCCTTTCCACCAGATAGGTGAAAACGGGCATCTAACACCATTATTCTCCCACCAGGTAATAAAAAATGGGGCTCAAGGGGAATTACCGTGAAAGATCGCCAGGTGTAGGGCGGAATTAATTCTGCCCTACGGATGCACCGCCAGATATTGGGGCGCATCACGGGAAACCCCAAAGAGCCAAAAATGGTGAAAGTACAGGTGAAATTACTCATTCCCCATAGGGTATATTACCCTTTGTGGGGGAAGACGTCGGATTTCTAGGTGGGCTGGCGCGCTTCGCTCCTTAAAATTTTTCTTCCCCCTTTTGAGAATTTTGATAGGACACCTAATTCAAGACGCCATTAGCAAATACACCCTACTGAAATGTGAGTTATTTTTACCCTTGTTTGTCCGAATATGACAACTCACCCCTAATTTTAAGCCGTTCATAACTGTACCGGTTTTGGGGGTAGGTTTAAACTAAGTAGAAGCGCGAATAGTGTTTGCGCATCGTCGCCCCGAAAAAGGGGTTTGTTTATAAGTGAGGTTTTCGTATCTGATAAAATAGTAGATGCGAACAAAGAAAAAACTTTTAACAGGGAGTACACGCATGAAAAAACGTGAACTGGTTACACTGGATGGTAATGAAGCGGTAGCGCGCATTGCCCATAAGTTAAATGAAGTGATTGCCATTTATCCCATTACGCCCTCAACGCCGATGGGAGAACTGGCCGACGCATGGTCAGCCAAGGGAAAGAAAAATTTATGGGGTACTGTACCCTTGGTTACAGAGATGCAGGCCGAAGGTGGCGCGGCTGGCGCTGTCCACGGGGCATTGCAAACCGGTGCGCTGACGACGACCTTTACAGCCAGCCAGGGGCTCTTACTAATGATCCCCAACATGTACAAGATTGCCGGCGAACTAACCTCAACGGTCTTCCACGTTGCTGCCCGTTCAGTGGCAGCGCAAGCCCTTTCGATTTTTGGCGATTATTCAGACGTCATGGCTACGCGTGCTACCGGATTTGCCATGCTGGCTTCTGGTTCTGTACAAGAAGCCCATGACTTTGCGGCCATTGCGCAGGCTGCTACGCTAGAATCACGCGTGCCTTTTGTGCATTTCTTCGAGGGATTCCGTGTATCCCATGAAATTAACAAGGTAGAAGTGCTCGATGATGATGATCTGCGCGCTTTGATTGACAATAACCTGATACAGGCACATCGTGCCCGCGGCCTGTCGCCAGAACATCCTTTCATTCGCGGTACAGCCCAAAACCCGGATGTGTTCTTCCAGGCACGTGAAAGCGTCAATCCCTACTACGCGGCTTGCCCTGAAATCACGCAAAAGGCCATGGATAAATTCGCCGCTATTGTAGGGCGCCAGTACCACCTGTTTGATTACATTGGAGCACCGGATGCCGAACGAATTATCGTAGCGATGGGCTCTGGTGCACACACCGTAGCCGAAACAGTGCGAGCCCTTATGGCCCAAGGTGAAAAGGTTGGCGTAGTGATTGTGCGCCTGTATCGCCCCTTTGCTGCCGAAGCCTTCTTGAAAGCCTTACCGGCGACGGCGAAAACAATCGCCGTACTTGATCGTACCAAAGAACCTGGTGCGGCTGGTGAACCGCTATATCAGGATGTTCTCACGGTCATTAGTGAAGCCACAATGAGTGGTACGTTGCCCTTAGCACAAATGCCTAAAGTCGTTGGGGGACGTTATGGTTTGTCCTCTAAAGAATTTACTCCCGCGATGGTCAAAGGCATTTTTGATGAAATGCTCAAGGAGCAACCCAAAAATCATTTCACCATTGGTATCTACGATGATGTTTCGCATACCAGTTTAGAGTATGATCCCACCTTCTCCATTGAAGATCCCAAAGCCGTGCGTGCTGTCTTCTTTGGATTAGGCTCTGATGGTACTGTAGGTGCAAACAAAAACTCCATTAAAATCATTGGTGAAGAGACCGAGAACTATGCTCAAGGTTACTTTGTTTACGATTCAAAGAAGGCCGGAGCAATCACCATCTCTCATTTGCGCTTTGGACCTAATCCCATTGATGCCCCCTATTTGATTGCCCCTGGTACGGCTAACTTCGTGGGCTGCCACCAATTTACCTTCATGGAGAAATACGATGTGCTGGGCTATGCCCAATCAGGTGGCGTCTTCTTACTGAATAGCATCTACGGGCCTGATGAAGTATGGGACCACCTGCCACGTGAGGCACAGGAAGCCATCATTGCTAAGAAACTGCGCTTCTATGTGATTGATGCTTATCAAGTCGCCAGAGAAACCGGAATGGGGCAGCGCATTAACACCATTATGCAGACCTGCTTCTTTGCTATCAGTGGTGTTTTGCCGCGTGAACAGGCGATTGAGCAGATTAAACAAGCAATTCGTAAGACGTATAGCAAGCGTGGCGAGGTTGTTGTTCAACGCAATTTTGCTGCGGTTGACCAGGCACTCTCCCATCTCCATGAAGTCAAAGTGCCGACAAAAGTCACCAGTACGATGACTCTCCGTCCCCCTGTGCCTGAGGAAGCCCCTGAATTTGTGCGGGAAGTATTGGGCAAGATGATTGCCCGCCAGGGAGACGATTTGCCGGTGAGCGTCTTGCCCGCGGATGGTACTTACCCCAGTGGCACCACGCGCTGGGAAAAGCGCAACATTGCTTTGGAGATTCCTCAGTGGGAGCCTGATCTGTGTATCCAATGCGGGAAATGCGTCTTTGTGTGTCCACATGCGGTTATCCGCCAAAAAGTTTTTGAGCCGGAATTGTTGGAAAGTGCCCCCGATACCTTCCTGCACACGAAGGCTCGTTTCAAAGAATTCCCCAATATGGAATACGCCATTGCCGTAGCACCGGAAGACTGCACCGGGTGCTCGTTGTGCGTAGAAGCCTGCCCGGCCAAAGATAAGACTCAGGCCGGCCGTAAGGCAATCAACATGACGCCGCAGCCGCCCATCCGAGAGCGAGAAAAAGTCAATTGGGATTTCTTCCTGAGTTTGCCGGAAGTAGACCGCACTCGTATGTCCTTCGGGACCATTAAAAATTCTCAATTGTTGCAACCGCTCTTTGAGTTCTCCGGAGCGTGTGCCGGTTGTGGCGAAACACCGTACTTGAAGTTGCTCACCCAACTGTTCGGTGACCGGGCGGTGGTTGCTAACGCAACCGGATGTTCATCCATTTACGGTGGCAATCTACCCACTACGCCGTGGTCGGTTAATAAAGATGGACGCGGCCCGGCCTGGTCTAACTCTTTGTTTGAAGATAACGCAGAGTTTGGTCTGGGTATGCGCCTGACGATTGACAAGCAGAGCGAGTATGCGCGTGAACTACTCCCGCAATTTGCTAGCGTGGTTGGTGAAAGCCTGGTGGATGATCTGTTAGCGTCGCAACAAGATACGGAAGCCGAGATTCAGGCTCAGCGAGAACGCGTTGCCTTGTTGAAACAACGTCTGGCTGATATTGATGACCCGCGAGCCAAAGATTTGCTTACCCTGGCGGATATGCTGGTCAAACGTAGTGTATGGATTGTTGGCGGTGATGGTTGGGCTTACGATATCGGTTATGGTGGACTGGATCACGTCTTAGCGTCAGGGCGCAATGTCAACGTACTCGTGATGGATACACAAGTGTATTCCAACACCGGTGGACAGTCTTCTAAGGCTACCCCGTTGGCTGCTGTAGCCAAATTTGCTGCCCAAGGGAAAGACTTGCCGCGCAAAGACCTGGGGCTGATGGCCATGTCTTACGGTTATGTTTATGTCGCCCAGGTCGCGATGGGCGCCAGTGATACCCAGACCTTGAAGGCATTTCTGGAAGCAGAAGCCTACGATGGCCCATCACTCATTATCGCTTACAGCCACTGTATTGCCCACGGCTACGACTTGAAGCATGGCCTTTCACAGCAGGCTTTAATGGTCCAATCGGGTTTGTGGCCGTTGTACCGCTATAACCCGCTTGAGGCGCAAGAAGGTAAGAACCCCTTGCGTCTCGATTCTCGTGAGCCGAAACTAGAGGTGGAGAAATTTGCCTACAACGAAGCCCGTTATCGCATGTTGGCCCAAACTGACGAGGCGCGCGCTGAACGGTTGTTGCAAATGGCCCACAAAGACGCAATCACGCGTTGGAATTTGTACAAACAAATGGCTGCTATGCATTATGAGAAGGTAGAAGAGTAACTTTGACTTAGTTCGCTCTTGATGAGACAGGGGCTTTTAGTTTCAATGCCCGAGGATGCGGCTCCCACGCCGGC
>DAOTZN010000240.1:0-11437 GCA_034434095.1 Anaerolineales bacterium
TGGAACACAAAACTAATTTGGACTGGCTGTTTTTTTTGTGGTAGTATTTTTTGAACGCCAAGCACTAGGAGCGCCGCCCCCCAGGTCGGCCGCTTCGCCCAATTTGGGAATCGCCCAAAATCTTAACGCAAGTCCGCCAAGCAACAAAGGTTTTTCCGGAGCAGCCCCGCTTTTGGCACCAAAACGCGATTTTCTTTGCGACACCGCGTTCTGGCGTCCCCCTTCCGACGCCAAATCGAGAAGTTGTTTATAGCCCAATCCTTAGCCCTTGGCCCACCCAAAGAGAACAATGACAACACTGGTTACTACACGCGATATCCATCAATGTCTGCGACCATTCCGGGCCAGCAACGATTTGATGGATATTGCCCGAATAATAGAACAGTGCTTTGCCGATACGATGGGCAGCGATAGAGACTATATACGCCAATTGCGCCTGGTAGCGAGCAATCCTCAAATGTTGCGCATGGCAACACATGGAATTTTGCCCAGTCCAGTGCCTACAGCCGGTTTCGTTTGGGAAGAAAAAGGGAAAATCGTAGGAAACGCCAGTTTGATTCTTTTTAGAGAACATTCCCGGCGGGTTTACTTAATTGCTAATGTGGCTGTCTTACCAGAGTACCGTCGCCGGGGTATTGGACGGGCATTAATGCAAGCATGTATAACTTATGCACATCAGCATAGTTCACAACCTCCCTGGTTGCAGGTACGGGCAGAGAATGCTTCTGCCATCGCACTCTATCACAGCCTGGGCTTTATGACGCACGCCTCTCGAAACACCTGGCATAGCACAGGGGAAGAGAAGAAAATACACATCCCAGATGGCATGAAAATCACCTCTCGAAAATCTTCGGATTGGCCTTCACAGCGTCGCTGGTTTTTACAGACTTACCCAGAGCATCTTCAATGGCTGTTGCCCATCAATGTGAGCGCCCAGCAGCCCGGCCCGGTGGGCTGGCTGAATCGATTATGGAATGGGCATTTCATCCGCCAGTGGAGTTTGCGCTTTCATGAAAAACTGATTGGCGTACTTACGTGGCAGGCAGGGGCTGGACAGCACTCCTACATCTGGTTAAGTGTGTTCCCCCATTACGAGTATCTTGGCTTGCCGGCGCTATTGAGTTTTGCAACCCAGCACTTTCCTCGACATCACCGTTTAGCACTCGACTATCCGTCTGATCGCGGAGCGGAAATCATTCCCCAATATGGTTTTCGTCATCATCAAACCTTGTTGTGGATGCAGTTGCAGTCATGATATAACAAATGTAATGAAATCGCTGTTTTTGATAGTTGACGAGCGCATCAAATCAGCGTATACTGATAGTGTGTTGGAGGCAAATTTATTTTGAACAGATTGTACGATACGACAATTCTCTACAGTGGTAACAAAAAGGCACGCGCGCGCGTGCCTTTTATCATTTGCCTCCAGTGAAAAAGTAGCCCCATCTTCAGAAAGGAGTTTTAGTATGGATTATGGGATGATTGGAAAATTGCAAAAAGCAAAACGTTATGCTGAAGAACGCAACCGCATAACATTTCATGCGATGAAAGTTTCCTTCCAGGGCACGAACAATGTACACACGGTTACAATGGATGACCGCACCTGGCATTGCAGTTGTGATTTCTTCCAGACGCGTGGGCGCTGTAGTCACACAATGGCTCTGGAGATTATTTTGGAAGGCATGCTTCCTGAGACTGTCGACGAATCGGCTACATAGATACAACCTTCCAGAAATTAGCGTCGAGTTTCACGCCATCGAGAGGAACACAGGCGTCAGGTGAACGCGATTCGCTGACCACTTCAACCCGCCACACCCGACTATCCGGCGGCTTGGGAACCGCCTTCGCTGTTCCCGGCCTCACCAGGTGCGAATTGACGCCTCGCATACCCAGTTATTAAGCCTTTACACGACAAAAGTGGGCGGTTATAGCCGCCCACTTTTGTTTTGAGGACTTTCACCAATGCAATGTGGAACTGGCTGGCAAACTACATATCGAAAGTCCTGATTTGTTCTGCGGAGAGGGTGGGATTCGAACCCACGGTGGTCCAAAGGGCCACAACGGTTTTCGAGACCGCCCCGTTCGTCCACTCCGGCACCTCTCCGGGCGCAGCGCATTATAGCAGAAATTGGCTTAAATTTCCACACAAGAATGCAATCCGGGGTAAAAAACAGGAGATATTTTTTCTTTACGCAACCCCTCTTGCAATGCTGCAGCAGAATCAGGTTCACCGTGTACCAGAAAAATTTGCTTTAACTTCCCACGGCTAGCAGCGGCATACTCTAGTAGCATATCCCGTCCGGCATGTGCCGAAAAACCGCCAATGGTGACCACATCTGCCCGGCGAGTGTAAGTCTCACCGAAAATCTTGACGCGCACCTCTTGATTTGCCAAGCGCCGTCCCAGAGTGTATGGTGCTTGCCACGAGACAATCAAAATAGTATTACGCTTATCCGTGATGTTATTGCGCAGGTGGTGGAGAATGCGCCCGGTTTCAGCCATTCCCGAAGCAGAAATGATAATTGCCGGGCCTTTATAGTCGTTGATGGCTTTGGATTCATCTACCGAACGAGTGTAATGCAGGGATGGGAAACTTAACGCAGACACATGTTTATCATGGGACATGAAGGCATGCGCCTCTTCATCGAAATACTCTGGGTGCTCTCGATAGATATCGGTGATATTTACTGCCAGCGGACTATCTACATAAACGGGTACCACAGGAATAGAGCCTCGGTCCATCATTTCATGCAAATAGTAGACTAATTCCTGAGTGCGCCCTACAGCAAAGGAAGGGATAATCACCTTACCGCCGCGATTTAATGTCTTTTGAACTACCCTCTCCAGTTCTTCAGCGGCTTGGGTTGGATCACGGTGTGCTTTGTGCCCATAGGTGCATTCCATAATCAAATAATCGGTCTCTTGAGGAAGCACGGGGTCGGGGATGATGGGCAGGCTACAACGCCCAATATCTCCAGAGAACCATAAACGAAAGCGGCGGCCGCGTTCTTCGATATCTAACACGATGGCAGCAGAGCCGAAAATGTGCCCAGCAGGCACAAATTGTGCCCGCACTCCTGGTGCAACCTCGAAAAATTTATTGAATTCATAGGGGCGAAAGAACTCGTTTACCCGTATGGCATCCTCAATAGTGTATAGCGGCTCGATAGGACGCTGCCCACGTCGAGCACGAATTTTGTTCACAAATTTGGCGTCGGCTTCCTGAATGTGCCCGGAATCACGCAACATGACGTCTACCAGGTGTGTAGTGACGTGTGTAGCATAGATCGGGCCGCTGTAGCCCTGTTTCACCAGGTTGGGCAAATTGCCGCTGTGGTCGATGTGGGCATGAGAAAGCAATACTGCATTCAGGTTGCGGATGTCAAACTTGAAGGTTTGGTTGCGCTCGTAAGCATCTTTCCGTCGCCCTTGATACAGACCGCAATCCAGTAAGATGTTTGCGCCATTGATACTTATCAGGTGTTGAGAGCCTGTTACCGTTTGTGCAGCACCGTGGAATGCGATTTGCATGATAAAACTCCTTCCCGGATCAAGCGCTGGTCTTTACCTGCCGTTAGAGGTAGATTGCCAGCGTTTCAAAAGAGATAAGATGTCCTCGCCGAATCTCTCATACCGCCAGGGAATATCGGTCATGATCTTGCGGAGGGCATCTGGGGTGGTTGGATTCTGGGCTGCGATTTTCTCCATCGTGGTGCGTGGCAGCACAATATCCGATTCTATATTTAGCCCGCGTGCAGTGATTTTACGCCAATGTTGCAGGGCATCCAATCGCTCCAAATACGCCGCATCGGGTGGGGAGGTAACTGGCGGGTACAGTGCCGGAGCACGCCGTCCGCTTTGAATGGCTCGAAGCAACCCTTGCCCATAGCGGCGAATCTGTCCATTACTCAGGCCAGCCGCTTGCAAGCCGTTGAAATCGCCAGGCATATTTTGGGCAATTTGCAATAATGTTTTGTCGCTCAGCACCTTGAATAAGGGCAGGTTTTTCTGTTGGGCAATTTGATTTCTGTACTCGCACAATTTTTGTAAAACAGCCAGTTGTCTTGGTGAAAGATCACGAGCATGGCGGATTTGCTGCCAACATGGAGGGGCGTTTTGTGTTCTAGTGCCATTTAGACGACAAAAACGCTTAAAATCTTCCCTGGAAAGTTCCCAAAACGAACTGGATTTTAATTCTTGGTATAAGATGTTTCTCAGGGGAATCAGATAGTGCGTATCCAGTTGGGCATACTGCAATTGCTCTGCCGGAAGAGGGCGCTTGCCCCAATTCGCCCGCTGGTAGCGTTTATCTGGATGAATGCCAAAATGTTGACCTAGCAAGGCACCCAAACCAATGTGCTTATACCCTAGAATGCGTGCTGCCCACATCGTATCGAATAGATTTTCAAATGAAAAGCCAAAATCTCGTTGTAGGCAAATCAAGTCATACTCGGCGGCATGGAACACCTTTTCGATGTGTGGGGCAGAAAAAATCTTTCCCAGCGGTTCCAGGCTTTTCAACGCTAGAGGGTCTACCAGATAATCGCTCTCAGGGGTAGAGAACTGCAACAGACATACCTGTTCTTGGTAGGCATACAGGCTGTTTGATTCCGTATCAACGGCAACAATCGGTTCTTGGGAGAGGTCTTCCACCAGAATATCCAATTTTTCGGGTGTATCTACCCAAATGGGGGGTAATAAAATTCTTCCTTCCACAAATATTTCTAACCTTTGTATGGTTCACCCAAAAGAAAATGGGCGTTTTAGCGATGCGTTTTTTTCTCCATCACAAGCGCGTCTTCTCCCCCCTTATAGTAGGCACGCCATAAATCCACGCGATAGTACCCCATTTGACGATACAACGTTTGGGCACCAATGTTGGATAAGCGTACGCTGAGCCGGATTCGAGCCACGTCCAGGTGAGACTCGCATGTAGTCAGCAACGCCCTCCCAATGCCCTGGCGGCGATAAGATGGCAGCACTCCAATGGTCGCTATCCAGGCCAGGTTATCTTTCTGACGAACGTCGGCAGCGATAAAGCCAACCACCTGACCATCAACTACCGCTTTTAAGCGTACTACGGCCGGCAAGGTGAGTACAGCCAGAATGTCCCACACCGGCCAGGCATCCTGAGGAAAGCACACGTGTTCTACATGCTGGATGGCTCTGAAATCGTTCCAGGCAGCCGGCATAATGCTGACCAGACTGCCTGGAATAGATTGAATGTTAGGAACAGCGTCGGAGTTAACCTTCGTCATGTGGGGCTGGAGGTTGGAAACCCTGTGAGAAATTCTGTAACAGGTGCGTGAATTCCATTGGGAAAATATACTTGGTAGAGGCTGTGTTGCCCAGTTGTTTCAGGGCATCAAAGTATTGCAACGTCATCGTGTTTTGGTCAACGCTTTGCGCAACAGAAAAGATGCGTTTGAGCGCCTCAGCGTAGCCTTCCGCCTGTAACACCTGTGCCTGACGAGCACCTTCGGCTTGGAGAATGGCGGCTTGTTTTTCGCCTTCGGCCTTGAGGATGGCTGCCTGCTTTTGGCCTTCGGCCACGTTGATGGCCGCCTCTTTTTGACCGGTGGATTCGGTAACCAGGGCGCGCCGCTCACGTTCGGCGGACATCTGACGGTTCATCGCCTCTTGAATTTCGCGCGGGGGGATGATTTCGCGAATTTCCACATTCGTCACCTTGACGCCCCAGCGTTCAGTAACCTCGTCCAGGCGGGTGCGGAGCATGTTGTTGATGTGCTCACGCTCGGCCAGCACATCGTCTAATTGGATACCGCCAATCACGGCGCGTAGCGTAGTGGTTGCCATACCTTGCGCAGCGGCCTCAAAGTTGCCGACTTGCAGCACACTTTCTACCGGATCCAAAATTTTGTAGTACCAAATGAAATCGATGGAAATACCGGCGTTATCTTTGGTGATGGCGGATTGGTGTGGAATTTCTCGCACCTGCTCACGCAAATCGACTGAAACACCGCGGTCAATAAAGGGCACCAAGAGTACGACCCCCGGCCCCTTAGACCCAATGCAGTTCCCCAGCCGAAACACCACCACGCGCTGGTATTCAGGCACAATGCGGATGGCGCTGATTAGCATAATCACTGCCATTACCATCAGCACGCCAACAACGCAGAGAACGAAAGCGCTAGCCGAATCCATGAAACGACCTCCTTTTAGAAACAGGGAAAAAAGAAAAAGGCAACTGTCCTGACACGGCCCTTAAGGCACCTCATCAGGTGAAATTGCCTCAACCAACAGATAGAACCCATCACGACTCACCACCTTCACAGGCGTGCCTGCCCGGATGGCTGTTTTGCTGCGGGCACTCCATAATTCGCCACCAACATATACCGAACCATCGAGGGCGATGTCGGTGCGCGCCTCCCCCACCTGTCCAATCAAGGTTGAAAGATCATGCACCGGAGGCGCGAAAAACGTTTCAATGGTTTTTTCCATGATGAACCAGATGAAACTCCCTTCCAGCGCGGTGACGACCACGACCACCGCAAATTGCACCCCAAATGCTCCCCCTTGCGGATTGCGAAACAACAATGCCGAACCAATGAAAAAGAGTGCAACGGCCATGCCTAGCCACAAGCGTTGGCCGCGTCGACGTATCGCCAGGTAAAGTGGCAATCCTCCCGCAGCGATGATAATAAAGGCCCACAAATTGAGTGGCAATTGCAGCATCTGATAACCGGCTACGGTGAAGAGCGCCAGGGCAATGATTTCCAGCAGACCGGTGCCGGGGGCCAGTACAGCCATGATGGTTGCCAAAATCGCAAGCATCAGTACAACGTAGGCTGCATTGGGGGTTACCAAGAGATCCAACATACCACACCTCAAGAATTTAGGGAGCGCCTCGGCTTCTGCACCCATCGGGTGAGCCGAGCCGCAAACACATTATAATATAGTTCGCTGATTTTTACGCATGAGAACCGCCAGGGTTGCACCCTCTACCATCAACTTGTAAAGGAAGCGTATGTCTCTCACCATTGCTCTTGCTCAAATCAACACCTGTTTGGGGAATGTCGAGCGCAATTTAGAAAAACACATTGCACTTGCAAAAGAAGCCCGTAAATCCGGTGCGGACTTGCTTATTTTCCCCGAACTTTCATTGACCGGTTATGTGCTCCAGGACCTTGCCAGCGCAGTAGCCCATCGTCCCACCCGAGACGACCCAGTTTTCCGCCCCTTATTGGAGGCCAGCCAGGATATTGACCTGGTAGTTGGTTTCGTGGATGAAGATCCGCGCTCGCGGTTTTATATCGCCGCAGCCTATCTCTCGCGGGGGCAGGTGTTGCACGTCCACCACAAGGTCTACCTGCCCACCTATGGCCTGTTTGATGAAGGCCGCTTTTTCGCCTGGGGGGATAGTATCCGGGCTTTCGATACCCGCTTTGGCCGACTGGGGATGCTGATTTGCGAAGACTTCTGGCACGCCTCGCCACCCTACCTGCTATGGCTGGATGGTGCCGACATGCTGCTCCTGACCTCGGCTTCCCCAGGGCGTGGTCTGGGCAGCGAAGAACAACTTGAGTCGGCGCGCTGGGTGGAGCACATCAATCGCGCCTATGCCAGTTTGTTTACCCTATTCGTTGCCCATGCCAACCGCGTGGGTTACGAAGATGGCCTCAATTTTTGGGGCGGTTCTACCGTTTTTGACCCCAACGGGGCACTCCTGGCGCGTGGACCATACCACGAAGAATCCCTGACTTTGGCCGAAGTAGACCTGCGCCAAATCCACCGTACCCGTGCCCGCTTGCCGTTACTGCGTGATGAACGCACGGCCCTGGTACAACGTGAACTCAACCGCATTTTACAAACCTCATGATGACCAAAACTCCCCCCTCTATTGATTTGCGCCTCAACCCTACCTTAGCGCGCAAGATTCTCGCCGGCTTCATCCGCACCGAGATTGAGCGCGTCGGCTTTCATAAGGCCGTGTTAGGCCTTTCCGGGGGCATTGATTCGGCGCTGGCCTGCTATTTGGCTGCCGAGGCACTTGGACCGCAAAACGTGCTGGCCGTGCGCATGCCCTACCGCACCTCCTCCCCCGAATCCCTGGAACATGCCCAACAGGTGATTGACGCCTTAGGGGTGCAATCGTTGACCGTGCCGATTACCGAGATGGTCGAGCCGCTCTTTGCGCGCTTTCCCGATATGGACAACCTCCGTAAGGGGAATGCCATGGCGCGCGCCCGCATGATTGTGCTCTACGATCAGTCTTCGGCCTTTGGTGGGCTGGTTGTCGGCACCGGAAATAAAACCGAAATCCTGCTGGGATACAGCACCCTGTACGGTGATTCGGCCTGCGCGCTTAACCCCATAGGCGACCTGTACAAAACCCAGGTGCGCCAACTGGCTGCCGATATGGGCGTGCCCTCCGCAATCATCACCAAGCCGCCCTCGGCGGACCTGTGGGTAGGGCAGACGGATGAAGATGAACTGGGCTTTACCTACGAGCAGGCCGACCAATTGCTCTACCTGTTGATTGATCAACGCTACAGCCCGGAAGATTGCATCGCCGCCGGATTTGAGCCGCGTTTTGTCCACGCGGTGGTGGAACGCGTGCGTCGCAACCACTTCAAACGCATCCTGCCACCCATTGCTAAGATAAGCAATCGCACTATCGGCTACGACTTTCTTTATCCGCGCGATTGGGGGACATAATGCCAACATTGCATATCCCGCCGGCGCTCCGGCATCGGCGCTTTCGCCTGTTTTGGGGTGGCTTGCTGTTGTCCGTGGCCGGTTCACGCATGCAATTTTGGGGGTTGCTGTGGCATATCCGCACCCTGAGTGACCAACCGATTGCGTTGGGCGCCATTGGTTTGGCGCGCATCGTGCCCATTGTCGTGTTTTCGCTGATTGGCGGTGTAGTGGCCGATATGCGCAACCGGCGGCGCATTCTGTTCTTGACGCAGGGCAGCGCCATGCTCATTGCCCTCACCCTGGGTGTGCTAACAGACAGCGGACACATCTCCTTGTGGGCAATCTACCTCCTGTCTATGATTGAGGGTGCCGCGTTTGCCTTCGATATCCCTGCCCGTCAGGCGCTGGTACCAAACATCGTCCCGGCACGTGACTTGCCGAACGCCTTCAGTTTGCAATCTATCGCCTTCACCACCGGCTCTATCGTGGGGCCGGCGCTCAGCGGGCTGGTGATTGGTTACCTGGGACAAGAACAGGTTTATTACCTCAATGCCCTCTCCTACCTGGCGATGTTTGTCGCCCTGATTCTCATGGGACCGGTAGCCCAACAGGGACACGCAAACACCCCAAAGGGCGTCAGTACTGCTGCAATCCGCGATGGGGTGCGTTTTATCCTCGGGCAGCCGATTATCCTTTCGAGCATGTTACTCGATTTCTTCGCCACTTTTTTCGCTTCGGCCAATGCACTGCTCCCGATTTTCGCCCGCGATATCCTGTACGTCAACGAAATCGGGTATGGTTGGCTTTCGGCGGCACAGTCTGTGGGAGCGGCACTGGCAGCCCTGGCGCTTTCTCAGGTGGATGAACTGCGTCGCCAGGGGCCAATTCTGCTGCTTTCCGTGGTGGCCTTTGGCGTGGCGACCGCGCTTTTCGGCATTTCGCGTTCCTATTGGCTGTCTTTCATCGCCTTGATGGGCACAGGTGCAGCCGATGCGGTCAGCACGGTCATTCGCAATACCATCCGACAACTGCAAACCCCGGATGAATTGCGCGGCCGTATGGTCAGCATCAACCAGATCTTCTTTGTCGGCGGGCCGCAATTGGGAGAATTGGAAGCCGGCGTCGCGGCCCAATTCTTGGGCCCGGTGTTCGCGGTAATCAGCGGCGGCCTGGCTTGCATCCTGGCGGTGGGTTGGATTGCGCGCCGTTGGCCGATATTGTGGGCGTACGATTTCAATGAACAGGAAGCCGGCGCCTGACTCCCCCGTTGCTGGGTGCTCTCTGAAAAAAAAACAGGCACCCCCCGACTTACGAGGGGTGCCGTTATGGATGGATGTGCCGCAACCCTTAGCGGATACCGTACACCACACTGACGGTAACCGAGACTTCCATCTGCCCAGGAGAGACAGGGACACTCTCGGCAGCCAGCGCCATGTCCATTCGAGCGCCAGCATAGACGGGCGGCGGGTTGTAGCCCACCGAAGCATTGATTTGCTGTACATCTCCGACGGCAACGCCGGCCGCGCCGGCCAGTACGTCTGCCTGGGCACGAGCGTCGGCCATGGCGGCTTTCAGGGCTTCCTGATAGGCCGCGCTACGGTCAGAAACATCAAATTGAATCCCCCCAATGTTATTGGCACCCGCTTCGACGGCGGCGTTTAGCAGGTTGCCGATATTGTCCAGATCGCGCACGGTGACATACACGGTGTTGTCTACCACATAAGTGATACCGATGATTTCACCCTTGTCGTTGTAATTCTGACGGGGGTAAATGCTGAAATTCGTAGTGCGGATGTCTTTAGCATCCACGCCGGATTTCTTGAGCGCGCTGATGAGCGCGTTGCTCTGGGTGTTATTGGCGTTGACGGCGTTCTTGGCGTCTTTATTTTCGGTGTGCACGCCAATGGAAATGTAAGCGATATTGGGCGTTAGGGTGACTTTTCCGGTGCCGCTGACCGAAATGGTGCGGTTAACCGCAGGGGGGGTGGTGTTAGCAGAAGTGAATTCTGGGGTTGCCGCTTGTTGCGGCAGGGCGGCAAACATGCCCGCGGTGGGGGCTGCGCCGCAGGCGCTCAACAGCAGACTAAGCGCCAGCAAGGGAAGAAGGGCAATTCTAAAGGTACGCATGGGATGTTCAACTCCTTTTTGTTATAGGGTATGGATTCACAACCAGGGCGATCGTGGCTATAAACGTCCATAAGGGGGGGATGGTTCCCGTTGGTGGACTCTTAAAGTCGGACTCTGGGGTATCATGCCGCGCTTTCACTTCACCTAAATTTTGGGGCAACGCCAAAACCTTAACGCAAAGTTGCCAAAGCGCAAAGGTCTTTTTGGATGCCAATCTGCCCGGTTGTGGCACCAAAAGGTGATTTTCTTTGCGGCTTGGGGGATGGTTCATTTGGTGTTCCAAATATGTGGGACATGTCCCCATTGGATGTAGGACGCCTGCAACGTTCCCCCCCATCCATGCGCAGATTCCAGCCATAACCAAATAACCAAATATCACTGCGAGGAGCCGCTTTGCGGCGACAAAGCAGTCTCCTTGCTTACCAGGGGAAGACTGCTTCCCCTACGTTTTGCTCGGAACAGGCGCTCCGCTCGCAGCAACACCAGAGACAGGCGGATTGCACCGTTTCCCGCGCTCATCTGCCTCCTAGCGAGCAACCAAAAGCAAGTTTCTGAACCATCCCCGACTTGGCGTTAAAAATTTACCGCTGAAGAACCAACAAACCGCGAAGTTATTTATAAGAGAACCCTAATCAACACAAATTGTTGC
>DAOTZN010000241.1:0-13161 GCA_034434095.1 Anaerolineales bacterium
CTCCAGCCTGTCACAAACCAGCGTAGGACAGGCTTTAGCCTGTCACAAACCAGCGTAGGACAGGCTCCAGCCTGCCCAAACCAGCGTAGGACAGGCTCCAGCCTGCCCAAACCAGCGTAGGATAGGCTCCAGTCTGTCACAAACCAGCGTAGGACAGGCTTTCCAGCCTATCCTACCCCTACTTTTACACGGCTCCTTTGTTCGATAATTGTCTAATTGGGGGCTTTAGCGTATAATTGCGCCTGTTGTCGTACACCTTTAACTCATTTGTACACATTCAGGAGATATTCATGACCAATGAATTGCTTGCCCCGCGTTGGGACCTCAGTAACGTGTATCCCAGCCTTGATTCTGATGAATTTGCTGCCGCGCGCACGCACCTGAAGACCGAAGTTCAGGCCTTGCAGACCTACTTGCAAGAACACCAAGACGACTTGACCCCCACCACCGACCCTAAAACCATCCACAACTTGCTGAGCGAATTTATCAAACGCTTCAATGCGGTCATCGAACTGGCCGAGACATTGGGGGCTTATCTAGCCTCCTTCGTCACCACCGATTCCTTCAATGAACAGGCCAAACGCCTGTATTCGGAGTTTCAGCAAGAGCAGGTGCAATTGCAGATGTTGCAGAGCAGTTCCATGCGTGTCATTGGTGCGCTGGGCGAAACGCTCGAGGCCGTCATCGCCTTGGGAGGGGAACCGGAAGCCCACGCTTTTGCTTTGCGTGAGGCGGCCGAGCAAAGCCGCTACTTGATGAGCGAGGCTGAAGAATCCCTGGCGGCCGAACTGACCCCTAGCGGCCCCTCGGCCTGGAGCAAACTCCAGGGGACGGTTACCTCTCAGTTGACGGTGGATTTCGAACTGGACGGGGAAACCAAAACCCTGCCGATGCCGGCGCTCATCAACCTGCGTTCGCACCCCGATGAGGCGGTGCGCCATCGCGCGTACGAAGCCGAAACTAAAGCCTGGAAACAGGTTGAAGAGCCGTTGGCGGCCGCGCTGAACGGCGTCAAGGGGGCAGTCATCGTGTTGAACCGTCGCCGCGGCCGTGAGGACGCCCTGCATGCTTCGTTGGACGCCTCCCGCATTGATCGCGCTACCCTGGACGCGTTGCTGAGCGCCATGCAGGATGCTTTCCCTGCTTTCCGGCGCTATTTCCGGGCCAAGGCCAAACGTCTGGGCAAGGAAAAATTGCCGTGGTGGGATTTGTTTGCTCCGCTGGGCAAAACCAGCACCACGTACACTTTCCCACAGGCGCGCGAATTTATCCTGGAACATTTCGGCACTTTTTCACCCGACCTGGCCGATTTTGCCCGCATGGCTTTCGATAATCACTGGATTGACGCCGAACAACGCCCCGGTAAGCGCGGCGGCGCCTTCTGCATGGGGGTCCCTGGAGTCAAGGAGTCCCGGATTCTCTCGAATTTTGATGGCTCTCTTGACCAGGTGTTTACCATTGCGCACGAGTTAGGCCACGGCTACCACAATCATTGTTTGTATCGTGCCGGGAAAACTCCCTTGCAATCTGAGACGCCTATGACGCTGGCGGAAACGGCCTCCATTATGTGCGAAACCATTGCCACCAACGCCGTTTTGGCGCAGGCCAGCGACCCACAAGAACAACTCGCCATCCTGGAGACCTCGCTCATCAGCGATTCGCAGGTTATTGTGGATATTTACTCCCGCTTCCTGTTCGAGAAGGAAGTTTTTGAGCGCCGCGAGCGTTCCGAACTGTCCGCTGCCGATTTGTGTGACATCATGGCGCGGGCACAAAAGGCCGCATACGGTGATGGGCTGGACGAAAACGCCCTTCAGCCGTACATGTGGACCTGGAAGCCGCATTACTACTACGCCGGCTTCTCGTTCTACAATTACCCCTATGCCTTTGGTCTGCTCTTTGGACTGGGCTTATATGCCATCTACCGCCAGCGTGGTGCGGCCTTCGTGGAGGATTACCGCAACCTGTTGGCCAGCACCGGTGAGGCCAATGCCGCCGACCTGGCCGCCCGCTTTGGCATCAACATCCGCGAGCGTGCCTTTTGGGATGCCAGTTTGCATATGATTGCCGAACGCATTGCGCGCTACGAAGCGTTGCCGGTGTGATTGGAAAAACGCTGTAGGACAGGCTTTCTAGCCTGTCCTTCCCGGGGTAGTGGAAGGCATTGCCTTTTCCACTACCCTTTTTTTTGTTTTTCCGCTTGTCCATCAAAAACTGTCGGATTGTGGGGCACCCCAGCCCAGCGAGATGCGCTCACGTTCCCGATTGACTTCGGCGATGCTGACCTCAAGGATTTGCCCGACGCGCAGGCGCGTGCCGCGCGGGATTTGCGAGCGGTGCAGCAGACCGTCACGTTTGACGCCGATGTCTATGAAGGCGCCGAAGTCTACCACGTTGCGCACCGTGCCCTTGAGTCTCATGCCGGGGCGCAGGTCGTCCATGCTGAGCACGTCACTGCGCAGGATGGGGGGCGGGACGTCTTCGCGCGGGTCACGGCCGGGACGCAAGAGTTGCTCCAGGATGTCCTGCAAGGTGGGCAGACCACAGCCCAATTGTTCAGCCAGGTTGGGGAGGGGGAGGCGCTCTTTGAGGGCGGCCAACGCGGCCCCGCGGGTGGCCGGTGGACTCTCCAGGGAGATGCCGGCCCGGGACATAATCTCTTGGGCGATGGGGTAACTTTCGGGGTGGATGGCGGTCGCGTCCAGGGGCTGCGTACCACCTGAAATGCGCAGAAATCCCGCGGATTGCTGAAAAGCCTTGGGTCCCAGTCCGGTTACCTGCTTCAGGGTCTCGCGATTCCTGAACGGGCCGTGTTCATCCCGATACGCGACGATGCGTTCCGCCAGTTTGGGGCCAATGCCGGAGACGTAGGTCAGCAGTGCCGGAGAGGCGGTGTTCAGGTCTACGCCTACCTGGTTGACGACGCTTTCGACTACTGCGTGCAGGGCTTCGGCCAGCGCTTTTTGGTCCACGTCGTGCTGGTACAGGCCGACGCCAATGGATTTGGGGTCGATTTTGACCAGTTCGGCCAGCGGGTCGAGGACGCGGCGGGCGATGGAGACCGCACCGCGCAGGGAAACATCCAGATCGGGCAATTCGGCGCGTGCCAGCGGTGAGGCGGAGTACACGCTGGCACCGGCTTCGTTGACCATCAAGTAGTGAGGGGCATGCTCTGTGGGCAGGGTTTTCAGGAAATCGGCCACCAGTTGTTCAGTTTCGCGGGAAGCGGTGCCGTTGCCGATGGCAATCAACGTGACGCGGTGGGTCTTGACCCAGCGTTCCAGGTGGGCAAAGGCGCGCGAGTTGTCGCGTTCAACGTAGATGACGCCGGTATCCAGCACTTTGCCGGTGGAATCCACCACCGCAGCCTTGCAGCCGGTGCGGTAGCCCGGGTCGAGACCGAGGACGGTGTGACCGCTGAGGGGTGGTTGGAGCAACAGGGCGCGCAGGTTTTCGGCGAAGACGCGGATGGCGTGGGCATCGGCTTTTTCGGTCAGGGTACTGCGCACGTCACGCTCGATGGCCGGCAGTAACAGGCGTTGAGCAGCGTCTTCAATGGCTTCCAGCAGGTGGGGGTGCAACGGGGAGTGCGGATTAGGACGGAAGCGCAGTTGAATGGCGGCGCGCCAGTCGCGTTCGGGGGTGTCCACACTGATGCGCAGGACGTTTTCCCGTTCGCCGCGATTGAGCGCCAGGATTTGGTGGGGCTGTAAGCGGTCGAGGCGTTGGGAGAATTCGTAGTAGTCGGCGTATAGGCCCTTGGGATCGTCGGCCTTGGGGGCTTTTTCGGCCCGCAGCGTGGCCCATTGCAGGGCTTTTTGACGGGCTTGCTGACGCACTTCGGAGGTGTCGCTGATGGTTTCGGCGACGATGTCGCGCGCCCCGGCCCAGGCGCTTTCGGCGTCTGGCACGTCTGCGCTCAGGTAGGGTTGTGCCAGGCTGGTCAGGTCTTCCGTGGGGCGCGCTTGCTGTAAAATCAGGTCGGCCAGGGGTTGCAGGCCGTGCTGGCGGGCGATGGTGGCGCGCGTGCGGCGTTTGGGTTTGTAGGGCTGGTAGAGGTCTTCCAGTTTGGTCAGGGTGGCCGCAGTTTGGATTTTGGTTTCCAGTTCGGGGGTTAGTTTACCCTGCTCGGCGATGGTTTTGAGCACAGTTTCACGGCGCAAGGCCAGGGCGCGCAGGCGGGCCAGTTCTGCGCCGATGGCGCGCAGTTGTTCTTCGTCCAGGCCGCCGGTGGCTTCCTTGCGGTAGCGGGCGATGAAGGGGATGGTGTTGCCTTCGTCCAGCAATGCCACAGCGGCATTGACTTTGGGGAGGGGGAGGTCAAGGGTTTGAGCGATGGTGGGGTTCATGAGGTCGTCAGGTTTTTGAGTGGATTTTTGTCAGCAGTGTTGTCAGGGCTTCCGAGCGCGTGCGCCGAGGGGGGCAATCATTCCCAGGTAGCCGAGGATGGCAAGGGCGTTGAACAGACTGCCCCACAGGCGCGCCGGGCCGGAACCCAGCAGTTCGCCACTAATCCGTACTGCCAGGGAGAGGTGCAGCAGGATTAGGGGGAGGTAGAAGTAGGGTTTGTATTCAATCTTTACGCCCAGGACGGCCGGGAAAATGATGGGGGCGTGTCCAAAAATCATCGCAAACACGAAGCCCAGGAAAACGGCGTGTAGCATGGCATCGTAGACCGGGCCTGCGGGGGTCGCGCCGTAGCCTAGCGCAATAAGGCCGGAAACCAGCAGCCAGACGTACCCACCCAGCAGGCAGACGGCGATGAAGCGCGTCAAGCCGGATTGTTTGACGGTGCGGCGGGCGATGTCAAAGCGCAACAGCCACAGGCCAAGCAACGCCATACCGAGCCCGCTCAGGCGCACGCCTAGCGCCCAGTTTAGCAGGAGAATGATTAGCCCGGCCAGAAAGGTCAGCGTGGCGAAGATAAATGCCCGCTGAATGAAGACCGTCGGACGTCGGACGCGGCCCAGTTCGAGCCGTTCGCCTGCGATGGTCAGCACCAGGAATCCGGCCCACCACAGCACCAATTTGGGGATGGGCAGGCCAAAGAGCCACAAGGCATTGCCAATGAGCAGGGCCAATGCGCCGAGCGCCATCACGAGGACATAAAATTCGCGGTGATTGCGCAGGATGGCGGCGAAAATCAAGACCAGCCCGGCACTGCCCAGGGTTAACAGGACAGGGCCGATTGCTCCGCCCACGCCGAGGACGATGAGCAGCCCGCCGAGACCGCTCAAAAGCGGCGCGCTGTACGTCCAGGCTTTGCCCATCGCGACGGCGCGTTCCAGGGCAATCAGCGTGCCGAAGAAACCGGCAACCATCAATGGGCCGTGGCTGATGGGCAGCCTCGCTTGCAAAATCGGCCAGTGCCAGCCCACGCGCAGTAATCCCGCCCACAGGGCCGCAACCAGTATGATAATTGCCGCTAGCATTAAGGGGTAACGATAGCGATGATTGGACATTGTGCGCTAGAGTAGAATGAGGAGCATGATGAGTTCCGTTTGGGCTATTGTGGGTTACCAGCCCAGTTGTTGTTTGGCGCTTTCAGCCATGCGTTCGGGCGACCAGGGTGGGTCCCAAACCATTTCGATTTCCACAGACCGAAGCACCGGGAAGGCTTGTCGCAGTACTTGTTCCACATTGCGGGAGATGACGCTGTGCAGCGGACAGGCCGGGGAGGTCATGGTTAATTGGATGTGGACTGTGTTGGGCTCAATCTCGATGCCGTAAACCAGCCCTAAATCGACGATATTGATTCTGATTTCGGGGTCGAAAACGTATTGCAGGACGGCGCGAACTTGTTCTTCTGTGATCATGGCTTGCTGATTGATGTAGGGGAGGAAGTGGTGTAGGATAGGCTGGAAAGCCTGTCCTACATTGGGTGGCCTGGCGAACGTTTTGTGCGTTAAGCGGCCTTATTTTACCATCTTGATAGGGATAACTCAGGAATGTGGTAACTGCCTACCTGGTTTTCCACATCATTTGCAGGTGTTGTTAAACCCAAGCGCCTTTCTAACAAATGTATCGCCAGGTTCTGCCTGGCAAGCCGACCACAGGTCGGCGGTATTTCAGTTTGCTGAAATTTGTGATCTATGCCGGCCAGGTAGGTAATTACCTATTTTGTCAAAAGTCCAAAAAGAAAGTTCTGGTACAATCGTTGCCGGAACTGCACAAATTGGGTGACATGTTCGTTGTGGTTCATGCCCCCATTTTGCCGCAGTCCCTTCTATGATTTGTCAAAAGTCCAATGTATTAATTCTCTGCACTAATTTTCATGGTGAGTAATTTGAACAGTAAATTTATAGTATTCCCCTTGGAAATCTATCACAACCGCGAAGATTTTGTAGCGCGATATCGCTTTTGGTTGCGGAATAAATTTCGCGTTACGGCATTTCGATTGAATAGCGATGATGGCTCGACCGGGCGCATAATAGGAATTTTGATTTGGCTAACGGCGGTTGTATTGCGTTTTGCGTGGCTTGATAAGCAAGGTTTGTTTTTGGATGAGGCCTGGTCTTGGGATGTCACGCGCTTGCCTATAACACAACTATTAGCCTTGCCACAATATGATCCACATCCTGTTTTGTATTACTTGATATTGAAATTTGCCCTGTATATTTTCCCCGCAACCCCCTTTGGATTGCGTTTGCCAAGTGTTATTTTTTCGCTGATTACCATATCTATTTTGATGAGGTTGTCATATCATTTTTGGGGTAATCGCGCGGCTTTATTTACCGGCTTATTGGCTACTTTTTCTTCTTTTGACATCTACTATGCCCAAGAAGCGCGCATGTATTCACTCCTGGCAATGCTGGTAATTGGGTCTACCGCATCGTTAATTTTAGCCATTGAGTCTCGTCAACGCTGGTTTGTCATTTGGGGCATATGTGCAGCAGGGATGCCTTGGGTGCAATTTTATGGACTGTTTTACCTCATCGTTCAAGTAGGTATTGTTTTGAGTTATGCCTTATACCAAATTAGATACGAACGTAAGTCCTTTCGATCTTTGACGTACTTATTACTGGGGGCAGGGATTGCGGTAATCAGTTGCCTTTTTATCGTCGGTTTGTATTGGCGGTATCGTCAGGGGAGTGCCGGGGGAGCCTGGATACCTACAGTGGATGATTTGTGGATGTTGGCAGGTTTGTTTTCTTCTGGATTGGTGGGAGCACGTGCACATTTCCTTGATGCTCAACACCTTGTTTTGCCATTTGAAGAGAGCATTTTGGCACATTACTGGGTATGGTTAGGAATTATGGTATTTTTTGCACCACTGGTATTGGGAGTATTGCTGTCCTGGCGTAAGAATATGGACTATGTCGAAAAACGACGAATAGCCATCCTGATGTCAATTGCAATCTTGCCAATTCTCATTGCTTTTGGGTACGCTTGGGGGTTGAATATCGCAGTATGGGCTTTCAAACCTTTGCTGGGGAGTGCATTGATACTATATTTCGTTATGGGTGCTGTCAGTACACGATTTTCATTTCGGTTTTTTGTGATGTGGGTTTTGTTGTGTTTGCCTTTGACGATCGCCTCATTATTTCCATATTATCAATCATGGCAAAAAACGACCCTACCAGAGGTTCTAGAGACTATTCAACCATCAACACATCCTTGGGCCGTGATTGTGCGCCCCGCTTATATCGCTCCGGTAATTTATTTTTATGTTGGTGTAGATACGCCTGTTTGGACACTGAACGCAAAATCAGATCTACAGGATTACCCATCACCATATACCGCTGTATTTTTTAACTCGCAAGTTGACCTTTCCTGTAATGATGAAATGATGTCTCGTACATCTCAAATTTGGTTGTATGGTGTAACGCCGGAGGATTTAGCATCTTTTCCTTGTTTGCAGCAATCTATGATATGGGTTTATACAGATGGACAATGGCAGTTGCGTTGAATTGGATGAGTTTTTAAAACACGTGTGCCTTGTCGTGCCCCCACTGCCACGGAACGGAAGCAAGATAGCTGGAATGTGACCAATCCTACGGCAGGCGCGGCAGGACAATCCCGTCAGTGCGGGTGTGGGGAATGCAGAAGGCACTGCCGACCTGGGGGTCAGCGCTCCCAAGGGGGTTGTTGCTTGTTGGGAGATTGCTTCGGGCAAAAAAATGCCCTCGCAATGACGCTGGCGGCCATCGCCTAATCCTGCGGCAGGCGCGGCAGGACAATTCCGTCAGTGCTTTTGCAGCAGGGCGCGCTCGGCGGGGTAACTCAGGCGCTCCAGGGCCTCGGCGGGCGTCAGCCAGGCAAGTCGGTCGACCTCCGGGTTAGCCTGAAAGATGGTCTCCCCGCTTGCTTCCATGTGCCAGAAGAGCACCACTTTGGCCACGCCGTTGACCGTGTAGGCCGTGCTGCCGGCGAAGCCGGTCAGGTGCACGGCGATGCCGGTTTCTTCCTCCACCTCGCGTCGCGCGGTTTGCTGCCAGCGTTCCCCGGGTTCACGCTTCCCCTTGGGCAGCGTCCAGTCGCCGTAACGCGGGCGGTGAATCACGGCGAGTTTCTTCCCCACGGCGGTGACTTTCCACAGCAGGCCGCCCGCGGCTTCGATGACGTCGGCTTCGAGGGGGTTGAATGGTGAATGCATAGATTACTCCTGGGTTTGAGGGGGTGATTGAGACAAGTGTATCACGCTCGCCGACTTGTGGGGGGCTTAAATGCCGGATAGGAGCGGGAATTATCCAACGTCTCAACTGCAAATGAGGTAAAATACACGCATATCATCCTCTCTAAACACCAACACGGCGCGTATCTCATCTGCCGAGCGCGGCACATTCACCCCTCAACACCTTCAAGGAGTACCTGCGATGAATTTCACCCCAACGCAAGACTTACAAGAAAAAGCCATCAACACCCTGCGTTTCCTATCCGCGGATGGCGTACAGCAAGCCAACTCCGGTCATCCGGGCCTACCGATGGGCGCGGCGGCCATGGCCTATACCCTGTGGACACGTCACCTGCGCCACAACCCTGCCCATCCGACCTGGCCGGGGCGCGATCGCTTCATCCTCTCCGGCGGACACGGCTCCATGCTGTTGTACAGTCTCCTGCACCTGACCGGTTACGATTTGCCGCTGGAAGAACTTAAGCGCTTTCGTCAATGGGGGAGCAAAACCCCCGGCCATCCCGAATTCGGCTTGACCCCTGGCGTGGAAGTCACTACCGGCCCCCTGGGGCAAGGCTTTGCCACCGGTGTTGGTATGGCGATTGCCCAGGCGCACCTGGCGGCGCGCTTCAACCGCCCCAACTACCCGCTTTTTGATGGTTACATCTACGCCATTGTCACCGACGGCGACCTGATGGAGGGGGTTGCTTCCGAAGCCGCTTCGCTGGCCGGTCATTTGCGGCTGGGACGCCTGATTTACCTGTACGATGACAACCACATCTCCATTGATGGCAGCACCGACCTGGCCTTTACCGAAGACCGCGCCGCCCGTTTTGAAGCCTATCATTGGCACGTCCAGCGTGTGGAGGATGGCAACGACGTCGAAGCCATTGACCGGGCCATCCAGCAGGCTAAGAACGACCCGCGCCCCTCGCTCATCCTATGCCGCACGCACATCGGCTACGGTGCACCTAACAAGCAAGATACCGCCGCGGTGCATGGCTCCCCCCTTGGGGATGATGAGTTGGCGGCCGCCAAACGCAACCTGGGATGGCCGGTCTCGCCGCGTTTCTACATCCCCGAAGATGTTTTGGCCTATTACCGTCAGGCGCTGGATTTAGGGAAACAATGGGAGACGGCCTGGAACGCCATGTTTGCCGCCTACCAAAAGGAATACCCGGCCCTGGGAGCGGAACTCGAACGCCGTTTGCAGGGGGCCTTGCCTCCCGATTGGGAGACGGCCCTTCCGGTTTTTCCCGCCGACCCCAAGGGCATGGCGACGCGTGTTGCCTCGGGGGAGGTGCTCAACGCCCTGGTGGATACCCTACCCGAGTTGATAGGCGGTTCCGCCGATTTAGCGCCCTCCAACAAAACCTGGCTCAACGGGCTGCCGGCCTTCCAGCCGGAAACACCCGAGGGACGCAATTTACATTTTGGGGTACGCGAACACGCCATGGGGGCGGCTGTGAACGGCATGGCTCTCTACGGGGGGCTTATCCCCTACGGCGGCACCTTCCTGGTCTTCTCCGATTACATGCGCGGCGCGCTACGTGTCGGCGCACTCTCGCACGTGCCCGCCATCTGGGTATTCACCCACGATAGCATCGGGCTGGGAGAAGACGGCCCCACCCACCAACCGGTGGAACATTTGGCCGCCTTGCGCGCCATCCCCAATCTGGTTGTCATTCGACCGGCCGACGCCAACGAGACCGCCGCGGCCTGGCAAGTGGCCATTACCCGCCGTGAGGGCCCCACAGCCCTGATTTTCAGCCGTCAAAGCACCCCCACGCTAGACCGTAACCTGTACGCCCCGGCCGCTGAACTGGCACGCGGCGCGTACGTGTTGGCCGATTTCGGCGAAAGCAGTCCCGAACTCATTCTCATGGCCTCCGGCACCGAGGTGATGTTGATTGAAGAAGCCGCCGGACTGTTGGCCGCCGAGGGCGTCAACGTGCGTTTGGTTTCCTTCCCCTCCTGGGAATTGTTTGCTGCTCAACCACAGGAGTATCGCCAGGCGATTTTGCCGCCCCAAGTTACAGCCCGCGTGGCCGTGGAAGCCGCCATCCCAATGGGCTGGGAACGTTGGGTTGGGCCGCAAGGCGTGGTGGTTGGCGTAGAAACTTTTGGGGCCTCCGCCCCGTATAAAGTCCTGTACGAAAAATTCGGCTTGACGGTGGAAAACATTCTGAACGCAGCCCGTCAGGCGCTCTCTGGAGGTGCGGCATGAAAGTTGCGGTGGCCTGTGACCACGGCGGTTTCCCGCTGAAGAATATCGTGGTAGACACTATCCGCGCCCTGGGTCACGAAGTGCTCGACCTGGGGACGGATAGCCCCGAAAGTGTGGATTATCCCGATTATGCCGAAAAACTGGGGCACGCCATGCAACGCGGCCAGGCCGAGCGCGGCGTCCTGATGTGCGGTTCGGGTGTTGGCATTTGCATTGCGGCCAACAAAATGCGCGGCGTGTACGCGGCGATCTGCCACGATACCTATGCCGCTCATCAGGGTGTGGAGCACGATGACATGAACGTGCTTTGCTTGGGAGGGCGCGTCATCGGCCCGGCGCTGGCCGAAGAATTGGTGCGTGCCTTTCTTACTGCCCGCTTCGTCGGGCACGACCCCGGTCAGGAACGGCACGCCCGCCGCGTCGGGAAGGTGCGTTCCCTGGAAGCAGGTTGCTGATTCCGCTCGGTTCTATCAACCTGACGCTGTTGAGGCGGTGTATTGTTTCGCCAAAGGAGTGTGTGATGAAATCTCGAATTCGGATATGGCCCCTGGCGATGCTCGCCGCGTTGTTGCTGCTCATTCCGTGGCAAGGCAGCGCGCAGAGCAAATCGGTGGACGTCTTGCGCCGCGATGGCGATATCACCATTATGCAAAATGGCGATGTCCAGGTGGTGGAGACCTGGGAAGTGCGTTTTATCGGTGGGCCGTTTACCTATGCCTTTCGCAGTATCCCTTATAACAAGATAGAAGCCATCACCGATTGGGGCGTCAGTGAAAATGGGCAAGCCTACCAGGAGTCATCCGGCGGAACCGCGGGGACGTACACGCTGGAAAACAGCGGCGGAGAGACGAAAATCACCTGGTATTTTCCGCCTACCACGAATGCCACGCGCACGTTTAAGTTGCGTTATACCCTCAGGGGCGCCTTGCGCATCTATGATGGTGGAGACCAGTTCTTCTGGAAGTTTATCGAGAGCGACCGCGGCTACCCCATCGAACGCGCTACCGTGGTTGTACACCTGCCGGGCTCGTTTGCGTCACAAGATTTACGTGCTGCCACGTACTACAATAGCAGCGAAACCCAAGGGGAAACCGCCCTACGCGGCGGGGATACCATCGTATTTTCCGGTGGGCCATTTGGCGGTGGCACCGAGTGGGAAATACGCGCCCAGTGGCCGCACGGTGTGGTAACCGCCTCACCGCCTTCCTGGCAGCGCCTGGAAGACCTGAAACCCATCATCAACCTGGGGCTCCTGTGTCTAGCGGGCATCATCTTGCTGGGTGGCGGTGCGGCTCTATACTTGTGGTGGTACCGCAAAGGCCGCGACCCGGTGATTCCCAATATGCCTTTGCAAGTCACCCAACCGCCCGAAAACATCCCCCCCGGTGTGGTGGGTACGTTGTTAGATGAAAAGGCGGATATGCAAGACATTCTGGCTACGCTGCTTGACCTGGCGCGGCGCGGCTATCTGCGTTTTGTGGAAACCAAGAAGGGATTGTTCCGCGGTAAGGATTTTGAGTTTGAGCGCCTGATTGAGGACACCAGCAGCCTGCTGGAACACGAACAATACTTGCTAGATCGCATTTTCGGCGTCACCGGGAAGACCCGCAAACTATCCTCACTGCAAAATTCTTTTTACACCGCTATTCCCAAACTTCAAAAGATGCTGTATCAGCAAACCGTTGAGCATGGCTATTTTGACCAGGACCCTAACAAAGTCCGTGGCAAGTATATGCTCATTGGCTTCCTCTTGCTGATGGGCAGTGGGATGTGCACCTTTTTCCTTTTTCCGATGTTGGCGTCCTCGTTTTTCTTTGGTATTGCCCCACTGATTAGTCTCGATCTTGTTTTGGTGGCTTACATGGTGGTCGCGCAGATTATGCCTCGCAAGAGTGTGAAGGGCGTCCAGGCAGCAGCACGCTGGAAGGCTTTCAAACGCTATCTGAAGGAAATCAATCGTTACACCAACTTACAAGGCGCTACCGACTTGTACGAAAAATATTTGCCCTATGCCGTGGCTTTTGGCCTGGAGAAAGAATGGACACGGCAATTTGCCCAATTAGGCACCCCCGCGCCGCGCTGGTATGTGCCTTATGGCATGGGAGGGCATCCCTATTACAGCGGCACTGGCGGGCACATGGCTTCTGGTATGCCCTTTTCCGGCAGTCGGGGGAATATGCCCTCCCTAGACGGTATGGCCGATGGCACCTTCGCCAGTCTGAACAGCATCAGCGATAACCTGTTTAGCATGTTGAACTCAACAGCCAGCACCTTGCGTAGTTCTCCTTCCTCCTCCGGCAGCGGTGGCGGTGGCTTCTCC
>DAOTZN010000242.1:0-1607 GCA_034434095.1 Anaerolineales bacterium
GCGTGAGTGTAACCGGAATACGCGCGTAGGTTTTCTTCGGCACAGTTGCCATACAGTTACTCCTGAATTTTTTTCGAGACTTCGGCGACAAGCAGCAGGTTCTTGTGCTAAACGACAGACATCTGACACGAAAACACAATTCTGGCTACTTTACCCTGCCAGAATTGTGCCTTGTGCCAGATTAATTTACCCATGATTCGGGATATTTTGTCAACCTGTTTTACTTTTCACGGAACTAAAATTATACCGAAAAAATTGGTTTACGCAAGTAGCAATTTTTATAATTCAGGGCTGTTTCAAGTTGCGAGTTTTCAGGTAGAATCAACATATCTTGCGAAGAACCGGAGGCCCGTCATGTCCGTGCAACTACCCGATCCGACCTTGTTATCCTACCTTGAAGGCATCCCTGATTATCGTAAAGCCCGGGGGAAGCAATACCTCTTGAAGTCGCTGCTGACACTTTTGTGCGCCGGGCTGGTCAGCGGCCAAAAAACAGTCAGAGGAATTGCCCATTGGGTACAACTTCATGGTGACGAATTGTCGAGGTTGCTGCCCGATTTGAGGAGTATTCCCAGCTTTTCAACGCTTTACCGCTTGACACGCTTCATGAATGTTGCTGTATTGGAACAAAAGATTCAAGAGTATGGGCAAGCGGTTGACATCCAAGACTCTGCACGCGGGGGAGTAGTCATGATGAATGGCGAAATCTTGCGCGGTCAAGCATTGGATGGCAAAGAACTGCGCGGTGCCAGCGCACACGGGGAAACCGTGGCATTCCTGAGCTTGGTGCGACACGAATCAGGCACGATTTTGGGGGAAGAGCCGGTCGCATCGAAGACCAATGAGATACCGGTTGCCAGGAGTTTATTGGCCGGTCGAGACTTGAGCGGCACGGTCACCACCGCAGATGCTTTACACACCCAACGCGCCACAGCACAGCAGATCTTGGATCAGAACGGCCATTACCTGATGGTGGTCAAACCCAACCAACCTGACCTATGGAATGCCATTGACCTGCTGTTCCGAAGCGAGCCGCTCAAGGGTGAAGACGATCGATGGACCATGACCTATACTCAGAAACGGCATGGACGCATTGAGACGCGTACCATCACCAGTACCTGCGGCCTGGGGGATTATTTGAATTGGCCGGGTGCCAACCAGGTATTGTCACGCCACTACCACAGTGTGGAACGCAAAACGGGCAAGGTACGTGACAAAATTACCTACGGTATCACTGATTTGACTCGTCAGTTGGCCGGGCCCGAACACATCGAAGCCTTCTGGCGTGGACATTGGACGATCGAAAACCGCAGCCATTATGTGCGCGATGAAACCATGGGGGAAGACCGCTGCCAAACACACTGCGGCGCTGGAGCGCAGGTATTAGTTGCATTACGAAACGGGATAGTCAGCATGTTTCGCTATGAAGGATGGGAGAATATCGCCGCAGCCATCCGTGTTTTTGGATCGTCCGTGCAAAAATCATTGACAATCATCGGAGCTATTACAACTTGAAACTCGAGTTTAGACAAACTTTGGGGTGGTTCTGCCCTTGACAAAACCGCCCTTTGGTAGAAACTTGGGGTTGTGAACACTCCAACATCTAC
>DAOTZN010000243.1:0-1613 GCA_034434095.1 Anaerolineales bacterium
TGGATGTCAAAGCGGCTGCGGAAGGAGGAAATCAGCACCCCTAGCGTAGGGATGGTCCACAGCGCCACAATGAGAAACAGCGTTCCGTTGATGAGGAGATCCGAAATCCGTTTTTGACGTTTCGTACCAGATGGTTTTGTGCTCATGTTAGAAAGCCTCCTCTTCGCGGAACTGTTTCAAATTGTAAATCATCACCGGTACGACGGCCAGCAGCAACAGAAACGCGATGGCGGCCGCATAACCCTTGTTTTGGTTAGTAAAGGCCTGCCGGTAAAACTGGGTGGCGATGACGTGCGTGCCGAATTGTCCGCCGGTCATCACCCACACCACATCAAATATCTTGAGCGAGAAAATCACCACGGTGGTCGTGACGGTAAGGATAGTGCCGCGGATATAAGGCAGCATAATGCGGAAGAAAATCTGGATTTCGTTAGCCCCATCCACGCGCGCGGCCTCCAACAGGTCATCGGGGATGCCCTTGATGGCCGCGGAGAAAATCACCATCGCGAAGCCGGTCTGCATCCAAATCATGACCACAATCAGGAACAGGTTATTCCAGGGTTGCAGCATGGCCGTCCAGGCTTGCGGCTCATGCCCCAGGGCTACCCAGATGGCATTCAATAAACCGATTTGGGGGTCATTGATGTCACGCACCGCGTACACAAAATTCCAGATAACCCCCGCACCGACCATAGAAATTGCCATGGGCATAAAAATCAGCCCTTTGGCGATGTTCTCAAAGCGGCTGCGGTCGGCCAATACGGCGATGAGCAGGCCGAAGATGATTGTCAAACTGGCGCCAAAAACAATCCACATCAAGTTGTTGCGGAACGAGAGCAACATATCTCGATCGGTGAAGATGGCAATGTAGTTTGCCAGTCCGACAAAGGTTTCTCCCTGCCGGTCGTACAGGCTGATGCGGAAGGTACGCAGCGCCGGTAGCGCCAGGTACCAGGCCAACACGGCAATTGCCGGGCCAACGAAGACGTAGGGCTGCAATCGGCGTACCCAGACCGGGGAAAAACGTTCAACCAGCCAGTTGGCCACTACGTACAATAAGGCTGCGCCGCCAACGCCCCACACGATGGCCACCACTGAAATAACTGCCTTTTGTGTGTTGTTATCTGGAATCGCATCTCGTAGCCAGCGGAAGCCCAGCACCAGCAGCCCAAAGGTGACTATTGGGACAATGAGCGAAACAACCAGTCGCCCTAATGTGCTGACCAACCACTCTCCCACACCTTTAGCAGGTGCGTTAAAGTTTTGAGGTGCTTGCATGTTCAACTCCTTTTCCCCGGCGATGGGCAATGGTTTTCAAAACAAATCTGAGGAGATTCTCAAAGCGTGTACAGATTTTTAGTATGGATACCATCCCGCGGGCTTCTCTATCCCCATAGGGACAGGGAAGCCACGCGGGATTTTGAGGGGTACGGTTTCCCCAAAGATTTACCGCCGTTTGGGGAAACAACACACGTGTTGAGGCGTTGCATAAAACGCCCCAACACGTGCTGCAATGCTATTTGGGCCAGGAGGCGTCGATTTCGGCGAGTGCGGTATCAAGGTCAACCGCGCCGGAGACCCAGTCGGTCATGGCTTTCCAGAAGGAGCCAGCG
>DAOTZN010000244.1:0-3371 GCA_034434095.1 Anaerolineales bacterium
CGACCCCTAACGCCTCCATTGCCGGCGGGTGACGCGCTCCAAAAGCAAAAACCAACGTAATTGCCGCCAAGCGTGCAGGGCGCGGGAAATACCTCTGGGGGGATGGGCACTAAACCAGGCCAGATGAATTTGCTCGATAAGGATATCCACAGTGTGGATGGCACGTGCGTGAAGACGCGCCCCCCTGGGGAGCGCCGTCAGGGGGTACAAACGCCCTTTCAGGTGGTCGGCAATCTCCAGGGGCGTCGCGCCCCCTGGAAGGGAGTCTGTTCCCCGCGCGGCCCAATGGGTCAGGTGAACCCATAGGGAGCGCAGCCCCTCGCGCGGGGGACGGCGGCGTAGGCGCCAGGTCTCGATTTGTCTCATCAGCCAAATGCCCCCCACGGCAAGCCCCAACAAGGCCAGCGCGCCGCCCCCTCGTCCCATCTTTCGCCACAAATTGTGCGCTTTTTGGGGTGGAGCAGGCGGAAGGTGAGGGGGCGTTTCCGGCCGCACCATGGCGGGGCGTCCGGCGGTCGGCTCGAAGGGGATCCAGCCGATGTTGGGGAAGTACACTTCTGGCCAGGAATGGGCATCGGCGGCGCTCAGGCTGTAGGCGCGCTTTTCGGGTTGATAGGTGCCGCCCAGATAGCCAATCGCCAGGCGGGTGGGCAGTCCAACGGTGCGTGCCAGCACGACAAAGGCAGTGGCGTAGTAGTCGCAGTAGCCGCGTTGTAAATCGAACAGGAAATAATCGGCCACGTCACGATCGGTGGGCGGCGCGGGCAAATCGAGGCTGTAGGGGAAGGTGCGCAGGTAGGTTTCCAGGGCGAGGGCTTTATCGTAAGGCGTGGCGGCTTGCTGGGTGAGTGTCAGCGCCAGAGCGCGTAGCCGAGGTGGGGTTTCGGGCGGCAGATGGGTGTAGCGTTCGGTTAGCCAGGCGGGGTAGGTGGTGGGGGTAGCGCGTAACTCGGCTGGGGATGCCAGCGGTGGGGCGCTCCAGACGCGGTAAGGTGAGCCATCCACCAACCAGAGAAAAGGCGCATCGGGCGGATGGTGGCGCATTTCGGCCGGACGATCGATGTAGCGCACTTCTCCGAAGGCCAAGGCGGCGGCCTGTCCGCCAGTGTAACGCACTTCTTGCCACAGCAACCCGGTGCCCAAATTGGAGGGTAATGTGGCGTCCCAGGGGGTGCTTTGCTCGGCGCTCCAGGTCCAGCCATGACCGGTGTACACATCGTAAGTGCCCATGCGCCAGTATGGCAGCAACGGCAAAGGCTCCTGCACCCTGATTTGCGCCACGATGGTTTCGGCGAGTTCCGGCCCGCTGCCGAGCAAATGCTCGCGCGGCAATCCGGTACTCGTTTGCCAGGTAGACGGGGCTAACGTGGGCGGCTGCGCCTGGGGGCGTAAACCCAGTGCCCGATTGATGGCTTGAGTGCGCTCTCGAAGCGTGTCGCTAAGCGGGGCGAGTGCCTGCCAGACCGGTCGCGGAGAGGGCCAGGAGAATAGCAAGGCCAGCACCACCAATCCGGCGGTCAACCCCAGCGCCGCGGTGAGCATGTCCAGGCGCAGGTCGGTGGGGTAATCGGTGTCTTCGGCTTCCCAAGTGCGTTCGCGTTGGGTGTGTTGCACGACGAAAAGTGTAAGTCCGGCGTTCAGCACGCCCCCGGTCAGGGTGAGCATATCGGCGGTGGTGGCCGCGTTGACGGCCGTCAGCCACAACAGGCTGCCGGTGACGGCTTCCCAATGCCACCCCCTGCGAAAGAGTCCCCAAGAGGCCAGCGCGCTCCAGACACCCAGTGCCAGCATCCAGCCAAAGGGGCGTACCGATAAGGAAAAGGGCAGCAGCAGGGAGGGGATGGGAGCGGCACTTAGCGCGGTAGTTGTGCCCAGCAGCAGCACCGCCAAGAGCAGGGCCGTACGCGGCGTGGAACGGATGCGCTCGGCGCTCAGTTGTGCACCGAAAACGCCCAACGCGGCGATGACCAGCAACCTGGACAGGGACAGTTCCGGTATGGTGGCCTGGAGTGCCAGGCTCAAGAGGGCCTGTAAGCCGAAGAAGAGCAGCGCGGAGACAAGGGTCATTGGCGTCCCCCCTTTGGTTTGGGTGGTTCATCCACCGTTTGCCATGTCAGGTCGTCTTCCATCACGGGGATGGCACGCCCCAAGGGGGTGATTTTCCATTCCCAGCGTCCACGTTGCCCCGGTGCGGCTTCCGGGCGTTGGAACAAGGCGCGCGGTATCAGGTGCACGCTGATGCCCAGATGATGCAGGGCCTCCAGCACGGGCAGAGGGGATTCTCCCCCATAAGGACGCGGATCGAGCAGCAGGACGGTGGGCAGCACGCCACGGCGTAGCAGGTGCGACAGGGCGCGTAACCAGTCGGGGCGCACGTCGGCCGTGATGAGCACCAGGCTGGCATCCGGCCGCAAGCGTTTTTCCAGGCGGGTCAGGAGTACGTCCAGAGGGTGTTCCCCGGCTTCGGCCAGCGCCAGGTGTTGCAAAATGCGCTGACGTTGTGGTTCTCCACCGGCCAGCGGCAGCCACACCAAACGCTTCCCCTGTGCCCCCAGCCCTACGGCGCGTCGCTCGCTGATGGCGCGTGCCGTTAGCGAGGCGCATAGCGTGATGGCGTCCTCCAGGGTGGATTCATCTCCCTGTTCGATGTGCGCATCGGCGTACAGATCGAGCAGTAACCACCAATCGCTGGAAGGGGTGTTCTCGAAGCGGCGGGTGTAAAGTGACCCACGGCGTGCGGATGTCGGCCAATGGATGTGACGCAGGCTCTCTCCGGGCTGATGAGGTCGCACGCCCACCGCGCTGACGGTTGGCTCGAGGGTCACCAGGCGCGGCCGACCTTCTCCGGTGCGTCCACCGGCGGCGATTTCGATGGGCGGCAGCGGTAGGACGGGCGGTGTGACCAGTAAGGTGCGAGTTTGGGGAAAAGTCAATGTGAGGGGCAAGATGCCAAAGGGGCCGCCGGTGTGGACGGTGGTTGGCCCCAGGGTGAACAGGCCGCGGCGGGCACAGACGTGATGCACACGCCAGCGGGCGCGTCCCCCGGCCGGAACGCCGGTGGCGCGGCGATGTGGGGTGCGCAGAAAAGTGCTCTGGTCGTTGATTGTCACCCACAGGGCAGGTACGAAGGCATGGTTTTCGAGCGTGAAGCGCTCCTCGATGCGATCGCCCACCTGCGCCCAGGAAAAGCGCGTCTCGCGGCGTAGGTGCAGGCCAGCGCGCAAACTGTCCACCCAGCGGCGCTCTAGCAGCCAGGCCCCCAACAGGAAAAAGAAAAGCACCCGCCAACCACGGTAGAAATCCAGCACGCTCATCAGGAACGTGAAGGCAATTAGCCATGGGAAGAGGCGGGCGCGGGAGGACATGGATGG
>DAOTZN010000245.1:0-9090 GCA_034434095.1 Anaerolineales bacterium
GACGCGAAGTCGCAAAGAAAATCATGTTTGGGGGCCAAAACCAGGCCTTCTCCGTCCCCACGCCGACCTGGAGGTCGGCGCACCCAGCCCAAGCGGAGCCTGGCGGTACGATTGCGTTGAAGAGTTAACGCAAAGACGCGAAGTCGCAAATAAAATTACGTTTTGGCGCCACAACCGGGCAGATTTTCATCCAGAAAAGCCTTCGCGCCCTGGCGACTTTGCGTTAAGGTTTTGGGGTTGCCCAAACATTGGGTGAAGCGAAAGAACAGTATGATACCCGCCCCAAAAAGGGAAGTAAATTTTAGACAAGCCCTGAGCACCCGACCGCTGACGTCTAACTACCCGACTACCCGACTACCCGACTACCCGACTACCTGACTACCTGACTACCCGACTACCCGACTATCCGACTATCCAACTACCCAACTCCCCAACGAAAATGCTATAATGGGGCGCAATGTCCAAAACAACATCCTGCTACACAATATGAAACTATGAAATTTTCTCAACGCACCAAATGGTTGTTTACTCTGATACTTCTGGCGGCCTTCGTCACCCGCTTTGCTGACCTGGGTATGCGCACGATGAGCCACGACGAAACCCAGCACACCTACTTCTCGTGGCTGTTTTACAAAGGCTCTGGCTACACGCACACCCCCTTAACACACGGGCCGTTGCAATTTCACCTGCTGGCACTCAGTTATGGCCTGTTTGGCGATAACGATACCGCCGCGCGGGTGCCGTATGCCCTCTTCAGTGTGCTCACCGTGGCCGCCGTGTGGCTCTTTCGCCGTCCTTTAGGGCGCAGTGGCACCTTGCTGGCCGCCGCCATGATGGTCATTTCCCCTTACCTTCTTTTCTACGGACGCTACACCCGTAACGAAGCCCTGGTGGGCTTATTTGGCCTGTTGACCTGGTGGGGGCTGCTCGACTACCTGGAGAGCGGACGCAAGCGCGCCCTCTTCACCCTGACGGCTGCCACCGCCCTGCACTTCACCGCCAAAGAAACGGCCTTCATCTACACGGCCCAGACGCTGCTCTTCCTCGCCGTGCTTTTCCTCTGGGATGTCTTCCGCCGTCCGTGGGCGCGAGAAGAAAAACGCCGACCGGTGCTTTACGCCCTGGGCATCAGCCTGGCTTTCCTGGCGCTGGGTGGCGGCTTTGCACTCTTCGGCGGTTTCAACGCCCTGGTGGGCGGCGCGCTGCTGCTCAGTCTGCTGACCGCGCTCTTCGGTTTGTGGCAAATCATCACCGGCTACGGACAAGATGCCCTAAAAGCCAACCGTCCCTTCAGTCTGATACTCGTGCTCGGCACCTTGATTTTGCCACAACTGGGCGCACTGCCGGTCAAAGTCTTTGGTTTCGACCCGTTGGACTACTCCCAAGGCGGCATGATACGCACCGCATTGTTCATCATCCCGCTCATCCTACTGGCCGTCGCCCTGGGCAACTGGTGGGATGCCGGGCTATGGTTGGCAAACGCCGCGTTGTTCTACGGTATTTTTGCCCTCTTCTACACCAGTATGCTGACTTATGGCGCCGGCTTCTTCACCGGCCTGGTCGGCGCGTTGGGCTACTGGATGGCGCAACAAGGTGTCCAGCGCGGCTCCCAACCCTGGTACTACTACCTCCTGGTGCAGGTGCCTATCTACGAATACTTGCCACTGCTGGCCAGCCTGCTCGGCGCCGGATACCTGCTGCGAGATACCCTCCGCACACCCCGGCAAAATCCACCCACCGACCCACAAGTGGACCATCCGCTGCTCTTCCCGCTCTTCACCCTGTACTGGAGCCTGACCGCTTTTGTCGCCTACACCATTGCGGGCGAAAAAATGCCCTGGCTGACCTACCACATCACCCTGCCGATGATTCTGCTGGGCGGCTGGGCGCTTGGGCGGCTGGTGGAGGGCATCTCCTGGGAAACATTCCAACGGCAGCACGGCTGGGCAGTGCTGGTTGTCTTACCGGTCTTTGGCATCTCCCTGGCTGCGGCACAGGCCTCCCTAACGCAATGGGAACAACTGCTTGCCAGCCCCAGCGCACTCATCGGCGGGCTGACCGTCCTAGTCTGTGCGCTCGTGTGTGGTTGGGCACTCCTGCGTTGGATGAATGGCTGGACGTCCGGGCAAACCCTGCGCGTCATCCTGCTGGCCTTCTTCACGCTGGCGGCCGTGCTCACCACCCGCACCGCCTTCCAGGCCGCCTACCTGCACGCCGACGAAGCCACCGAATTCCTGGTCTACGCCCATTCTGCCCCGGCCAATAAGCGCCTGTACCACCAATTACAGGAACTCTCCCAACGCCTGTATGGCGACCTGTCCATCAAAGTCGCCTACGACAACTCCGATGGCAAGGGTGATCCGGGGGCTGCCTGGCCGCTCTCCTGGTACCTGCGCAACTTCCCCAACACACTGGGCTTTGGCCCCGAACCGCCCGCCGATCTGCGCTCCTACGATGTCGTGATCGTCAGCGATGTCAATTGGGAGCGCGTCGACCCGCTCCTGCGCCGCCAGTACAACGTCTTCGAAGTCCACCGCATGTGGTGGCCGATGCAAGATTACTTCGACCTGAACTGGGAACGCATCGCGCAAGCCCTGGGCAACCCGCAAATGCGCGCCGCCTTGTTCCAAATCTGGCTGAATCGAGATTACACACTGTACGGGCAGGCTACGGGAAAAGACCTGCACCCGCCGGTATGGGATCCGGCCCGCAAAATGCGCGTCTACATCCGTAAGGGAATCGCCGACCAATTGTGGGCACGGACCAACGCCCCCGCGGGTGGCGCGCCCTCCCCGGGGGTCAGCACCCCCTATGAGTCCGCGCGTGTTTCCAATCCCCCTCTCAGGGTGATAGAAAACCCCGAAATGCAGGCCCCCCGAGGGGTTGCCGTCGCCCCTGATGGGTCACTCTACATCAGCGATACCGCCGCCAACCGCATCTTCCATTTTGACGCCGACGGCAATCTGCTGCACAGTTGGGGCGAGTACGGGGTCAGCGAAGCCCAGCCCGCACCCACCGGGACGTTCAACGAACCCTGGGGCGTGGCCGTCGGGCCGGATGGCAGTGTATACGTGGCCGATACCTGGAACCATCGCATCCAAAAATTCACCGCCGATGGGCAATTCCTCACCCAGTGGGGTGTCTTCGGGCAGGCCGAAACGCCGGATGCCTTCTGGGGGCCGCGCGCTGTAGCCGTGGATGCCCAAGGGCGGGTTTTCGTGAGCGATACGGGCAACAAACGCATTGTGATTTTCGATGCCGATGGCAATCCGCTCTCCCAAACTACCGCCGGGTTCAACGAACAGGTTGGCCTGGCGCTGGATGCCAACGGTCGCATTTTCGCCGCCGATACCTGGAATCAGCGCGTGGTCATTCTGGATAATGCCGTAGAAGGCATCTACGCGCCGGCGGGAGAGTGGCACGTGGAGGGCTGGTACGGCCAATCGCTGGATAACAAGCCCTACATTGCCGTACTGCCCGATGGACGCGTGGCCGTCAGCGACCCGGAGGGCTTCCGCATCCTGGTTTTCCGCACCGATGGCAGCCCACTGGTCACCTGGGGCGATGACCCCGACCTGAGCAAGGGGCTGGGGCTGCCCACCGGTCTGGCCGCCGATGCGAGCGGCAACCTGTGGGTGGCGGATACAGCGACCGGCCGCGTGCTATACTTCGCCGTGCCCACCCCACCAGAGCAATCCAACTGAGACACCTATACGACTCATGAACCAACCCAAACTTCGCCGAGAACATCTGCTCTTTGCCCTCATCCTGATGCTGGCTATCGTTACCCGCTTCTACGATTTGGGGGCGCGGGTAATGAGCCACGATGAAAGCCTGCACACCCACTTCTCCTGGAATCTCGCCACCGGCAAGGGCTACCAACACGACCCGATGATGCACGGACCGTTCCAATTCCACGTGGTAGCGCTGAGTTACTTCCTGTTTGGCGATAACGACGCCACGGCGCGCATACCGGCCGCCCTGTTCAGCATCGCCAGCGTGGCCTTTCTGTGGGCTTACCGACGCTACCTGGGGAAGGCGGGCACGCTCATCGCGGCCTTCCTGTTCGTCATCTCGCCCTATATGCTGTATTATGGGCGCTACGTGCGTAACGAGGCCTTTGTGGCCTTCTTTGGGCTGGTGACGCTGTGGGCTACGCTGCGCTACCTGGAAGGCGGCGAAAAGCGCTTTTTGCTCGTTCTGAGCGCCGTCACCGCCCTGCACCTGGCCACTAAAGAGACGGGCTTCATCTACACCGCTCAATTGCTGATTTTTCTGGGGTTAGTCTTCCTGGTACGGGTGCTTAGCCAGACATGGCGCAAACCCCACCGGCGCTCACTCTTCCTGGTCATGTTGCTTGCCAGCCTCGCCTTCTTCGGCATAGCCGCTGGCTTCATGAGACTGGGTCAGGCCAGCACGGTGGTGGAAAGCACGCTGGCGCAGCCGGCCGCGCCCGGCACGTCATCTGGCGGCGTTCAAATCAGTATGGACGTGCCGCCGCTTTTCTCTGCCGGCGCTGCATTGCTGGGCGGAGTCTCGCTACTGGCCGCACTGGGCTTCCTGGTGGCCGGTTATGGCTTAGAAGCGCTGCATCGAGAGCGCAGCCTGGATTTGATGGTACTCTTGCTGACGCTCATTTTGCCGCAACTGACCCCACTGCCGGTCAAACTGGTCGGATGGACAATCCCCGACCAGCCAGGGGCACTTGCCAACCTGGGTTGGGGTGATGTGGGGCATTTTGCCGTTTTTATGTTACCGCTGGCGCTGATTGGCATTGCAGCCGGGGTATGGTGGCTGGGTACCGATTGGTGGCAAAATGCCGGGCTGTTCTACCTGATTTTCACCGTTTTTTACACCACCTTCTTCAGCAATGGCAGCGGCTTCTTCAGTGGTCTGGTGGGTTCGCTGGGCTACTGGCTGGCGCAACAGGGCGTACAACGCGGCGGACAACCGTGGTACTACTACCTGCTGGTACAAATTCCGTTGTATGAGTACCTGCCCTTCCTGGCCAGCCTGGTAGGCGTGGGTTACCTGTTACGGGGCAAACCCCAAATGCCATCGGAAACGGCTGACCCTCAGGAGGAAGAAATTCAGGCAAATGTGCGCCTGTTCCCACTGCTGGCCTTTTATTGGAGCGTCATGTCCATCATCGCCTACACAATCGCCGGCGAGAAGATGCCCTGGTTGACGGTACACATCGCCCTGCCGTTGATTCTTCTGGGCGGCTGGGGATTAGGGCGCCTGGTCGAAGGCCTCCCTGACGGCATGTGGCGGCAACCCGAAACCTGGCAAGCGCTCGCCCTGGAGTTGGTTTTCCTGCTCAGTGCCTTCCGAGCAACGGGCAGCCTGCTGGGCGAGACCCCTCCCTTCCAAGGAAAAGACCTGGCCGCTCTACAAACCACCGGCAACTTCGTGGTTGCCCTAATTGCAGCCGCGGTGAGCCTGTGGGCACTGGTACGCCTGCGGGTGCAGACGTTGTGGCGCACAACGGTTGTGGCCTTTTTCGCACTGCTGGCAGCCTTCACCGTGCACACCGCCTTTCAGGCTACCTACAGGAACTACGACCAGGCCAACGAGTACCTGGTGTACGCCCACTCGGCGCGCGGCGTCAAGGACGTGATGGCGCGTGTCGAAGACCTGTCCCTACGCCTGACGGATGGTCTGGATATCGAAGTGGCCTACGATGACGATACTTCCTGGCCGCTGACGTGGTACCTGCGGCATTATCGCAATCAGCGCTTCTACGGCGCACAACCCACCAAGGACTTGCGCAGCGCGCCGGTCATCATCGTAGGCGATAACAACTACGGCAAAATCGAAGCCGTAGTGCGTCAGGATTACTACCGCTTCGACTATATCCGCATGGTGTGGCCGGAGCAGGATTACTTTGGCCTGACCTGGCAACGCATCGGCGAGGCGCTCAACAATCCGGCCATGCGCGCCGCTCTGTGGGATATCTGGCTCAACCGCGACCACACCCGCTACGCGCAAGTGCTGAACAAGGACATGAGTTTGAGCAACTGGAACCCGGCCGACCGTATGCGCCTGTACATCCGCAAGGACGTGGCCGCGCAGATTTGGGAATACGGTGCGCAGGCCTCCCCAGAGCAAGAGGTACAGGCCGACCCCTACGAGGGGAAGCAGCAAACCCTGGAGGCGGCGCGCATTCTGGGGGGCAGCCGGCCCCCCGTGGAGGCGTTCCGTTCTCCCCGTGGGCTGGCCATCGCCCCCGATGGCACCCTGTACGTCACGGACACCGAAGCCCATCAGGTCATCCACCTGAGTGCGGAGGGCGAAATCTTACAGCGCTGGGGTTCCTTCGCCGACATTCTGGCCGGGGAAGCGCCTGCCGGCACCTTCAATCAGCCTTGGGGCGTGGCCGTCGGTCCAGATGGCAATGTGTACGTGGCCGATACCTGGAATCATCGCATCCAAAAATTCACCGCCGATGGGCAGTTCATCACTATGTGGGGTGTCTTCGGGCAGGCCGAGAAACCGGAGGCCTTCTGGGGGCCGCGTGATGTGGCTGTGGACGCCCAGGGACGGGTTTTTGTGAGCGATACGGGCAATAAGCGCATCGTAGTCTTCGATGCCATGGGCAACTTTATCACCCAGTTCGGGAGTTACGGCGCAGATACCGGTCAGTTTGACGAACCGGTCGGCCTGGCACTGGACGGGGTTGGCCATGTGTACGTGGCCGATACGTGGAATCAGCGTATGCAGGTCTTCGAGGAGAGTGCCCCAAACACTTTTACTCCATTGCGCGCCTGGGATATCGCCGGTTGGTACGGGCAATCGCTGGACAATAAGCCCTATGTGGCCGTGTTGGCGAACGGTCACGTCGTCATCAGCGATCCGGAGGGCTACCGGCTGATTGAGTTCACCGCCGAGGGTGACGTGGTGCGCCTGTGGGGCGATTTCGGGAACGGTGCGGGGCAGTTTGGGTTGCCCATCGGCTTAGCCGCCGACTCGCAAGGCGGCTTGTGGGTTGCCGATGCCGCCAACGGGCGTTTGATGTATTTTCGGTAATAGCCTGGTTGCCCCGTCCTCAACACGGTTGAGCGTGCTTTTTTAGCCACAGCCGCCTGCTGCGAGCATCGTCTGCACAGGTTACAGGGTAGAACAGGCTAGAAAGCCTGTCCTACCCTGTTTTATCAGTGCGCAACCTGCACAGGCAGTTGTCTATTTCGAGCAACGAAACTTTCAAAGAAGCAAGAAGTCCGACGCAGTGCGCCGGACTTCTTTTCTGTTATTTTGGGGATATCGGGCCTAAAAATGTTTTATGGATGTTTGAGCCAGAAATCGTAATTTCCGGCGCCGCTATAGGAGTAAACTTCCCACATGTAGTAACCGGCGCTACCATTGTAGGAAATGTACTCGGTAGAAGAGGAACTGGTTGAACTGGCAACTACCCTCCACCCTCCTCTAGACCACTTGTAGAGGTACAGATCGAAATCAGCACCAGCCGGGCCTTGCAGCCATCCCTGGTGTGTGCCCTTTTTGCTATAGTAGTAGGTGCCGTTGGGCTGGTAATCATAGTCGCCTGAGCCGGCCAGGTAACCGCTATACTGAGTACAAGCACTGCACGGCGCGCCACTGGGGGTGGCCGTAGGCGCCGGCGTGGGAGTGGGAGAACCGCCGCCCGTGAAAAAGGTGTACAACAAGCGGTTGGGAGAACCCGAACCAATGCTGGACAGGCGTCCGGTGGTGGCAGCGTTCACCAATGCGCTGGCAACCTGCGCCGGGCTGGCACCGGGGTTGGCCTGCAAGTAGAGTGCCGCAGCACCCGCTACGTGGGGAGTAGCCATCGAAGTCCCGCTGATGGTGTTCGTAGCACTATCACTGGTGTTCCAAGCCGAAGTAATGCTAGAACCAGGCGCAAAAATATCCACACAAGAACCATAGTTTGAAAACGATGAGCGCACATCTGAAGACGTCGTAGAGCCTACCGTAATGGCTGCGCTCACCCGTGCCGGGGAGTAATTGCAAGCATTGCGATTGTCGTTGCCGGCAGCAATGGCGTAGGTTACACCGGAGGCAATCGAGTTGCTTACCGCGTTATCCAGGGCAGTTGAAGCGCTGCCGCCCAGACTCATATTGGCAACTGCCGGGCTGGCATGGTTGTTGGTAACCCAATCTACTCCCGCGATCACGCCGGAGTTTGTGCCGGAACCTTGACAGTCTAGCACACGCACGGCATACAAGGTGACATCCTTCGCCACGCCATAGGTGCTACCGCCAATGGTACCGGCTACGTGGGTACCGTGACCATTACAATCATTGCCGTTCTGTCCATCACCCACGCTATCATAAGCATAATGGGCGCGGCCACCGAATTCGTTATGCGTAATGCGAATACCGGTATCAATGACGTACACGTTAACGCCGGCGCCAGTGTAATCGTAATTATAAACGCCGTTCAACGGCAAATCACGCTGATCAATGCGGTCAATGCCCCAGGTAGCATTGGTTTGAGAGCCTGTAATCTGAATCCGTTGATCTGCTTCGATGTATTCAACATTGGGGTTATGTTGCAAGGCTTCCAGTGCTTTGGCAGGCAATTTGGCAGCAAAACCATTCAAGACGGTAGTGTAACGATACACCATTTTTGCACCGGCCGCTTCTGCCATTTGTGCAACATCGTTAACCGTTTTACGATTAGCATCGGACTTCAGAACTACGATATATTGATCGGGAATCACATTGGGAGCATCTTTCCCTAAGACGGGTGCCACCCCAGGCTGAGGGGCGTTAAGTGGATTATGAGGCTCCTTACCGGCGCTGATTCCCTTTCCGGGGGTCGTACCACCACGGCCAGGGGGATTGGAGGCCGCCAGCGCGATTTGGGTAAAGATCAAAAGCAATGCAATGACCAACGACAGAACAGCAAATTTTTTAGAGCGCATGTCTTCCTTCCTCCGCATGCTGAATCATAGGGTAATTTAGAACTTTGGTGAAAGTGCAAATAGGGACTTACAAAATCAGACAACCCACAAACGTCCTGGGTTGTCCTAAGAGGGGAAAAACAGGAAATATCAAGCGACAGTACACCTCCTGAAATCAATGTCCTGTTTGAAGATAAGCACAATA
>DAOTZN010000246.1:0-33265 GCA_034434095.1 Anaerolineales bacterium
AAAACCGAACTGGCGCGCGCCCTGGCAGAGTTCATGTTCAATGACGAGCACGCCATGGTGCGCATTGACATGAGCGAATACCAGGAAAAGCACACTGTCAGCCGCTTGATTGGTGCGCCACCCGGCTATGTGGGCTACGACGAAGGCGGTCAATTGACCGAAGCCGTCCGCCGCAGACCGTACAGCGTGGTGCTGTTCGATGAAATCGAGAAGGCCCATCGCGAAGTCTTCAACGTGCTGCTGCAGTTGTTGGACGACGGCCGCCTGACGGATGGGCAAGGCCGCACGGTGGATTTCCGCAACACGGTGGTGATTATGACCTCTAATCTGGGTAATACGCTGTGGGAGAACGGCCATCAAGTCGGGCGTGAGGAAGTCAACCGCGTGCTGCAGGCCCACTTCCGCCCGGAATTCCTCAACCGTATTGACGAGATTGTGGTCTTCCATCCGCTCGGCAAGGAACACCTGGCCGGTATTGTGGACATTCAACTGCGGCGAGTCAGTCACCTGCTAGCGGAGAAGGGCTTCAAACTGGAAGTCAGCGAAGCAGCGCGTGAATATCTGACCGAAGTCGGCTACGACCCACAATTTGGTGCCCGTCCGCTCAAACGCGCCATCCAACGCGAATTACAAGACCCGCTGGCAATCCATGTGCTCGCCGGTGAATTCAAAGAAGGCGACGTCATCCGTGTGGACAGGGGCCCCGATGGGTTGACCTTCACGCATGGGGTAGAAGTCATCGAAGGCGAAATTGTGGCGTAAGCCCTGCTCCAACGTACAGCCCCCAAGGGCCAGGACCTCCTTGGGGGATTAAGGCACCCCCTGAAAGTCCCGCGTGAACCCACTCAGAGGGAGATAAAAAAACAGGCCAGTCCCGGATTCTCGGGGGTTGGCCTGTTTTTCGTTTGTAAAATTGCCCTAGAACATCAAGGCGTTGATCTCATCCAGGATTTCCGGCGCGGGGCGCAATTGCGCTTCGCTCAGGCGGTTAAGCGCTGTTGCCGGTAAATTGTGGACTTTCTCAATCGTAGGAATGTCCTTTTCAATGTAAATCAAACCCGTCAACAACATGTCGTTGCGGTAGTTTTCATCCAGAACACGAATGGCTTCGGCGCGGCTAGTCGGGTCGTAGTCACGCTCTATTTTCTTGAGCAAGATGTGCGAGCCATCGTGCATGGTCACATCACGCACTTCACCAGGCTCAAATTCATCCTCGAGTATGATTTCATCCATCACGGGGACAAAGGAAATATCATGGATGGGTGTTTCGTGGTCTTTTGCCCAACCGTAGGAGTGGTAACTTTCATCCTGGTTGTTAAAACTGACACACGGGCTGATAATATCCAAGATGGCCAGCCCCTTATGCGTGAGGGCCGCCTTGAGCAATTCCTTAACTTGTTTAGGGTCTCCGGCGAAGGAGCGGGCCACAAAAGAGGCACCGCCAATCAGGGCTTCCATGCAAATATCAACCGGCATGTAGGGGTTGACGCCCTGCTTCTTGAGGCGCAATCCCTTTTCGGCTGTAGCCGAAAATTGTCCTTTTGTCAAACCGTAAACGCCATTATTTTCTACAATGTAGACCAGGTTGAGGTTGCGGCGCAGGATGTGCTTGAACTGCCCCATGCCGATGCTGGCCGTATCCCCATCTCCACTGATGCCCAACCCCTTGAGCGTGACATCAGCAAACAATGCACCTGTAGCAATGGCGGGCATACGCCCATGCAAACCATTGAAGCCAAAGGAGCGGCTCAAGAAGTACGTCGGGCTTTTGCTAGAACAGCCAATGCCGCTGAATTTCACGAGATTTTCGGGTACGATATCCAGTTCGTAAGCCGCGGCAATAATCTGACTGGCAATTGAATTATGCCCGCAACCCTGGCACAAAGTGCTGGGTGCGCCACGATATTCACCCTTTGACAAACCTGCTTTATTCACTTGGCTAGACATATTATTTCACCTCCTGCGCCATGATCTGTTCGCGCACCCAGCGCGCCGTCATGGGCAAACCATCCAGGTGAGCCACCGAAACCAGTTTGTGGGTCAGTTCGGGGAAGTTGATGGTCAATAACTGGTGCAATTGTCCATCTCGGTTCAATTCCACCACGTATACACGTTCATGTGTGCGTATAAATTCTGCCACGCTTTCGGCAAACGGAATGGAGCGCACTCGTAGGAAATCGGTAGGGATGCCAGCGGCCTGTAATTGGTCGCGGGCTTCTAAAATGGCATCATCGGTCGTGCCAAAGCCAATCAACCCGATTTCGGCACCGCCTTCGGCTTCGTATACCACCGGTTGAGGGGCATTTTGTCGCGCCCACGCATATTTGGCCTTGATGCGATCTTGTGTGCGTTCCCACGTCTCGGGGTCTTCGCTGTAGCGAGCGTAATCGTCGTGCCCTGTACCGCGGGTAAAGTAAGCACTCTTCGGCGAACGGTTACCCGGCACCGTCCGATAGGGAATGCCATCGCCATCCACATCCAGATAACGGCCCCAGGGAACGCCATGCTTCTGCTCAAAGTTCTCTACGTCTTCTTCCCACAAGACCTTGCCACGATCCATTGGGCGATCGGGATATTCAAAAGGAGGCGTCATCCATTGGTTCATGCCCAAATCCAGGTCACTGAGGACGAAAACCGGGCTTTGCAGATGCTCTGCCAGGTCGAAGGCCTTCCAACCAAACTCGAAAGCCTCAGAAGGGTTGGCCGGTAACAAGATGACGTGATCCGTATCCCCATGCCCCAAGAAGTAGGTCATGGTCAGATCGCCCTGGCCGGTGCGGGTCGGCAAACCGGTGCTGGGACCGACGCGCGCCACATTCCAAATCACCACGGGCACTTCGGCGGCATAGGCCAGGCCAACGAACTCAGTCATCAGGCTGATGCCAGGGCCAGAGGTGGATGTCATAGCCCGCAAGCCGCCCCATCCAGCACCAATGGCCATGCCAACGGCAGCCAATTCATCTTCGGCTTGCACCACGGCAAACGTGTGTTTACCATCGGCATCTTTGCGCAGTTTGGGCAGGTACGTGTTGAGTGCTTCTGCCAAACTGGAAGCCGGCGTAATGGGATACCAGGCTACAAATTGCACACCACCATAAATGGCACCCAGGGCAGCCGCGGTATTTCCATCGGCCATGATGTAACCATCGGTCTTATTAGAAGGCCGTACCACATAAGGGTCTTTCTTTTCGAGGTTTTCTTTCGCCCATTGTGCAGCCGCCTCCACCATGTCCATATTCATCTTGACAGGGCCGGCCTTGCCTTTGAAGTGAAAATCTAGCGACGCCCGAATGGCCTCGATATCCAACCCTAAAATGTGCGCTAAAACGCCCACATACACCATGTTGGCGACATAACTACGCAATTTGGAAGGCACATCTGCTGCACGCACCAGTTTTGTCACTGGCATAGGGTATACCACAATGTCATCACGGGTGATGGCTTGCTTGATGCTATCGTCATAACAGAAAACCCCGCCCGGTTTTACATCCGCCAGGTCTTGGGCAAAAGAGGCCGGGTTCATGGCAACCACAATTTCGTGCTCTTCACGGCGCGCCAGATAGCCCTGCTCACTAATGCGGATGGTAAACCAGGTCGGTAACCCCTGGATGTTGGAGGGAAACAGGTTCTTGCCGGCCACCGGAACACCCATACGGAACACCGTCCGCATCAGTGTGATATTCGCGGTTTGGCTACCAGAACCATTTACAGTCCCTACCGTGATCGAAAAATCGTTCACAACAGGGTCTATACCCTCCGGAAGATTTAAAAGCACCGAAGGTTGTGCATTACTCATAGAAAGTCTCCTTCCTGATAAAAAATCTCGCCTCATGTACCTCGTCCCTTTTTTAAGAAGGACGATGGTGCAACAAATCTTTATGTGCTATCAACGCTTGCAGACCGGCATCAAAATTCCCGGCCAAAATAGAATCCACCATTTCGCGATGATAGCGCCACACCCGCTGCAGATAATCATAGTCCGCATACAGATTTAGGCCAAACGATTCATAGGCATCCCAAAAGGCTTCTAACAACCCCCGTACAAAGGGATTGTCCAACCGCCTGTAGATTGCCATGTGAAGTTCCCGGTGCTCTTCATGGGGAATACGCACCGGTACGCCATTGAGTTTTTGCAGGGCTTGGTCCACTAAGCGCTGCAAATAACGATGGTCTTCGGGGGTTAACGCCGCGACGGCCTGATGCCAATAAGCATACTCGAGTTTATCGCGCAGATCGGCATACTGTTCAAAATGTTGGCGGTCTAGATGCACACCATACACCAGACTCAGCCGTACTGCCGGCGTAAATGAAAAGGGGATGCGCCGAATCCCCAGGCGGGGACGCACATCCACCAATTCCAGGGCACGCGCCACTTCAAGGTGCTCGCGTAGTTTAGATACGCTAATCCCCAAGTCAGCGCTCATTTCCTGAAAAGAGGGCAATTTCGATGAATCCTCTGTGTTCTCATCTGGTATTTGTGCCAGATAGCGTAAAAAATCAACCGTTCCCTGGTGCATAGTACCTTCTCATCTTTGAATCGGCGTTAACCTGCAAACAAAAATCCAATTAATCGTATTAATCTGTCTTTATTTTACTATCATCAAAGCAGAGCGTCAATATCTTGGCTTTTCAGCGTTCTAACCTATGGCATCTAAACCAATAGAGGCGATTCCCACACCGCTGAATAGCCGGTTACCGATATCGTGCTATAATTTTGCCTATGCAAACTCCAGCCGGCAAAGAATGTCCTCACTTTTACGGAAATTACTATCGGGGGCGCGAACACGAAGAGTGCCGCTTCCTGCAAGAACACAACCTGCCCTGGCAAGCAGCACTTTGTGAAACCTGTCCAGTACCAGCCATTCGGCAAGCCAACGCCTGCCCGAACCTGCGCTTGCGGCCACAAATCCAACGCGACTTGCTGCCCCCCTGGCGCAAGCGCGTGATTGTCAGCGCCTATTGCACCAAAAGTCAACAAGAAGTCACCGAACCTCAGGTTGGCTGCGGCCAATGCCACGAACTTCCCGAAGCGTTTCAATCTCTGCTCAAGCAATGACACCACTCGTTTTGCTACTCGATCTCGACGACACCCTATTACAAAACGCCACCGACACCTTCTACCCTGCTTACCTGAAGGCGCTCACCACACACATGGCCCGTTACAGCCAACCGGTGCACTTCACGCAGGCTTTGATGGCCGGTACACAGCGCATGATGGAAAATCGGCGTATTGATCGCACCCTGAAAGAAGTTTTTGACGAATACTTCTATCCGGCCATCAACCATTCCCCTGAAAAACTCCAGTCCGAAATCGATGACTTCTACCGGCAGGTTTTTCCCACCCTGCAAGCCCTCACGCAACCTCAAGATGGGGCCCAAGAACTCATGGCTCACGCCACCCAAGAAAATTGGCAAGTGGTGATTGCCACCAACCCCCTCTTTCCGCGTCTGGCCATCGAGCATCGGCTGGCCTGGGCCGGGCTGCCATGTGACGAAAATAATTTTGCCCTCATTACCTCCTACGAGCACTTCCATTTTACCAAGCCATCTGCGGAATACTACGCCGAAATTCTGGCCCGCCTGGGCTGGCCACAGAGCCCACTCCTGGTTGTAGGTAACGACCCTGATCTTGACCTCCACCCGGCCAAAAAAATGGGATTGCCCACCTTTTGGGTGACGAACAGCCCGGATGGACAAGTTGGAAACGGACGCGGCCCGCTGGTGTCCCTGCTTCCATGGTTAGCAGCCACCCCAAAAGATGCGCTGGCCCCTGTACTAGATACCCCTGAGGCTGCCCTCGCCACCCTGCGCGCCACCCCGGCCGTGCTAGACACTTGGTGCCGCAACCTGCCCACAGAAGTCTGGAAACAACCATTAGCCCCGGATGCCTGGTCACTGACGGAGAATTTGTGTCACCTGTGTGATTCGGATGCCGAAATTCACCTGCCGCGCTTGGAAAAAACGCTCAAAAAAACAAATCCTTTCATCCCGGCCGTCAACGCCGATAGATGGGCGACAGAGCGCTGTTACCATCTGAAGAACGGCCCGGATGTGCTGAGTAAATTTTTCGCTGTTCGGCAGCAGTTGCTCACCTTCCTGGAGAACCTGCCCACAGATGCCTGGCAGCGGCCTATGCGCCATGGTATCTTTGGGCCAAGTACCCTCGCCGAATTGGTGTATTTCATGGCAGAACACGACCGCACCCACATACGCACCATCTACGCCGGCTTGCAAGCACGTATTCCCACTGCATAAATCCGTTCCTGGTTTGAAGGAAGGGGGTTTAGGGGGGACTCCTACACCGCCCTTTTTGGGGCGGGTATCATGTTGTTCTTTCGCTTCACCCAATATTTGAACAGCCCCAAAACCTTAACACAAAGGCGCCAGGGCGCAAAGGTTTTTCTGGATGAAAACCTGCCCGGTTGTGGCACTAAAACATGATTTTCCTTGCGACGCCGCGCCTTTGCGTTAACTTTCAACGCTGAAGGACTAATAAACTAGGAAGTTATTTATGGACGAACTCTAAGGCACCAAGGCTCGAAGGAAAGGGTTAGGGTTTGGGAAACGTTTTCTTTTCCCTCACAGCGCATCTCTCTTCGCAAGGGAGTGTTGTAACTTGCGAGTTGTTCACCCCACATCAAGGCATTGAAGGAGCCTGTTTCATGAGTACATATGCACACATCACCGGCTGGGGAATAGCCGTTCCGGAAAAGAAACTTACAAATCACGACCTTATGCAAATGGTAGAAACCAGTGATGAATGGATTGTCAGCCGTACCGGCATCCACGAACGCCGCATTGCGGGAGCAAATGAAAGCACGGCCACACTGGCCAGCAAAGCCGCCTTGCAAGCATTATCTCACGCCGGGCTTGCCCCTGCCGAAGTAGATTTAATTATTGTTGCAAGTTCATCCCCAGAATATACTTTCCCTGCCACTGCCTGTCTGGTACAAGATCACATCGGCGCCACCCGTGCCGGTGCATTTGATCTTTCGGCAGCCTGCACCGGTTTTATCTACGCGCTCAGCATGGCCGCTTCTCAAATTCGTGCTGGCGCCATCAAAAGCGCGCTGGTCATCGGCTCGGAGACGCTCTCGCGCTTTGTGAACTGGGAAGACCGTCAAACCTGTATCTTGTTCGGCGATGGCGCCGGTGCTTTCGTCTTGCAAGCCAGCGAGACACCCGGCGGCGTGCTGGCGAGCACCCTGCATTCCGATGGCTCCGGCGCAAAAAGCCTGATACTGCCGGCGGGGGGCAGCCGCCATCCCACGACAATGGAAACCGTACGACAGGGAATGCACTACATTCAAATGAACGGGCGTGAAGTATTTCGCTTTGCAACACGTGTCATGGCTAATGCTACGGAAGAAGTCATTACTCAGGCCGGCTTGAAAGTTGAAGATATCAATCTAGTCATCCCCCATCAGGCCAATCAACGCATCATCGAAGCAGCCGCACGTGGATTGAAACTGCCCACAGAACGCTTCATGATGAATCTTGATCGCTATGGCAATACATCTACGGCCTCCATTCCCTTGGCAACCTATGAAGCGGTAGAACAAGGGCGTTTGCAACCCGGTGACTATATCATACTGGTGGGCTTTGGCGCCGGGCTAACCTGGGGAGCATTGCTAGCGCAATGGAGCGGCCCGCTGAGTAAAACGCAGCGTCGCGTGCGACACTTCAGTACACTAAACCGTGCACGCACGCTATTCCGTCAGACTGCCCGCCGCATCGAGGGCATGATTTGGGGAAGAGACAAAAAAGAGAAGCCAAAAAGTCACAAATGAGTGCCTTCTTGTCTTCAAGCACAATAAAAGAGCGCCGCCTATTAATGCGGCGCTCTTTTAGTTTGTTGTTTTTCGGGGCTACTGTTCCTCATCCTTTTCACTACTTGAAATCTCAAAGGTCTTGAGCAAGCGCTTGATAATATCCGTTAACACGTTTTGCTGATAACCACCTAACCAGGCAAGAATGTACACAATGAAAGGTGAGGCAATATTTCCATCCGTTATGGAGAACAGCCCTACCTGAATGACACCGTAAATAAACAAACCAACCACTGCTCCAATCACCGGGCTGCCGAGATACCACATGCGGTGCTGAATGTCAAAATCTTGATATTTGGTGATGTGTTTGATGAGTGCCAACAAAGCACCTGTAATGCCACCAATGCCTCCCCAAATGACGCTACTAAGGATGTATACAAACGTGACCGCGTCAGATTCAAAAGCAATCTCTCCCAGGCGAAACATCCCCCAAATAAACAAGATACCCCATAAAGTTTCGTATACAAACAAGATGCTTCCCCAAGTGCTGGACCAATTCTGCAAACGGTCGGTAAATGCCAAGCGATAGGCCACCTCATTTACTAAGCGCTCCGCTTCTTCATAATTTCCACGCCCTCCCAATAACGCATTGCGTGCAGATTCAATGTCATCCAACAACTCGCGTGCCAGATACAAATTTTGGATTTTCATAGGCACTTTTTTCTTAATCTGATCTATGTAGTCCCACAGCGCGTTCATACGCTCATCTGTGATGAATAAAGAAATCATCTCGGGGGAAGCGGGCACTTTTTCAAGGCGTTTAGGAGCATCGGGATGGAGAAGACCCGCTTCCGGCGAGGGTTCTTCAAAGGCGGCGGGTGAAAAAATCGGTGCACCACGCATTGCTTGTTGAGGTGGCATCGCAATTTCCGCTTGTGAAGCGGGTTGAGATTCAAACTCTTCGTCTGTTATCACCGGCTCAAAGGCTTGCATTCCGGCATCATCGATGCTCTCAAGGCCCGCGCTCTGGTCAAAATCCGGTTCCAAAGCGCCCAGACCCGCATCCTCGGTAGGGGCAGCAAAAACTCCTAAGGCTAACGTTTCGGGGCCTGCCATCTCATCAGATGAAGGGGCAGCAGTCGCAAGATCTTCTTGTGGGATTTCACGCTTTGGGGAATCTGGCAAAGTGCTCATAGGGTTCTCCTCGTAAGAACAGTTTAGTTAGCATTATCTGTTGGTTTGAGTATAGACGAACTCTGAAGGGAAGTCAATTATAAGTATCCCACAAACTTACCAAAAGGCGTTTTATTTTAAAAGTGTATGAGTTTTTTTATAGATCTATCAAAACCAGGGTATAGGTTGGTATAATTACATTTGCTTAAGGGCAATGAATAAACTTTGGAGGTTTAATGTGAACCCAACACGTAATCGGTCTGCAATCATCTATGTAATCCTCATGGTCGCCATCGCGTCCATGGTGTTGTATCAATTCAATCAACAGTCGGAAACCAGCGATGTGCTGACCATTAATCAATTAGCCACAGATATCCGTAGCGGTGCAGTGCGTCGTATCGTAGTAGACGATAACGATCATCTACGCGTCATTTACGTAAACGGCACCGAACAACAATCTCAAAAGGAAAGTTCCGCTACCCTCATTGAGCAACTGGTGCAACTAGGCGTGACGCCAGAGATGCTCTCTTCATCAAAAATAGATATTGAGGTCAAGGCCCCCAGTCCCTGGTTAGGGATAATGACCATCCTTTCCTATGTCTTGCCGTTTATCATTTTGATGGCGGTATTTGCTTTCGTCTTCCGACAAGCCCAGGGCAGCAATAATGCGGCGATGTCTTTCGGGAAATCGCGTGCCCGCATGTTTACGGGAGAACAACCCACCGTTACCTTTGAGGACGTTGCCGGTGTTGAAGAATCGAAAGAAGAACTCAAGGAAGTCGTTGAATTTTTGCGTGAACCACAAAAATTTATCTCCTTAGGAGCGCGCATTCCCAAGGGCGTGTTACTGGTTGGGCCTCCTGGCACCGGTAAAACATTATTGGCGAAGGCTGTATCCGGCGAAGCCGGCGTACCTTTCTTCTCGATTTCCGGTTCCGAATTTGTAGAAATGTTCGTGGGTGTGGGCGCCAGCCGCGTGCGCGACTTGTTTGAACAGGCCAAGCGTCACTCACCCTGCATCATCTTCGTAGACGAAATTGATGCCGTCGGGCGTCAACGCGGTGCGGGGCTGGGTGGTAGTCACGATGAACGCGAGCAAACCCTCAACCAAATGCTGGTTGAAATGGACGGTTTCGATACCGACACCAACGTCATCGTCATTGCAGCCACCAACCGCCCAGACATCCTCGATCCGGCGCTAATGCGCCCTGGGCGTTTTGACCGCCGCGTGGTGCTCGACCGTCCCGATGTGCGCGGCCGCGAAGCCATCCTGCGGGTACATGTCAAGGGCAAACCCATTGCACCTGATGTCGATTTGAAAACGCTGGCCCGCTCGACACCCGGCTTTGTCGGTGCCGACCTGGAAAACCTGGTTAACGAGGCCGCTATTTTAGCCGCCCGCCGTAACAGAAAGGTCATCACCCAAGAAGAACTGGAAGAAGCCATCGAACGCGTCATCGCCGGGCCAGAACGCAAGAGCCGCCTAATCAGTGAAGATGAAAAACGCATTGTAGCCTACCATGAAGCCGGACATGCCGTAGTTACCAATGCCTTGAAAGAGGCCGATCCGGTACACAAAGTGACTATTATCCCGCGCGGTATGGCAGGTGGTTACACCATGTCCTTGCCGGAGGAAGACCACACTTTAATGTCCCGTAAAAAATTGCTTGCCGAGATGATTACCCTGCTAGGTGGCCGCGCAGCCGAAGAATTAATCTTCGACGACATCACATCAGGCGCATCTAACGATATCGAACGTGTCACCCGACTGGCACGTCAAATGGTCACCCGACTTGGCATGAGCGAAGAACTTGGGCCAATGGTATACGGTCAAAAAGAAGAGTTAATTTTCCTGGGACGAGAAATTTCCGAGCAGCGTGATTATTCAGAAGCCGTAGCAGAGAAAATCGATCGGGAAGTTCGCAACCTGGTCAACATGGCCTACGAACGTGCACGCGAGATTTTACGCACCTACGAAGATAAATTACACGCCGTCGCTCAACGCTTGCTGGAGGTAGAAACCATCACTCGAGAAGAATTCGAGGCGATTTTCCCACCGCCATATGCAAAACGAGCGCACACTCCCGTACCTCGTCGCAGCATGCCTGATACAGAAACAAAAACCAAGGCAGACAAGCCGAAACCATCATCTTCGGCGCCCAGCACACCACCTGCGCCATCACCGGCCTGACAAAAACTCAACAAAGCCCCCCACCCTGCTGGGGGGCTTTTTCTCTTATCCCTATTCCATGTCATACTTCACGCTAAAAAACAATGGACACATCATGTATCTGCGCGGGAATGACCGCGTTGATTTTCTTCAACGCCAAAGCACCAATGACCTGCGCCACCTCTCTGATACACGGGCTATTGCCACTGTGCTGACTTCTCCGGCCGCACGCATCCTGGATGTACTACTCGTCTTTGTAGTGGATGAGGAAACCTTCGGGGTGCTCTCACTAACCGATCGGACAACGCAAACCTACAACCACCTGCGCAGCAAAATTTTCTTTATGGATCACGTCACCCTGGAGGTAGATACTTCCCCTTGGGTGCAAATCCCCCTCCTGGGGGACAGTCCACACCCCCAAATCCCGGCGCCCTTTCCGGCTGGCGAGAATGTTGCCGCGTTGGATGGAGGCGGCTGGCGTTTTGCCCCCCAAGGAAACGCTCTCCCCACACAAACGCTACTCGTGCCACAAAAGGCAGCAAAATCCTGGCAACAACAACTGATTCAATCAGGGGTTTCGTACTGGGAAGCCGATGAGTGGTTACGCTGGCGCATTCACAATGGCATTCCAGGGGCATCTGAATGGCAATCGGCCTACACCCCACTGGAGACAGGTTTGGAATCTCTCGTAGCGAGAAATAAGGGGTGTTACACCGGGCAAGAGGTCATTACACGTCAACACACCTACGACAAAGTCACCCGGCACTTATGTCACCTTCGGGCGGAGGTGCCATTCGAAGCCAACACGCCGGTAGTCAATGACCAGGGACGACGTGTTGGTGAGGTCACATCCACAGATGGTCACGGCGAGGGGTTAGGTGTGCTTCGCAAACCATCGCCTTTGGCAAATGAAATACTCTTTGTGCAAGGAGTACAAGTCAAGGCAAGGGTATCGCCTCGCTTGAAAACATAAAAATTGCGGTATTTCTATGTATCTGTCTGTTGTAAATAACAAATTGTAGGTATAATCAACGCACAGTTGAAAAAGTACAAACTGTGTAATCAGAGATGCCATAATACCGCAAGACAGCCCATCTCCTAACGTTGCTCATTCCCCCTTGCCCATGCAGCCACTACAAAAGCCTAAAATTTTGTACATTGAAGATACCGAATCCGCCCGTATATTAGTACGGCGGCTATTGGGGCAAGAGTATATTGTACTGGAAGCCGATAATCCACTCGATGGATTGGAACTCGCGCGAGACACCCGTCCTGACCTGGTGCTCCTGGATATCAACCTGCCCCACATGAGTGGGCGCGAGGTGGCTACCCGGCTACGAAGTATTTTACCCACCGTCCCCCTGGTGGCACTAACAGCCGACGCGACCGCCGGTTCCCGTGAAAAGGCACTGGCAGCCGGTTGTATTGGCTTCATTACCAAACCCATCGACGTGGATTCTTTTCCAAAGCAGGTAAAGGAATACCTGCAAGGGAAACACGACCTGCTAGAAAACGCCCCTGAACACATACAGGCCTACCACGCTGAACTGGTAGAGCATCTAGAAGCCAAAATCCGGGAATTAACAGAAGTTGTTAAGCGTAACGAATATCTGAACCGCCAAAATCAGCATATCATCGCCATGCTGGAACGGCGGCAACACTTGTTAGAAGCAGCAGCACGCGTCAGTCATAGCATTACCTCCATCCTTGACCTGGATGAATTATTGCGCTCAACAGTAGACATTCTGTGTGATGAGTTTTCACTGTATTACTCCGGTATTTTTCTTCTTTCAGAGGATGGAGAGTGGGCGATATTACGCGCCGGATATGGGGAAGCCGGACAACACATGCTGAAAACGAATTTCCGCCTGCATGTAGACCGTCACTCCATGATCGGTTCGAGCATTCTGCAAAAGAAGGCTCTCATTGCACTAGATGTAGAAGGAGAGCCTTCTCATTTCCGAAATCCGCTACTGCCCAAGACACGTTCTGAGGCAGCATTGCCGCTCATTGTGCAGGAAACACCACTGGGCGCAATGACCGTTCAAAGCGAGGCACTCAACGCTTTCAGCAAAGAGGATGTCGCTGCACTACAATCCCTGGCCGATCAAATTGCCATCGCTATCAACAATGCTCGTCTGTTGAAAGAGTTGGAAGCCGCTAACAATGAATTGCTACGTACAAAAACCTTCGAGGCCATTGCAACTGCCACCGGCGAGGCCATCCATTGGGTAGGGAACAAAGCAGCACCTATCCCTGGCAGTGCGCAACGACTACGCGAAGATTTGCTCAACCTGACAGCAGCCATGCGCCAGGTCTACCTTGAACATGGAACATCCTGGCCGTTTCAGGCTATTTGGGAAAACCTGTTGGAAGAAACACAAGATTTGAACTTAGCAGAACGCGCCAATGAGTTGGCCTCTTATCCCGAACGCCGGCAGCGTGCACTCGTCAGCCTGGAATCCATGCTGGAAGACCTACAAATTATCCAGAATAGCGCAACGACGATCCTTAACATCAAGGAAGATCTGATTGGCCCGGCACGTCAACGCCACGAAACCGTCATTGCATTGGATGAACTGCTTGCGAAAATCATCTCAGAGATGGGCTACCCTAAGGGTGTGGTCACCTTGGAAGTCGCGCGCGATCTCCCGCGGGTTTTTGGAGATTCCCGTCAAATTGAGCGGGTTTTTATCAATTTGATTAAAAATGCCTGGGAAGCGTTATCAGGACAAGGACATCCTCAACCACAAATTCAGGTAAAGATACAGCCTGCGCCTCAAAGTGGCTTCGTCGAAGCCCTTGTGCAGGACAATGGTCCAGGAATTCCACCAGAAATTCAAGAAAAAATTTGGGTTTCATTTTTTACCACCAAAGGAAACAGCGGCGGTACGGGATTGGGCCTTCCGGCTTGTATGCAAATCATCACCCAAAGCAAAGGTAAATTATGGGTAGAAAGCCAACCGGGAGAAGGCGCCACTTTTTACGTTTGGTTACCCATTGCAGAACATTCATAAAGTAGGAAAGGTTTAATTTTATGTTTACAATTCTCTTAGTAGATGATGAGCGCTTGGTACGCCGTAGTTTGGAAAAAACCTTATTGCGGGCCGGCTTTGATGTAATTACCGCAGAAAATTGCGAGGCCGGACTGGCGGCCTTCCAGACTGCTCAGGCCGAGGGAAATTCCATAGACCTGGCCGTCCTGGACCTCAACATGCCTAATTTTGAGGGGCAACCTGCTCCCCATGCAGGAATAGAATTGCTCAGCAAGTTGCGCGAGCAAGAACCAAATTTGAAAGTCATCGTGCTCACCGCATACGATGAGGTTGGAAAAGCCAAAGACGCGGTGCAACGTGGCGCAACCGCTTATTTCGTCAAAGGGCGAGAAAGCGGATTGGTAGAACTTATTCAACAATTGATTAGCGAATAGTAATTTTATGGAGAGAAGCATGAATGCACACATGTCTTATGATAGACAAACATCCCTGCTATACACTGCTGCACGGGTAGCAAAAAATATCACGTCTATTCTTGACCCAGATGAATTATTACAACAAACTGTAGATATTATTTGCGACGAGTTTGGATTTTATTACGCCGGCGTTTTTCTAGTTGACGCTAGCGGTCAATGGGCAGTACTGCGCGCCGGGCGCGGAGATGCCGGTCAACAAATGATCGCCGAGGGGCACAAACTGGCTATCGGTGGTAATTCGATGATCGGCGCCGCAGTGCAACAGCAACAAGCCCGCATTGCGCTGGATGTTGGCGAGGAAGCAGTATTTTTCAAAAATCCTCACCTGCCCCACACTCGCTCGGAAATGGCACTACCGCTGGTAGTGCACGGCGAAGCCATCGGGGCACTAACCGTGCAAAGCACAGAGGAGGCTGCTTTCACCCAAGACGACATCGCCGCCCTGCAAACCATGGCAGACCAATTGGCCATTGCAATCCACAATGCGAACCTACATCGCAAAAACCAGGAACTGTTGCGCCAGGCTGAACGCCGTTCTAGACTTCTGCGAGCCGCAAACCAGGTTGGGAAACAAGTGACATCCATTCTCAACCTGGATGAATTGTTACCAATCATGGTAGACACCATCTGTGAGGCCTACGGGTTCTACTATGCAGGCATCTTCCTGGTAGATGATAGCGGCGAATGGGCAATTCTACATGCCGGTTATGGTAAGGCTGGGGAAGCCATGTTGGCCGAAAAGCACAAACTCAAAATCGGCGGCACATCTATGATTGGTGCGGCAATTGCGTTGGGCGAGGCCCGTATTGCGCTGGATGTCGGTGAGGAACGCGTGCACTTCAAAAACCCCCACTTGCCCCATACCCGCTCGGAAATGGCACTTCCTCTAATGGTAGGCGATAAAGTTCTGGGGGCGGTCACGGTGCAAAGTGTGGAAGAGCGCGCCTTCACCCAGGATGACATCACAACTCTTCAAACGATGGTCGATCATCTAGCAGTCGCCATCCAGAACGCTTATAACATCCAGGCGCTCAAAGAAGCACACGCCGCTTTATTGCGCACAAAAGTGTACGAAGCGCTCACCACCGCCACCACCGAAGCCATCCACTGGATTGGCAACAAGGCCTTGCCCATCACAACCAGCGTCGCTCGCATTCAAGAGGATGTACAACGCGGGGAAGTTGATTTCGAATCGTTGCAGGAAGACCTGGAAATTGTCGCCGAAAGTGCGCGCTTAATCATGGAAATCAAGGAACAACTCATTGGACAGGCCCGCGAACAGCAGCCACGTCCATGTATGTTGACCGATATTGTCCAATCTGCAGCCATCCAACGCAAAGTACCTTTCGAAATGCTGGAAATCGAAACCGATGTGGATACTCCCCTCGGGTTGGCTGACTCCACCCAGTTGACGCGCGCCATCGGAAATTTGCTGCAAAATGCGTTAGAGGCCAGTGCAACTCATATTCGCGTTCACGTTCATCCTGCCGCTGAAAAGGGCTATGTAGCCGTGGACATCCACGACGATGGCAAAGGCATCCCTCCCGAAGTGCAAGAAAAAGTGTGGACAACTTTCTACAGCGACAAAGGACCAGCCCATCACGGCCTGGGGTTGACCGCAGCGTTGCATATCGTTACACAGTTACAGGGGCAATTGGACCTGGAAAGCACTCCTGGGAAAGGCACAACCCTTCACCTGTTGCTACCTATAGCCCAACACTTAGCAGCAGAAGACATCAGCACGGGTGCACAGTACATTCTACTGCTAGATGATGATGACGCCTGGGCTTCCTTTTTCGGGAGTACAATTGTCAGCGCCGGAAAGGTGCTCACACACCGCACCCAGGGTACTCAGATAGATCCGCAGGCCGACCTCATTCTAGTGGATGAATTTCAATATACTACGCCAATCGAAGAAATCTTACAAGTCCTGCAGGAAAGCGGTGTAGCCCACAAAACCATCATCCTTACCACCTCCCTCAATGTCGAACGTATTACCGACTACATGAAGCATGGCATTAAGGATGTGTTACTCAAACCCTACACCCTGGCAGAAATATCTAGGGTTACCCGGTCGTAGCAGCCGGACTAATCAGCGAAAGCGAGTTATCTCATGAGCGACCATACGACCACTCAGCAAACCCGGTTGAATCTTGCCCAGCAAATTGACATTCTGCGCAGCATGGCGCAACAACTCCAACGCAACTTACACCATAGTCCGAGCACTATCTCACGCGTCACAATCGATCAGGTTAATCAACTGGTTAAGAATCTGTCTCAAATTCAAAAACAAGCAGCCAGACAAGAAGAAGATTACAACAACCTGCTGGCCTTAGCAGATATCGGGCAGATTATCAATTCGTCACTTGAACCCGACGCGGTGCTGCGCATTGTGATGGATACCATTATCCGGCTGACAAATGCGGAACGCGGTTTTTTGATGCTGCGCGATGCAAAAGGTGAATTGACTATCCGTATCGCTCGCAACTGGGAACAAGAATCCATCAATCCTTCCGAGTTTGCTGTCAGTTACACCGTGATTGAACGAGTGGCAAGCGAGGGTCAGCCTGTGTTAACAACCAATGCACAGGAAGACCCGCGTTTTGATGGTCACCAAAGCATTATCGCCTATAATCTGCGTTCGATTTTATGCGTGCCTCTCAAGGTAAAAGGGGAACTTATTGGCGTCATCTATGCCGATAACCGCATTCGTACCGGCATTTTCACCGAATCCGATCGCGATCTCCTGGCAGCCTTTGCAAATCAAGCCGCAGTTGCTATTGAAAATGCTCGTCTGTTTGATTCCCTACGCCATACGCTTGATGAGGTTACAGAACTTAAAAATCTGATGGATAACGTCTTCGAATCCATCGCCAGCGGCGTACTAACTGCAAATGTGCAAGAGCGCATTACATTGTGTAATCGCTCGGCAGAAAAAATTCTGGGGAAAGCCGCGGGAGAATTGATAGGGCACTCCCTGGGCGAAATCATTCCGCCCTTCGAGGAACGCATTGCTGACTATGTGCGCACCGTACATCAAAAGGACACCTCGGTAGTTGGTGTGGAGGTGGATTCAGAACTTCCCAACAAGGGACGCGTCATTCTTAATGTCAACCTCTCTCCACTCAAGGATGCGGAGCAAAACACCCAAGGTATCGCTATCGTACTAGACGACCTGACCGAGCGCAAACGCCTGGAGGCCGAACGGCGCTTATTTGAACGCATGGTTTCCCCGGCGGTCATTGCACAACTCAATCCAGATCAATTACAATTAGGCGGCAAACGCACGAATATCACGACGTTATTTGCCGATATCCGCGGCTTCACCTCCTTTAGTGAAAGCCTCGATCCAGAAGAACTCTTCAACATCCTGAACCGTTACCTGGCTGCCGCCGCCGATGCTGTGCTTGCCCAAGAGGGTACGGTGGACAAATTTATGGGTGACGCGGTCATGGCCTGGTTTAACGCCCCCATTCCACAACCCGACCACACATTGCGCGCCGTGCGCACCGCGCTAGCCATTCGTGACAGTGTCCATAACCTGCACCAACAACTGCCCCCCCAATACAAATTGGCCTTTGGGGTTGGAATCCATTACGGTGAGGCACTGCTCGGCCTGGTGGGAACAGAAAAGCGCCTGGAATACACCGCGATTGGTGACAGTGTAAACACAGCGAAACGTATCCAGGAGAACAGTGCAGCCAATCAGATTTTGATTAGCGAACGAGCCTACCAATTCATTCAAGATAAAGTTACTGTACGAGAGGTCGCGCCAGTACACGCCAAGGGCAAGAGCATTCCATTACGCGTGTACGAAGTGCTAAACCTGCGTTAACCACACACGGCCTCCTCGTAAATAAATCCAGGAGGCCGTGTTTTCATTGAGCTGTCTGTTAGGTTTCACAATGGTTACTGAACAACTTTACAATGACATCGCAAAAAAATACGGCAAGGTCGCAAGCTGGGCTGTATGGGCAAAATCTGGGGATAAACCAAAATCAAACATTTCAGATATGAAAATTTTTGATTTAAAAAAGAATCCTTCAATACTGAAGATTCTCCGAACAGATGTTGTGATGGTTGCACTTAACTTTTCACGCAAAGTTGAAATGGATGAGCCTTTTTTAAATTTTCACGATTCGAACCCTTATGCACAAGATTACAAAATTCGTTTTGCTTTTGAAGGAACTGATTTTTACGGTTCTTATATGACAGATATCATTAAAGATTTTCCTATGCTGTCATCAAAAGACGTTCTAAAGTACTTGAAGGACAAACCAGATGAGATTTCTCAACAAATAAACGCTTTTCGACAGGAGTTAACTTTCATTGGTTCTTACAAGCCAATAATTCTGGCGTTTGGAAGGGCTACCTTTGATATTATAAGCAAAAATATGGATAAATCTGAGTGGTCAGAACTTATTGCTCTCACTCACTACAGCCACCGAATTAGCAAAGAAAACTATCGTATTGATACGCATAAGAAACTTGGAATCTACAATGAACAAAAAAACTAACAAGGCGCTGCACCGGCGGTAATTCCGCTGCACTCCATTGCCGCCGATGAGTTTTGTCGGTTAGAACACGGACGGGCACGGCCAAATGATGGGCCATGCCCGTCTTAGCGTTTTTTCACCCCAAAGGCACCAGAGAAGGCACCCATTTCAGAACAACACGGGGAGAAATAGCACGATAAACAACGCCCACACAAGATAGGCATTGGTGGCCAATGCAAAAACTTCTTGCGTAGTGGCTATCCATTCTTGCGCATTACTGCGCGCCTGCCGGTACAACAGCACGCCCAAAATGGCAATGTTTATCACATTCCAGCCAATAATCGTCATGCGGTTCATGGTCAGGCCCCCCATGGATACGGTACGGTATACGGTAGCAGCCACAGCATATACACTGACCAACAGCGCCAGTGCGGCAACACCAATCAGCCCGCGGCGCAGCCAGCGTTGAAATGCATCCGAAGTCTCACCCTCGTGCAAAGGCGTAGCGCCCAATAGCAACCCCATCACGGCAAAGAGCATGATGTTGTAGACAATCAACACATCCCGCTCCTGGAAAGGCTGTATGAAGTTAAAGGGGATAAACAACGTGTAGATTACCAACACTACCAGCGTAGGCAATAACAACAGGCGCATCAAGGTATGCACAAAGCGGCTCAATCCCTGGCTAAAATCCTGGGCAGCAGGGGAACGCGCCGGATTGTACACGGATGCCACGGCCAATACCGGCAGCAGCCCAAAGCCGCCCACGGCAAACGGCCGCATGACTTGCTCAGGAATTCCTATGCCCAAGGCATAAAACAAATCCACTGTTATTCCCACAAAAGCCACCCCCGCCATGAGATATAGCCCGGCTGTGATGATGACTTCTACCGACTTGATGAGAAACGCGAAACGCTCCCTGGTAGGAGAGCGCCACCCCAACAGCATCAAGCCCAACGCTCCCCAGGCCAATATAGGCAGGTGAACCCCAGATAGCGTAAGGTAATGATCCAGTGTAAACGTCTGCAACAACGCCGGAGCACCCCACACAACCCACGCACTGGCAGCCAACAAAACGGTCACTAAGCCTGCCAAACGTCTCGGCGCAGGTCGCGGGCCTGTCAGCGCCAGAAAAAACAAGGTTACTGCCGCTGCTAAGGGGGCCCACACCAAAACCAGATACGGCACATCTCCCCCCGCAATGGTCAAGCGGTTAAAATCGGAAAGCGCCCAGAAGAGCAAGCCGGTCAACACCGCAAACAACACGGCTTTTTTCCAGTGAGAGACCCCTACATCATAGGTGCTTGCTTCTGGTTGTAAACGGTAGTGCCAGGCGCTCAGCAAAAGGTCATCCGGAGCGGCTTGCCAGGCCTGCTCAATGGCTTCTCTAAAAGCACCTTGTTCACCAGACTGTACTGCGGTCTGGTACATTTTTTCTAATGCCTGTGGGTCGTGCAACGCGGATTGGATACGGTCAGGATAAGACATGAGTAACTCACCTCCGTACTATTATGCCTGGAAAGCCAACGGCTGCCAGAAGGACACCAGGCCATCAGTATAGACTGCCTCAGGCGTCAAAAACTATCACGCCAACTCTCAAAAACCGCCCAAACCTATCTTGAAGCCGCAAGGCGAGGGGCATATTGTGAGGCAAACAAGGCCGGGGTACCGCCGGTATGCCAAAAGAGCACCACCTCATCGGGGCGGAAAAAGCCTTTGCGAATCAAATCAATCATCCCAGCCGCGGCGCGCCCGGTATACACCGGATCAAGCAGTAGGCCTTCCAGGGAAGCAAACAGGCGAATGGCTTCGATTTCCGGCTCACCCATCACGCCATAGCCGCCCCCCAGGTAACCATCTTCAACCAGAATTTCATCGGCGCCAAAGGTGTGTGGTTGCCCCAAACGGTCACACACTTCGCCGGCTAAGCCGGCCAGAATATCATGGCTCAAGGTGACTTCGGGTTTATCAATACTGATGCCCAGCACACGCCCCTCAAAACGAAACAAATGTGCACCGGCAATCAACCCTGCCTGCGTTCCTCCGGAAGATGAGGCCACCACAATCCAGTCCGCCTGCACACCTTGGGAGAGCAATTCCTGGATGGCGTAGGCGTATGCGGCAGCCCCCACCGCGCTTGACCCGCCATAGGGAATCAAATACGGACGCCGCCCGGCCTCCCAGGCCTGCTCAAAGACACGTTGCATGGTTTCATCACGGGCGTCGGGGTCACACCACACGATTTCTGCTCCGAACAGGGTATCCAACAGCAAATTGGCCGAGGCAGTCTGTGGTGGTTTGCCGGCCAGCACCAAAATGCAATCGAAACCATAGCGAGCTGCAGCGGCGGCCGTCTGGCGGCAGTGGTTGGATTGCGCAGCCCCACCGGTAATCAGAGTACGCGCCCCGTCCGCTTGTGCGGCTGCCAGCAAATACTCCAGTTTACGGGTTTTGTTGCCCCCAAACGCCAGCCCAGTCTGGTCGTCGCGCTTAACCAAGAGACGTGGGCCTTTTAGGGCAGCCGAAAGACGCGGCAACGATTCTACCGGCGTGGGCAAATGGGCGCAGCGAAGACGGGGAAGTGCGGTAATGGCCATGAGAGATACTCCTTTCGTGAATTTTTTGCCAGGTTTACAAAAATCTTACCAATCGTGCGTTACGGTTTCACACCCACCGCTCCCAAAATGATGTCTACGTAGGCCTGGCGGCCGGTATAAGTCAGGTGGGTTTTATCTTCCACAAACCAGTTTGTATGCGACGTTGACAGCGCGTGCCAATCTATCAAAGCGGCCTGCGACCAGCGGGCAACCCCTAGGGCAAGGCGCTTGTTGACCGTGTATTCCCATGGCACAGGACGATGGACATTGACGAAAAATACCCGCACTACCCCATAACCAAGCAGCGTTTCCATCACCTGATCAAAGGTTTCCGGCTCAAAAGGGCGATTGGTGCCGATATGAATGACCACCTGCGACGCCAGGCATCCATCGGCAGCCAACGCGGGGATGATTTCCAGCAAATCGGCCATTGTACGGCTGCGTTTGGCATCCAACACGTAGGTTTCCGGAGGAAAGATTGTCTGCCACAAGGGCAGGGTACTCTCCATGACGGAATCCCCTATCAGGGTGAGGCGCAATGGAGAGGGCGTCATCGTTGAGGCGGGTGTTGGGAGGAGCGATAATGGCATCTGAGAGGGGATGGCTGTTTTCAGGGGATTTACTGCTGTTGGGGTGACGGTTGCCGTGGGAACCCTGAGGGCGGGAGAAACCATTGGGGATAACGCGGCCACCACAAAGGGCGTAGGTGACCTTTCCTCTAGGGGGGAGGCAATTCCTGAGGGGGGCGCGACACTTTCAAGGGTCATCACACTTCCAACGATCAGCAAAAAGATGCTTGCAAAGGCCAGCCGAACCCCCTGCGTCCCCAGACGCGCTCGGGCAGCGACCATCCAGGCACGAAATCCATGCTTGCGAATGGGTTGTTCTACCAAACGATAACTGATTTCGGCCAAAAGCAGGGATAATCCTAAATGTAGCCCGGCACACCCCCAGGGGGACAGAGAACACTCGTAACCGTAGCGGTACACCACCATGAGGGGCCAATGCCACAGGTAGATGGCATAACTGCGCGTGCCAACCCAGCGCAAGAAAGGATTTCCTAACAGGATGCTGCTCAGGCTGCGAGGGTGCGTTGTTGCCATAATGACCAGCGCGGTCGCCAGATCGGTGAGCAAGAAACCGCCGCGGTACAGGTAGGGCGTGAATTCGTCCAGGTACACGAATAAGAGCAATAAGGCCCCCAACCCCAGGAAACCCGCAATATCTACAACTGCCTTTCGTTCTTTACTGTCCGGCGGCCACAGCATCGCAAGCACGGCGCCCATGAGAAAACCGGCAGCACGCGTATCGGTGCCGTAATACACCCGCGCCGGATCCATCGCGGGGTTGTAGCGCCAGGCCATCCATCCGGCGGAGGCAACCACAAACCCCAACGTAGGGAGCACGATGGCAAGCCTGTTCTCTGCTCTGTTTTTGCGCCAACGCAGGAGGAAGAATAAAAACAACGGCCACAGCAGATAGAATTGCTCTTCCACCGCCAGGGACCACAGGTGACGCAACAGCGGCGGGCGGCCAAAGGCTTCAAAATAAGGAATTTCGCGGAAGATGTACACCCAGTTGGTTGCGTAGAAGAGCGCGCCCAACAAATCTTCGCGCAGTCTAGCCCAGGCATCGGGGGCAAGCGCAACCGTCATCGCCAACGCGCCAAACAGTAGCAGCCACAAGGCGGGTAGCAACCGGCGCGCCCTTCTCAGCCAGAAACGCTTCAATGCCAGGCCTTGTGCGAGGTGGTACTCCTGCAACAAGAGCGCGGTAATCAGGTAACCCGAGACGACGAAGAAACTCTCCACGCCCAGGAAGCCCCCCATCGCCCACAAAAAACCGGCATGGTAGAAAAAGACGGCCAGGACAGCAACAGCACGCAGACCATCCAAACCGGGCATGTAGGGCAGGCGAGGGGCATTCGTTGTTTTCATTCCGTGTCTGTTTCGTTTTGGGGTCGGGGGTCAATCACGCTGGGCGAGGGGCGACCAGGGCAGTCACCCTTACGAGCGGGTACGCTGGCGCATAATCTTCCGCATCTTAGGCATAATATCGAAATACAAGCGGCTCCAGAGGGGGTGGGCCGGGTAGTCCCAGGCGCCCAGGGTACGCAATACCTGCCCCCCCAGGCCGTGTTTAAAGCGATACACACCCCACATGCTATCGCTTTCATCAAACACTTCGGGGGCGCCCCACAAATCGTAGCGCGTACAACCGGCAAGCCGCGCCCGGCGCATGGCTTCCCACTGCAACAGGTAGGTGTGCATTTTCTCACGATGGGAAGACAACGACATCCCGTAGAAGTAGTATGCTCGCCCGGCAAAGTGCATAATCGACACACCAGAAACCGGCTCCCCCGCTACTTCGGCAATCAACGATTCACACCATGGCGCGCTTGCCTCGCCGTCAGTGGCAAAGGTCTGCCACACCGTGCGGTAATAATCGGTTTCGCGAATGATAAAACCGTCCCGTCGGGCGGTTTCAGCGTACATGTGATAGAGCAAATCCCAGTCTTGTGGCCGAGCGACGCGCACCTGCACGCCTCGGCGCGCGGCCAGACGAATGTTGTAGCGCGTTTTCTGCTTCATGCGTTTGAGGATGATCTCTTCATCAGGACGCAAATCTACCAGGACGGTATTTCGGAACTGGATTTGCTCGGAAGAATAAAGCCAACCGCGCGCCCTGAGGTTATCCTGCCACAACAGTCCAACCGACGTTTGGGTGGCTTCTGTTTCCCCAGGGACTCCCCAGCCCAAAGGGACATCGGGGTCAATCTTGAGGAAAATCGCGCCCTGGCGGCGAGCAAAGCCTTCCATGTCGTTCAGTACCCGCGTCGCCAGGGTCTCGTCTTCCCAGGAGGACATCACCGGCCCTTTGGGGGCGTAGCCAATGCTCAAACGGGCGGCAAACCCGCCGATGGGTATCCGCCGTTGCAAAAACAGGGTCATAGCGACTACATCCACGGGTAAATCGGCGGGGGGCACATCCGAAGAAAAAAAGCGCGTGGGCGTCCACCACAGGTAATAGGCACGCCACCCAAAACGTTCTTTAACGCGTGCCCAGTGTTCGGTTTGCAAAAAATGCGGCTCCGGCATGGCTGCCAGCCGTTCGTTCCAGCTAGACATGGACATCTCTCATTTTGTTTGTTATCTGCAGCGCGTGGGCAAAGACAAATCAACCCCGCGCATCGGTCAAACGTCGGTAGAGTGCATACCACCGCGGCTTGTAAACAACATCTACGGGAGCGGCGCTGCGGCGTAAATGTCCACCAAAACCGCGCTTGAAGCGATACACGCCCCACAAGCCATCCCGGCGTTGGGCGAATTCGGCTTCCAGTTGGGTCTTGTCGGCATCGGGCACACCCCACAGGTCGTATTCTGTGCAACCACGTGACTTAGCCCAACGCATGGCCTCCCATTGCAAGAGATAGGTGGGCATGCGATTGCGCTCTAGGTTGTTAGAAGCGCCGTATAGATACCAGGCACGCTTCCCCCAGGCAAAGACCATCAACCCGGCCAGTGGTTTTTCTTCGTAAGTAGCCATCAACAAGGCACAAGCCCCCAGCGGTTGAAAAAGGTCGTATGCCCGCTGGTAGTATGCCCGACTATGCACGCCGAAATTATCTCGTTCGGCAGTTACTTGCATCAAATTGTGGAAAGCCACAATGTCGTCCGAAGGGTGCACCACCACCCCTTTGCGGGCCGCCAGACGGATATTGTAGCGCGTCTTCTGGTGCATAGCCGCCAGGATTTGCGACTCTTCAGGGGCCAGGTCCACTATCAGGGTGCGGCGGGGCTGGATTCCCTTTGAGACGGCTGTTCCCCTTGGGTGCCGGCTCCCCCCTTCAAATTCCGGTTCGTGCTCCCAGGCATCGGGTTCAATTTTCAGGAAAACGGCACGCTCTCTATCGCATAGATCGTCCAAGGCTTCCCAAAAATCCGCATCCGGTATGCCTACCGGCCCTTTCGGCAGATAGGCTATACGCAATCCGAAGGGGAGTTTACGAAACAAGACCTGGGCACCGCAGCGCCCTACCATCAACCGCCGGGGGTACCAGCCAAAGGAACGCTTAAGTTCACCCCAGGCGGCGGTTTGTAACAAGTGCGCACCTGGCGCGTAACGTTCCAGGAAGTCCTGCCAATCCGATTCTGAAATTGCCATAAGTGCTCAGCTATAGGAAACGATGTCCAACGATTGTGTCATGCCCACCGTTGCCCCGGGAATCACTTCATCCAACAAGCGAATGATGGTCTCCCGCTCCCCTTGTCGCGCGTAGTAGATGAGATCGTCCACCACACGCTCCAGGGCTTCGCCGGTGAGGATATCTTCTTCGGCCAGGCGCACGATATCTGGGTGTTCGGTATCTTCATAGTGCGTCCATTTATCCCACAATTCTTCGCTCAGCTTCTCTCCCGGACGGATGCCGGTAAAGGTGATCTCGATATCCCGACCGGGTTCCAAACCGGAGAGGCGAATCAGGTCTTCGGCTAAATCGAGAATGCGCACCGGCTCACCCATGCGCAGTACAAAAGCCTCCCCCCCCTTTCCCAGGGCCGTGGCCTGTAAAACAAGATGGACGGCTTCAGGAATGGTCATGAAATAGCGTTTCATTTCGGGATGTGTGACAGTAACCGGGCCGCCACGGGCAATTTGCCGTTTGAAAAAGGGCACCACACTCCCGCGACTGCCCAACACATTTCCAAAGCGCACCACCGAGAAGTGGCGCTTATGGCGGCGAGCCGCATCCAATACCAGGAGTTCGGCAATGCGTTTGGTTGCGCCCATTACACTGGTAGGGCGGATGGCTTTATCGGTGGAAATCATAGTCAGACGTTCCACTTTATAGGTAAGACACATCTCGACTACGTTACGAGTACCCAAAATATTGTTGGTGACGGCTTCTTCTACATTGCTTTCCATCAAAGGCACATGCTTGTGCGCTGCGGCATGGAAAACCACTTCTGGCCCAAACGTAGAAAAAATGGCATGTAGCCGATCATTATCGCGGATATCGGCGATAACCGGTTCAACGCGCAACTCGGGGAAAGAAGAACGCAACTCCATCAGCGTCCCAAAGATGCTGTTTTCTCCATGCCCCAAGAGGATGAGCACTTGTGGCTGCCAGCGTGCAATTTGCTGACACAACTCCCGCCCAATAGAGCCCCCCGCACCGGTGACTAAAATGCGTTTGTCTGCCAGGTAGTGTCCCACGTTGTGATGGCTCATATCTGCGGGTGCACGTCGTAGCAAGTCGGCAATATCGACGTCTCGTAATCGGCTGATATTGACCTTACCCCCAATCAATTCATAGATGCCAGGCATGGTGCGGAAGGGTACCCCAATTTGGCGGCAAATCTCGGTAATGCGGCGTAGCACTTTCCCCGGTGCGCTGGGGATGGCAATCACCACTTCATCAATGCGTTTTTGTTCCACCAGGTGCGGTAGGTCTTGAATCGTTCCCAATACCGGTATATTGTGAACACGCTGGTTTTGTTTTTGTGGGTCGTCATCCACAAAGCATACCGGTTGCGCCAAAAGTAACGCACTGCGTTGCATTTCACGCGCCACCAGCGCGCCAGCATCTCCGGCGCCAACAATCAAGGTGCGCTTTACGTTTGATTTATCTTGCTTGCCGGCGTTGCGCATTTCCCACAGCAAGCGCAACGTAAACCGCAACCCACCAACGAGCGCCAGTGAAAGCAGCAAATCGATGAGGATGGCAGAGCGAGGAAAACCAAGGTAGTGCACCGAGGGCAACATCTGCTGGATGGTGGTCAATAGAAAAATGGCACTCCCTAAAATCACCGAGGCCACGGTCGAGGCTATGATGATCACCATCATTTCCGAAATACTGGCATAGGCCCATATACGGCGATACAAACCAAAGACTCGATAAACCAGGGGTTTGATGAGTACTGCCAAACCCATCATCCACCACATTTGTGGTTGATAATAGACGAACAGTGGGCCAAGGTCCAGGCGCAAGGCAAAAGCACCGGCCACCGAAAATGCGGTCAGCAAGATATCGAGCAAGACCACATAGGTATTTGGCATCTGCAAGTTTACCCTGGAGGAAAGAGGTGGTTTCTTCACGTAAATGCTCCTAGCGACCACGCAATCCGACCACCGTCCATGGGGTACGCATTAAGATAACCAGGTCCATCCACAATGTGCGATGTTTGATGTAATACAGGTCATACTCCAATTTGATGCCGGTTTCCTCAATGGTGACCGTATAGCCGTAGTTGACCTGCGCCCAACCGGTAATGCCCGGTTTAACAAGCATACGAGTGCGGTAAAAAGGCACGTGCTTTTCGAAGTAAGCCACCAGTTCTGGGCGTTCGGCACGCGGCCCCACCAGACTCATTTCACCTCGTAAAACGTTGATAAACTGGGGCAATTCATCGAGATGCATTTTTCGCAAAATACGCCCCACCCGCGTGGTGCGGTCATCATTTTCTTTGGCCCATTGAGCACGCCCATTGGCTTCCGCATTGCGCCGCATGGTACGAAATTTGATAATACGATAAGGTCGTCCACTACGTCCCAGGCGTTCTTGAGTATAGAAAATCGGGCGGCCGTCGTCTAAGAAAATGGCAAGGGCTATCAGCGGGAAAAATATCACCAGGAGGAAGACTCCCACCAAGCCGCCGAAAATATCAAGTAGGCGTTTGGAAAGCGCGTAGAAACCACTCACGCGGGCCTCGTCCACAAAGGAGCGTATCAACCAGTTTGCATCCAGGTATTGAATGGGGACTCGCTGTAATAACTCCTCGTACATAACCGGCATACGAGTAATTTCAATCCCTTTTTCTTGCGCCTCCAGCAAGGCCTCAAACATCGGTTGGCTAATTTCACCGGAAATAGCCACCAGGATATCGGAAACGTGGCGCTCTTGAATGACCTTTTCTAATGCTTGGCTACCACCTAACACCGGGTAGTCTTCAATGGACTGTCCTTGTTTTTCTGGGTCATCGTCTAATAGCCCAACCAGATAAAAAGGCGGTGGCCACAAACCTTTAATGATGCGTAGCAGCGCCTGGCCTGAACGTCCCGCGCCTACAATGACCACCCGCCGCATAAAATAGGGGGTGGTAAAAATGCGAATGTACACCATCCGCCAAAGCAGGGTAAACAACGAAGCCCCCACCAGAAAACCGGCCACGCCGCGGCGCGGCAACAAAGACCGCGGCGGATCAGTATAGACGAAATACAAAGCCAGGTAAATCACCAGGCCAATGCCAGCGGCTGTTAAAACGCCATTGACTGTACGCCGCCACTCTCCGGCAATTTTGACATCATACAGTTCTACCATCAGAATAAGCCAAATCAATGGCAAGGCATAAAACCATATTGGCGGGCGGGTACGTAAGAATTCCTGGAAGCCAAATTTTTGCAGGTAGGCTTCACCTTGGTACCAGAAAAAAAGCGCTATAAGCAGTGCAATCCCCGTCATCAATAAGTCGCCAATAACCAACAAGGTTTGACGTTCACGCGGTCGCAACTGCCAGCGTACGGTAAGCGGGACTGGTTCAACAGGTTGAATATTCAAAAGAGCCTCAGATGTTCGTTTGGTACTGGATGCTGGCGTTTTTTGTTTGGCCGCAATTGGTTTTCACCGGTGCGCAATTTGTACCTATCTGTGGATTGGTCATCCGCCGGTTTTCGCCAGATTCCAGTTTATCGGTGGTTTTAGTGGTCGGGTGTTTTTTGTGCAAGCGCTGATTTTATCACGCTCCACAAAAAAGCAGTACCCCAGGCCAGGTGCATCGTCGCTATGGCAAGCGCAGTAAATAAACCAACAGCCAGGGAACGCTCTCGATAGGCGGTTTGCAGCGCAATCAACGCTAAAAGCAGGAGGTATGTTCCGAATTGCAATGCCAACAGCCAACGCGCAAACGACCACCATAGCCCTAAGAGGGAGAGCGATACAATCCCCAGCACGAAAACCGGCGGCAGAGCCTGCCGCCAGCGTAAGGTTTCAGGATAACGCTGCAACATGCGCCATTTCCAAAAACCATAACGTGCGTATTGCCTTGCCAGGGCCGCCAAGGTGGGGCGAGCATAGTAAGTCGCCCGGATAGCCGGGTTTAACCACACCACTCCACCTGATTTTCGAATGCGGGCATTGAATTCATAGTCTTCGTTGGTCAGTAAAGTTTCATCAAAAGCGCCAATGCGCGCAATCAGCCTGCGGTAGAAGGCGCCAAATGGGACAGTATCTACAGCCTGAGCACGGTCGGCATAACGATAGCGGGCATCCCCTACCCCAAAACGATGTGCGGCTGCGATGGCAATACCACGCGCAACGGGCCCCGGCGCCCCAGGGTGGATATCCCATACACCGCCCACGTTGTCTCCACACCCGGCTTGCAAATCGGCCACACAGTGCGCTACATACTCCGGGTGCGGCACGGAATGAGCATCCATGCGCACGATAATTTCACCGCGGGCGGCCCCTAAGGCGATATTGAGCGCAGCAGGGATATTGCGCCGCGGGTTATCCACCACGCGTAGGTTCAGATCGGGATGTTGGCGTTGAAAATCCGCAACCACAGCACGAGTACCATCGCTGGACATGCCATCGGCAATGATGATCTCCAGACGGTCTAGAGGGTAGGTTTGGGTATACAAAGCATGCAACAACAAGGGGATGGTGTGCGCTTCATTGTAACACGGAACGATAAGCGAAACAAAAGGGAGCATAGTCATGAGGACGTTTTATGAGTGTAAGGATGGCGAGCAGTGGTCATTTGAGAGATGCGATGAAGTGGCAGCCGTACTTCAAAACACGCGCCCCCCTGGGGACGGTTGAACACTCGTATACTCCCCCCATGGGCCCGGACGATTTCATCCGCAATGGCTAGTCCCAAACCACTACCGCGCGTTTTGCGTCCAGCGCGAGAAGATTCTCCCTGATAAAACCGTTCAAATATGCGTGGCAGCACATCTGAGGGAATACCGGGCCCGGTATCTTCCACGGTAGCGAGCAGCATTTCGGGTTGCCGGCTAACCCGTAGGGTCACCGCGCCCCCTGAGGGGGTGTAGCGAATCGCATTTTCCACTAAATTGGCAAAAACTCGCGTCAAGCGATCGGCATCTGCCGGGATTGCAGGCAGGTCATCATCTGCCTGTACGGTCAGGTTGATTTGTTTTTCAACGGCCAGTGGGTTGAGTTTTTCCGTCACAGAAAGCAGCAAAGGCTTCAGCGATAATGGGGCAATCTCCAGGCGTACGGTACCGGCATCAAAGCGTGCCAATTCAAGCAGGTCGAGCACCATGCGATACATACGAGCGGCTTCGTCATAAATCACTTGGGCTGCCTGGCGGCGCAGTTCTGGCACATCTGCTGTACCGTCCAGGAGGGCTTGCGCGTACCCCTGAATGGAGGTGAGCGGGGTTTTCAGGTCGTGGGAGACGTTGGCGACAAAGTCTTGTTGTGAACGTCGGCTGGCTTGCACCTGTTCGGCCATAGCGTTAAAGGCCTGGCCTAACGAACGTACTTCTTGCGGCCCTTCAAGGGGAACAGGGCGCGTCTCTCCATGCGCCAGCGCCTGGGCAGAAGCAGTCATACGTTGTAAAGGAGCCACAATCCAACGTGCAATGACGTAGGCCAACAACAAGGAGATAAGCAAAGCCACAAATGCCGCCCGTCCAAAGAGACCAAGTAATTCATCGCCAAAAATCGAGCGTACCACCTGTAAACGCGCCGGTCGCGGTGTGGCAATCCACAAGTAGCCACCTTGTGGCAGGGAGCGAGAGACAAAAAGCCATGCCTTCTTATTGGTATCACGCACCAGCCCGTTGACGCGCGTCAACAATCGGGTGGAGATCACCAGCGAGGCGGTATCGGAAGGGGAGGTATCAATCACCACACGTCCATCGTTATTCAATACCAGAATGCGTACATCATAGTTTTCCGCGGCACGTTGCAAAGCAGTTTGCAGGGCACGACCGGAAAGCCGTTGGGAAGATTCCTGCAATCGGAGGGTGAGCGTCTGAGCAACGGTCTCCAGACGCAAAAGCGCCTGGCGGTCGGGTGCAGGATTGCTCAATAAGTACAAAAACAACCCCAAGCCCACAACCGCCAACACCGTCAGAATAACGACCAGATGGCTCAACAGTAAACGGGTGCGCAAGGAATGCCACATCAGGAGATAAGTTTATAGCCTACGCCACTAACGGTTTCGATGTGCACCTTGCTGCCGGCCAAACGCTTGCGCAAGTGACTGATATGCACATCCACAGTACGGGTCTGCCCCATAAAATCATACCCCCAGGCCAAACGAAGGAGTTTTTCACGCGACAGGACAATGCCATGATGCTGCGCTAACACCCTAAGCAAATCAAACTCCTGGCTGCGCATGGGAATAATCTCACCCTGTATTTTCACTTCATGGGCGGGCAAGTCAATGGTCAGGTCTTCGATGATGATGACCTGGTTGTCTTCTTCAGGTGTGGAGCCACCACGCCGCAAAATGGCCTTGACACGCGCGACCAATTCACGCGGGTTGAAAGGTTTGGTCATGTAGTCGTCGGCGCCCAATTCCAACCCTAGGATTTTATCCATGTCTTCGTCGCGTGCAGTCAGCATTAACACCGGCACGGCATTGCCTTCTTCGCGTAGGCGGCGACAAAGGGTCAAGCCATCCATCTCTGGCAACATTAAGTCAAGCACGACCAATGCCGGTTGAGAATCGGTAATCATGCGCATTGCTTGCACGCCATCGCGCGCTTCCAGACAACGAAAGCCTTCTTGTTGCAGGTACATGCGTGCCAGTTGGGTGATATTTGGTTCGTCATCCACCAGGAGAATCAAGGCATCGTTCATGCAAATCAATCCCCGTAGGGTATAGGAACCAGCGCCACAGCCTCAATTTCGATTGCTGCTCCCTTCGGCAAGGCAGCAACCTGTACCGCCGAGCGCGCCGGGTAATTCTCAGTAAAGAATTCGGCATACACCGCGTTCATGCGGGCAAAATCTTGCATGTCTCGTAGAAAAACGGTTGTCTTAACCACATTCTCCAGACCAGACCCGGCGGCCTCAAGAACGTGTTTGAGGTTGAGTAAGGCTTGTCTCGTTTCGGCTTCTACCCCACCACTTACCATTTGACTTGTGGCCGGATCCAGGCCGATTTGCCCGGCGGTAAAGACAAGTTGACCAGTGCGAACGGCTACCGAGTAAGGGCCAATGGCGGCCGGGGCATCGGGTGCGATAATGATTTGTTTTTTCTGGGGGTTCACGGTTGCAATCCTTTCTTGCATGGTTTGATGGTTGGTGTTGGTTGATTTTAAACGCAGTGGAGTATTTGGTCAAATCAGCCAGCAATGCGTTCACGCTGCCTACAAGTTTATTCAAAGGCCAGTAAGTGCAGCACATCTTCTAACGCGGCCTGAAATAGTTCCGACATCATTGCGTCTGAGGCACGATAAGGGCCGCCAAATGAGCCATCGCCATACACCTGACGGGCTTCTTGCGCACCCATTAAGCCCGAAACGGTCGGTGGCGCCTTCGGTATTTCCGGCAAGTCGCCCACAATGGTAAACGGAAAGGCCTCCAACCAGTTTGCATGGGCAGGCTTGAG
>DAOTZN010000247.1:0-24651 GCA_034434095.1 Anaerolineales bacterium
CCCTCCAGGTCGGCACGTCTGGGAGCGCCGATCTCCAGGTTGGCACGTCTGGGGGCACCGACCTCCAGGACGGCACGTCAGGGAGCGCCGCCCTCCAGGTCGGCACGTCTGGGAGCGCCGATCTCCAGGTTGGCACGTCTGGGAGCGCCGACCTCCAGGTTGGCACGTCTGGGAGCGCCGACCTCCAGGTCGGCACAGGATGGTTCATTATGGTGCTCCAAATTGTGGGATAGGCTTTCAGCCTGTCTCCATTGGACGTAAGACGCTTGCAACGTACCGCCCCCCCCATCCATGCCCAGATTCCGGCCATAACCAAATAACCAAATGTCACTGCAAGGAGCCGCTTTGCGGCGACAAAGCAGTCCCCTTGCTTATCCGGGGGAGACGGCTTCTCCTACGCTTTGCTCGCTTCGCTCGCTCCGCTCGCTTTGCTCGCAGCAACACCAGAGACGGGCGGATTGCACCGTTTTCCGCGCTCATCTGCCTCCTAACGAGCAACCAAAAGCAAGTTTCTGAACCATCCCAAGTTATTTTTGGCCGACCCCTTGGGTCGGCCAGGGGCCGAGGTCTTCTGGTCTGACCACTTGAGAAAGGTCGTAAAACACGTGGTAGTCGCCGATTTGGGTTTCTTCCCAGGTTACGCCCAGGGCTGAAAAACGTGTACGCAAAAAGTCATCCAGGGCGGGATGGTTGGTGGTGATGTAGGCCACGCGACTGGCCTCTGCCACCTGCGCATCGTAAGGCGGATAGCGGTCATCCCGGCGGGTGTAGCGGAAATCCTGGTGATACGGCAGGCGCGGTACAAAAATCAGGTCTTCTTGTGATTGAAACGCCAGCGGATAGGCAACCCAGTAGTTGGTGTAGCCGCGTTGCTCGCCGTGTTGGCGCAGAAAGGTCATCAACCGGGGCAAATCACGGTGGTCTACCTGGGTGACGGCGTCAAACTGCGTGGTGAGGCCGGGTGGCATGTCGCGCGCCACTTGCCAGGTGCCGACTAGGTTATAAATCAGCAACAGGGCGACAAACGCAAAGGCCCAATGCCCAATGTGAGTGCGCCATGAAAGGAACATCTTTGCGGCCACCAGGGACATTGGCACAACCAGCGGCAAAAAATAACGTCCGGAGGGGTCAATGCCGAATGGGGTGAGCACAAACAGCACGGTCAGCGTAATCCCGGGGCCTAGCAGCAAGGCGTAATGCTGACGACGTGACCGTTCGCTCCGCCAGCATTGTGCCCCGTAAACAAACGCCATGAGCCATACCGCCATCACCACCGGTAACAGCGGCAATACCAACCAGCGCACTTCCCAGGGTGGACGTAACCCCATGGTGACCGTACTGCCCAGCAAGAGCAAATTGAACAGGTGTAAAAACGGCTGCATCCACCAGGGAATGGGTACAACCCCGGCAATTGCCCCGCCGCTTAACTCTTTTAGCAGCGCTCCGACCCCATGTTGGGCTGCAAAAACCCAAATTGGCCCGGCGCCCACGAGGGCCCCAAGCACCAATCCGCCCGTTACCGGCCAACGCGCCTTCCCCTCCCGGGATGTCCAGGTGTCGAATAACACCACGGCTACGACCGGTACGGCATACACCAGCGAAAGCCCGAAGGCCCAGCCTCCCAGGCCGATAAGGAACCCCAACAGCGCGGCCTGAATGACCGCCTGTTTGCCGCTCGGCTTGTGCTCCACAAAATGCGCCCCTACCAACAGCATCAGGTTACCGAGCAACAGCGCTTCGCCATAGCCACCCAGAGAAACGGTCGTGTACAACGTCACATTGACGGTAGGGATTGCCATTAGAAGAGCCGCCAGCAGGCCGGTTTGCCATGAGCCGAGCAATTTATGCCCCAGGAGGGCGGTAGTTGCCATGGTGCCCAGATAGAGTAGCGTTTGCACCACGCGAATCACCCACACGTGCTCCCCGAAGAGCGCAAAGCCGGCCGCTACCAGAAAGGCATCTAAACTGCCCATGTACGCCTGACCGTAGAAGAAAATCGGGCGTTCCCCTTGCAGAATGTGCCGCGCCATCAGCGCCACCACGGCTTCATCGGCGTTGAAGGGCACTACCTCGGCGCGCAACAATATCGCCTTGAACGCTGCTGCCAGCGCCAACGCGAGCGAGAGCCACAGCAAAAATCGTTTTCTGGACATAGGTAGTCGGGTAGTCAGGTGGTCGGGTAGTTCGTAGGGGCGAAACATGTTTCGCCCGTAACACAGAGGTAAAAGGTGTTTCGCCTTTGGGCAGGTAGTCAGGTGGTCGGGTAGTCGGATGGACGGCAATCAACAATCACCTGTCGCCTGTGCCCTGTCGGCATTTTGCATTTCTCATTTCCTCATTGGACTGCTATAATCAAGCCATGAAGCGTTACCGTGCCATCCTGCCATATCTAATCGTCTTGCTGGCGCTGGGCGCCCGGTTGTTCCCTGGCCCGCGCAGCATTGACGATTCCTTTATTACGTTCCGGTATGCACGTAACATTGTAGCCGGAAATGGCTTCACCTACAACCCCGAACAGGCCGTTTTAGGCACTACCACCCCGCTCTATACCTTGCTGATGGCCGTTCTTGGCGCGCTTACCGGTGGGGAGGGCGCGCCTTTTCCGGTGTTGGCGCTGGTCGTCAATGCCCTGGCCGATGCGCTGACCTGCCTGCTGCTCATCCGTCTGGGTGAGCGCCTGGGACGTCCCCTCAGCGGATACGCCGCCGCGTTGGCCTGGAGCATCGCCCCCTGGAGCGTCACCTTTGCGATTGGCGGCATGGAAACCAGCCTGTACGTCCTGCTGCTGACCTTGACGGCCCTCGCCTGGCTGGAAGGACGCCTCGCGCTGACTGCCCTCAGCGCTGTGTTGGCGCTGCTCACCCGTCCCGATGCGCTGCTCCTGCTGGCGCCCATTGGCTTGGATGCCCTATGGCAATGGCGCCGCGGCCGGTTACGCCTGGATGCCCGCACCTGGCGCGGTCTGGTCTTGAGCGCCTTGCTGTTGGCCGCCTGGGGCATGTACGCCACCTGGCATTTCGGCAGCCCCATTCCGCATTCGGTCACTGCCAAGACGCTGGCCTATCACCTGGGGCCGACCGAAGGATTGGTACGCCTTTTGCAGCACTACGCCACCCCCTTCTTGCTGTACACTCGGCTGGGAATGTGGTGGGTAGGCCTTGGGATGGTGCTCTATCCCTTTTTGTACCTGGTGGGTGCCCGTCGTACCCTGTCGGCGCATCCCCGTCTGTGGCCCTGGCTGGCTTATCCCTGGCTGTACTTCACGGCCTTCGCCATTGCCAACCCGCTCATCTTTCGCTGGTACCTCACCCCGCCCTTGCCGGCCTATTTCTTCGGCATCTTTTTGGGATGGGAAGAACTCTGGGGGAGCGCGGCCACCCAAAAAGTCCGCGCGAACCCCAAGAATTTCCTCAAGACCCGTAGGATACTATCCACAGCCGGACTCGCCTTAGGGTTGTTCCTGATCCCCTTTTTTATCCCCCTCTCCACGTGGACCCTGCACCCCGACCACGGCCTGGAGCGTCCCGCACCCGAGATGGCCTGGTACGAACTCGAATTGCTCTACCGTCAAGCGGCCGACTTTCTCAAGACCCAAGCGCCGCCCGAGGCCGACCCGCTGTTGGCCGCCGGCGATGTGGGCGTGCTGGGCTTCGAGACCAACTGGCGCATACTTGACCTGGTAGGATTGAATTCCCCCCAGACGACGGCCTACTATCCCCTGCCGCCGGAGATGTACGTCATCAATTATGCCGTCCCGCCCGATTTGGTGCTGGATGCCGCCCCAGATTACGTGGTCATCCTGGAAGTGTACGGGCGCAAAAGTCTGTTGCCCGACCCACGCTTTCAGCGGGCCTACCGTTTGCTGACCAAACTCGATGCCGACATTTACGGCAGCGATGGGATGTTGATTTTTGCCCGTAATGCCCCATGAAACGTCTGACACTGTTCCTGCTGTGGATTTTACTGGCACTGGGTGGCTACTACTATGCCCACAAACCACTGGATGCCCTGCAAGCGCTGGCCTTGCTGCGCAGCGGCGGCTCCCTGCTCATTGCCGGGCTGTATTTGGCCCTGGCAGGTGGCCTGGGGGCGCGTCTTCTCTCGGCTGAGGCCCAGGCACCCTTGCCGCGCGCCGTCTTGCAGATGGCGGTCGGGTTGGGTGTGTTGGCCGGATTATGGCTGGCCGTGGGCTTGGCCGGAGGCTGGCGTCCGCCGGTCGCCTGGGGGTTGTTGTTGATTGGTCTGGTCGTGTTGCGCCGTCCAGTATTGGGTTGGTTGCGTGCCTGGCGCACGGTGCCGGATTTGTGGCGCGGCGCAGGGCGTTTCGAGGGCTTGTTGTGGGGCGGATTAGCGTTTTTCGCGCTCTCGCACTTGCTGTATGCCCTGGCGCCGCCCTTGCGCTGGGATGCCTTGATGTACCATTTGGAAATCCCGCGGCACTATTTGTTGACCGGTCGCTTCACCTTCCTGCCCGATAATCCCTACTGGGGGCAGCCGCAATTAGGCACGTTGACTTACACCTGGCTGATGGCGTTAGGGGGCGCGTCAACGGCGGTAGTGACGGCCTGGGGCGTAGGGGTCGCGCTCAGCCTGGGTCTGCTGGCCGCCTGGCAGCCCTTGACAGGACGCCGTGCCGCCCTGGTCGGCCTGACGGCGCTCATGTTGGGGCTGACCTGGCAAAATATGCTCAGTTGGGGTTATGTGGATGTCTTCGCCGCGTTGTACGGCGCTTGTTTTCTGCTGACGATACTTTCCCCACACGGGCCCCGCACCGACCTGTGGGGCGGTCTCTTTCTGGGGTTGGCTGCCTGGAGCAAACTGACTGCCCTGATTTTGCTGCCTTTGGGCCTGTTTCTGGCGACCTCCAAGGTGCGGCTCATCGACCGCTTGCGTCCGCTGGGGGTGGCGCTGCTGGTCTTTGCGCCCTGGCCGTTGCTGCTGGCCGCCTGGACGGGAAACCCGCTTTACCCGCAGGTTTGGCCGACGTCGTGGGTGGATGCCGGCCGTCTGGCGTATTTTTCCTACCAGGCGCAACCTGTTAGCGCGCGCTGGCATTTGTTCCTGGAGCCGCTTTTTGCGGCCTGGTTCGGCCTGGATGGGGCGGCTGTTCCCGGCGTGCCAACCTATGGCGCCGATGTAGGCCCGTGGCTGGTGCTGCTGATTTTCCCCGGCCTGTGGGGTGCCTGGCGGACCGGGAAACGCTTCCTGGGGTTGTGGCCGGCGTTGTGGTGGGCGGGGATGGCGTTGGGCGGCCTGGTCTCGCCTTTGCTGGTGCAACCGCGGCTGTATTTTGCCCTTTTCCCCGGTCTGGGGCTGCTGGCCGCCTGGGGGTGGAGCGAACTGGCGCGCACGCGTGCCGCGCAAGTGCGTTTGGCGCGCGTGATGGCTGTTTTGCTGGCGCTCACCCTCGCCCTGACGGTGTGGATGCAGGCGCACACGTTGGCGGTGGAGCGTCCCTTTGCGCCCCTGCTGGGCATTGAATCTGAGCAGGCTTACGTGCAGCGCAATTTGGGTCCCTATGCTGAGGCCATGCAGGCGCTGGCCGATTTGCCACCGGATAGCCGTCCGTTGTTGTTGTGGGAGCCGCGCGGCTTCTACGCCCCGCCGCAAGCCGCCGTCGATGTGTGGATTGACCGCTGGTACCTGGCGCGCCGCAGCGGTGATACCCCGCAACGCATCCTGGATGCCTGGCAGGCTGCCGGGTACACGCACCTGCTACTGTACCGCAGTGGCGCAGACTTCGAGTTGGCTTCCCGTCCGCAGTTTTCCCCCGCCGACCGCCGGGCATTGGAAGACTTATTGTCCCTTCTGCCCCCAATGGCCGACTTTGGCGGTGTCTACGAACTCTACACCCTGCCCGCTGACCGATGACAGGTGACAGGCGTCAGGTTACAGTGACCCGTGACCCGTCCACCGTCCACCGTCCACGGTCTATGGTCTACAGTCTACAGTCTACCTGTCCGCTGATTGCTGTCCACCCAACTACCTAACTACCTGACTACCTGACTACCTGACTACCCCAACTACCTCCCCATGCGCCCCCTACACCGTTTCCTGCTCGCGCTCGCGCTCTTTGGCCTGCTCTTTTGGCTTGAACCCGCACCGGGGTATATGGACGCGGATTATTACGCCGTCAACGGGCTGTTGACCGCTGGCGAAGGCGCTTTGGGGCAAGAACCCTTCTTATGGCACTATCTGGATGACCCGCAAGGCATTCCGCATCCGGCTTTTTCGTATTGGATGCCCTTACCGGCCTGGTTGGGCGCGTTGGGGGCATTTGTCTTCCCCGCGTTGGGCGAACGGGCGGTACGTCTGCCCTTCGTGCTGATGAGTGCGGTTGTACCGCTGTTGACGGCTACTCTGGCCTACACCTTCACCCGTCACCGAGAAGATGCTGCCCTGGCGGCCTGGCTGGCGCTGTTTTCCGGTTTTTACTTGCCCTTTTTGCCCACCAGCGATGCCTTTGCACCCTTGATGTTAATCGGTGGCGCGTTTTTCTTGCTACTCTCGGCACCCCGTTCGCCTGGCACAGGCTTTTCCCTTTCCTGGCGCGCCCTGTTGTCAGGCGTGTTGTTGGGGTTGCTGTACCTGACGCGTGCGGAAGGGTTGGTGTGGTTGTTGGTTGGCGGGGTGGCCTTGTGGTTCGTCTCTCGCGAGGTGGGTGGCCAACTGCTCAAGGTGTACGCAGCCTTTGCCCTCGGCTTCTTGCTAACGGCCGGCCCCTGGATGCTGCGCAACCGGTTGGTTTTCGGTACCCCCCTCTCGCCGGTAGGGGTGCGGGCATTGTGGTGGACGACTTACGATGAACTGTACACCTATCCGGCCGCGGCCCTGTCATGGCAGCATTGGCTTTCGAGTGGCGTAGGCGAGATCGTGCGGGTGCGTCTGTGGGCCTTGGGGCAAAACCTGCAAACAATGCTGGCAGTGCAAGGGAGCATCTTCCTACTACCGCTCATGCTGGCCGGTGGTTGGCGACTCCGGCGTCAGCCGGTGGTGCAAACCGGCGCCTTGGCCTGGGGGGGGCTGCTGCTCATCATGAGTTTTGTGTTCCCCTTTGCCGGGGCGCGCGGTGGCTTTTTCCATGCCGGCGCGGCCTTACAGGTGCTATTGTGGGCCTTGGTGCCGGTTGGTTTGCGGGCTTTCATCGATCTGGGCGTGCGCTACCGTCATTGGCAACCGGCGCGTGCCGGCGCGTTCTTCCGTTGGGGTCTGGTCATGCTGGCTGCCCTGTTGAGCGGCCTGTTGCTGGTATCGCGCATCCGTGCGGGCCAGTGGGGGCGCAGTGAGGCGCACTATCAACAGGTGGACACCGTTTTGCAGATTCAGGGTGCCACGCCGGATGAGATCGTGATGGTCAATAACCCACCGGGTTATGTCCTGGCTACCGGACGCCCGGCGATTGTCATCCCGTATGGTGACCTCAACACCCTGCTGGCGGTTGCCCGACGTTACGATGCCCGTTATCTTGTTTTAGAATCCAATTACCGCGGTGGCCCGCTGGACGCTCTGTACGCCTCGCCTCCCGCTTGGCTGCACCTTCTTGAAACGTTGGATGACACCCTGATTTTTGCTATTGAACCCGTGCCCTGAAGTATCATGCCTGCTAGAAAATTTCTGCCCCTAATTGCTCTCCTCGCTATTTTGGCGGTTGCCGGTTATCTCCTGGCCGCTCGTCTGACATATCGCATTGGCTTTCCGCTCGATGATGCCTGGATTCACCAGACCTATGCCCGCAATTTGGCGTTACATGGCGAATGGGCTTTTGTCCCGGGGCATCCCTCGGCCGGTTCCACCGCGCCGCTGTGGTCGCTGCTGTTGACCCCTGGGTACCTGTTGCCGCTCTCGCCGCAGGCCTGGACCTTTGGATTGGGAATGCTCACCCTGGCTGCACTGGCCTGGACGGGTGTTTGGGGCGTAGGGGTGCTGGCCCCCTCCTTGCCTGTCCATTGGCGTTGGGCTGGTGGCGTTTTGCTGGCGCTGGAATGGCATTTGGTGTGGGCGGCGGCTTCTGGGATGGAAACACTGCTGGCGGCCTTGTGGATGACGCTGGGCATGCTGTGGCTGATGCACGGCGTGCGACGCTGGGAGGCCGCCGGCTTGTGGATTGGTCTGGGAATGTGGGTGCGCCCGGATGTGGTGACGTTGCTTGGCCCGGCTGCGTGGGTGTTGGGTTGGGAGTTGGTGGAGACACGTCGTTGGCGAGAGATTTTCTTGGCCGGTGGGCGGTTGCTGGCTGGTTTTACGCTTGGATTTGGGCCTTACCTGCTCTTCAACCGTTGGTTGGCCGGGGCCTGGTGGCCGAACACGTTTTACGCCAAGCAGGCCGAGTACGCCATTTTGCGGCAGGTTCCACTCCTGCTGCGCTTGGGACGCGAATTCTCAGTGCCGCTGGTGGGGGTGGGTGTGTTGCTTCTGCCCGGCATGGCGCTCACCTTGTGGCGCGCAGCACGTCAACGCCGGTGGGTGCTGTGGGGCGGTGCGTTGTGGGCGCTGGGATATGTCGGACTGTATGCCTTGCGCCTGCCGGTGATGTATCAACATGGACGTTATTTGATTCCCGCCATGCCGATTCTCTTTCTGTGGGGATTAACCGGTTTGTTGGAGACGCTGCAGGAAACAGGCCGACCCCTGTGGGGGCGCGTGGTTCTCCGGAGTTGGGCACTCACCCTGGGGGTGGTGCTGCTCCTGTTCTACGCCCTGGGGGGGCGCGCCTATGGACGGGATGTAGCCGTCATTGAGAGCGAAATGGTGGCCGCGGCCCATTGGGTCAACGCGCACACCCCGCGGGGGAGTTTGGTCGCGGCGCACGACATCGGGGCATTGGGATACTTTGGGGAACGGGAACTACTTGACCTGGCCGGGCTGGTCTCCCCAGAAGTCATCCCCTTTATTCGTGACGAAAGACAATTGGCGGCTTACCTGAGTGCACGCGGTGCCGAGTATTTGGTCACTTTCCCGGATTGGTATCCAAACCTGGTGCTGTGTGGCGAGGTGGTATACGTTACGAACGGGAAATTTGCCCCGGCACAAGGCGGAGAAAACATGACGGTGTACCGCTGGCATGAAGATTGTGTGACAGGTTGGTGAAAAATAGTCATTCGTTGTTGCTGATGACTTTTTCCTGTGCTATACTCTGGCGTGTAAAGACGATGCCAAAGTGAGGCGTGTTATGGAAAAAATATCTCTGATAGTTGTTGATGATCACCCTATTTTTCGCGAAGGGGTCACGAACGCTTTCTCCCTGGAGCCGGATTTTGAGGTCATTGGAGAATCATCCAACGGGGACGATGCGTTGGAGATGATTCGCGAGTTACAGCCAGATGTGGTTGTGCTGGATGTTAATTTGCCGGGGATGAATGGCCAGCAACTCACGCGTCGGATTAGCATTGAGAAACTCCTCACGCGAGTGGTGTTGGTAACGGCGTATGATGACGAAGCGCAGATAATCTTTGCTTTACAGGCGGGTGCGTATGCATATTGCGCCAAAGACATTTCTCCCGTCGATTTGGCTAATGTCGTCCGAAGGGTGATGGAAGGGCGATACGTTATCCAAAATCAAGTGCTGACCAAAGATGAAGTGGATGCTTGGTTGGTGGCGCGTGGCGTGGATCCGGCCAGTAAACAGCCCAGCGGTACCGGAGAATTGGTGCCCTTGTCTGAGCGCGAGATGGAAGTATTGGCTTGTCTTGCTCAGGGACTGAGTAACAAAGAAATTGCCACGAAACTAGGAATTAGCCACCAGACGGTGAAGAATCATGTCACAGCCGTGTTACGTAAACTTCAAGTAAACGACCGCACGCAGGCGGTGGTTTATGCTTTGCAACGTGGCTGGGTACGTCTGGATCAGGATGTGTTCCCAGATCAGGGATAGTTTCATGGGCGTGCCATTTGTCTATCAAGCGGCAGGTGACGTGAAATAGAGCAAATATATTTTGGAGGACGATAATATGAGCGCTGATACATCCGCGTCTACAAAGACCCTGGGCGAGATTCAGCAAGAAGTGCGCGCTGAATTGGAACAAAATCGTCGTGAGACTAAAGAAATCGAATTGATGATAGACCAAAGCCAGTTAGAAGTAGAAAAACTGGTGCGCCGCAATGGTGTAATTTCTTCCAAGTTACAGCAGATTCAAGCCCAATTCGACACCATGCCGCGCGGGGATATTCGAGCGGCTTATGATGCGGCGCTAGATGCCCAGCAGCGTCTTTTTGTGATGCGAGGGCAATTGGAAAAACTTCAAAGCGATAAATCACATTTGAATCGCTATGGAGCCTTACTTGAATCGTTTTTAAGCGCGTTGGAAAAAATGCCTAGTGTAGCGAAAGTTGGCGGTGGAAAATCCGCGCACACACATTCGGCTACTGCAGAGAAACTGGAAACCATGATCCAGGCACAGGAAGCCGAACGTCAGCGACTCTCTCAACAAATGCACGATGGCCCGGCGCAGGCGCTTTCCAATTTTATTTTGCAGACAGAAATTGCCATGCGGCTATTTGATATGGATCAAGAGCGTGCCCGGGAAGAACTTACTAACCTGAAGGCCGCGGCCACATCCACCTTCAAGAAAGTGCGTAATTTCATTGCGGATTTACGTCCGATGATGTTGGACGATTTAGGGTTGGTCCCCACCCTAAAGCGTTATGCCGAAAACATGAAAGAGCAGACAGGGGTTGACGTACGCATCAATGTGATGGGAGGGGAACAGCGCCTTTCGCCTTATTTGGAGGTGATGATTTTCCGGGCAGTACAGGAATTGTTGTCCAACGTTGCCAGTCACAGTCAGGCAAGTGTGGCCAAGGTATTATTAGATATTTCTGAAGATCAGGTTCGTGTGGAAGTGGAAGACAATGGGCGCGGATTTGATGCTGATAATTGGACAGAGCACAGTGGTATGGGGTTAAACTTGATTAAAGACCGCGTGGATATGTTGGGTGGCGAAATGCATGTAGAGAGTGCGCCAGCCCAAGGAACCCGAGTTAACTTTAGTATTCCGGCTGCATGGTCGAACAATTTGTAAAATCTGCCTTAAAATGCCAAATGCCTATTGCATTTTTTTGAAAAACCCATATAATCTTGCATGAACACATCTTTATAATTTTGGTGTTCAAATTCTAAAAGAAAGGAGGTAAAGCCAACATGTTGTTTTCACCCAAAGAAAAGGGCCAAGGTCTCGTTGAGTATGCATTGATTCTTGTATTGGTTGCTGTTGTCGTTATTGTTATTCTTGCCTTGCTCGGCCCGGCAATTGGTAACATCTTCAGCAACATTATGAGCTCTATCTAAGTTCTCTTTTTCTGTTCATACAAAACACCCCACTGCAACAAACAGTGGGGTGTTTTGTAATCCGAGAATTTGGTTAGTCTGGTAAGCGGGGATATGGGGAATCGAATGGTTGGAGCGACATAGAGATTGCCTTATTTCCTTGGTATCGTGAAATTTACGCTGAAATTCGCATTTATCGAGTTAAGTTATTTGTTGGTAATCTTAATTTGATGAAATTATCCTATTGTTGACTGGTCAAGGTTCACATAATCGGGTAGACTATATGTAGTCAAGTTTTTGGGTAGGCGTTGGGTCTATGCAATCTTTTAACAAGTACTAAAGAGACATTGACTTTCGCCCCCAAAACGCGTATTATAGCAAATAAGTATTGCTAGCAAGCCGGCTTTCTCTAGGCAGTCGGCCAAGCGGTTTACACTCTTGTTTCCCAAGATACCAGGCATGAATTGGAGGCCATAATGCGTCGAGGAAGAATTTTTCTCTTGTTGGGAGTGTTGCTCATTGTTATTTTGATTGCTGTTGCCGTACTGCTCCCCCGATTGACAGGAGGGGGCGGACAACCAGCATCTACAACGAACGCGGTACCCACACCAGTGCCACAAAAGAGTGCGGTAGTATTGGCCCAGCCAGTTAAGCGTGGCGATGTGCTCACCGAAAACATGTTGGCAACGATTATGGTGCCGGAAGAGACCTTTATCGCAGACACCATGTTTGATGATCTTGCGCTAGTTGTGGGAACCAAGGCCAAGTTTGATTTAGACGCGGGCATGTTGTTGACTAAGGCCGTGCTACTCACCGCCGATCAGGCGTTGCCATTGGCCGGTTCTGATTCTGCGCTAGTTATCCCGCCGGGCAAGGTGGCTGTGTCCATCCCAATTAGTAGACTTTCAGCAGTTTCCTACGCACCGCGCCGTGGTGATCACGTGGACATCATTGCTACGTTATTGTTGGTAGACTTGGATCAAGATTTTCAGACTATTTTGCCCGATTTGACGGCAGGCGTGGTTAGCCCCGGTAATGTGGAGTACCAGGCACAGGCTGGTTCGGCTGGTGAAGTAGATAATTCTACGGGATTGATCAAGGGAACTACTGCGAATCTCGCTGCTCAAATTGTCGGGGGAGGGCGTTCTGCCGTCTTGGGGCGTACCGAGATTGATCCGGTGTTGGGCCAACCGTTTTATGTATTGCCCTCGGAGTCTCAGCGCCCGCGTATGGTGAGTCAAGCCATTATGCGAGATGTCATTGTGCTGAAAGTTGGAAATTTCTTGACAGAAGAGGAAGAACAGGCACAGGCGAATAACGCTCAAAATGTAGCAGCAACTGCGGGAGCGGAGCCAGGCACGACAGTCGGGACTCCCGGTCAAGCGCCAACGGCTACTGACCAGCAGACGACGCAACAAACGGTTGTTCGTCCTCCAGATATTATTACATTGATCGTTTCTCCTCAGGATGCTGTGACATTGAATTTCCTGATTTACAGTGGCGCAGAATTGACATTAGCGCTGCGCTCGGCGGCGACTGAAAATAACGACATCATTCCCACGCAGCCGGTAACTTTACAGTATTTCATGGATACATACAATGTTCCGGTTCCTGCCCGACAGCCTTATGGCATGGAACCTAGTGTCACTGAGTTGATGGCTCCCGAATTGCCCAATGATCAACCGCTACCAACACCGGTGCCCTAGCCGAGTTTGGACTACCTGCTGAAGCCGTGATGCTGGGAAAGGGGTTACGTTGGAGGGTGTGCTTCTTTCCCAGTAATTTTATCGGTTTGTTGTCTTTCGGAAATACCAAGGCGCACAAAAGTACTCGTAAAGATAAGCGTGCTTTCGACAGGATATCAGTGTATAATTTTAAAGTAGGCAATATGCCTTAGTAATTCCGAGGTCAATCTCGTTTGCATGGAGCCGTCGCATGAGTAATGAAAAAATTCAAGTTTTGATAGTTGATGATATTGCAGAAACACGAGAAAATATTCGTAAGTTATTACAATTTGAAAATGATGTGGAAGTTGTAGGGGCGGCACGTAATGGGAAAGAGGCGATCCAACTAACCAAAGAAACCCGTCCGGATGTTGTGCTGATGGACATCAACATGCCGGACATGGATGGTATTACCGCTACTGAGAAAATCAAACAGATCTTGCCCTATGTACAAATTGTCATTTTATCGGTACAGAACGATCCGAACTACATGCGTCGAGCCATGATGGCTGGGGCGCGGGATTTCTTGGCAAAACCTCCGACCGTAGATGAATTGACCGCTGCCATTCGCCGTGCAGGAAAGATGGCGCTAGCCGAAAAAAGCAAATTAGCAGCAGTTTCTACAGTAACCACAGAGGGAGGCGGTAGCGTGGCAACAGGAGGCCCTTCTCGGCAAGGAAAGGTTATCCTGGTATATAGTCCTAAAGGAGGTGTTGGATGCACAACGCTGGCAACCAATTTAGCCGTTACCCTTCACAATCCCGATACACCAACAGTGCTCGTAGATATTAATCTCCAATTTGGAGATGTCAGTGTTTTTCTTAATGAGCAGCCCCGTAACACGATCTTAGATCTGGCGCCCAGGGTAGATGAGTTAGAAAACGAGGTAGTAGAAGAAGTTTTAATTACACACAATGCGTCCGGCATTAAAGTATTGGCGGCCCCGACTCGTCCAGAGTATGCAGAAAATATTACCGGAGAGCATGTTACTAAAATTCTGCAATACTTGCGACGCATGTTTTCTTATATTATTGTAGATAGTTCATCCACGCTTGTAGATCCGGTCATTAGTGCCTTGGATGAAATGGATGTGATGGTATTAATTACCACACAAGATATCCCATCCATTAAGAACGCACGTATTTTCTTAGACCTATTGGATGTAATGAAAATCGAGCGTGAGCGGGTTCTCCTGACGGTCAATATGTTTGATAGTCGAATTGCAGGAATTACCCCAGAGCGCATAGGCGAGAACTTCCGGCTTCCGGTAAGTGGTGTTATTCCGTTAGGGCGTAGTATTGTAGTGCCTGCGGTAAATCGAGGCATTCCTTTTATGCTTAAGGATAAATCTAATTCGTTAGCCCAGCGTATTTTGGCTCTGGCTGGTGAAATACGACGAAAATTAACGGAACTGGAAAAAGCGCAAACTGAAATTTAGTGGTTTTGATTAGTGGCAGGAGGTACGTTTTATGTCCTTACTTAACAGGATTGAGAAAAATCAGGGTGGGGGGAAGCCTAAAGAAAATAAAAATAGTTCCACCGACCAGGCTGGTGCGAGAGGCAGTTTAGGGGCCTTGCAATCCCGGCGGGTGGTGCCCCCTAGTGCTACGGCTCAGCGTGATAAACTTTCAGATATTAAAAATCGTGTGCAGAATCGCTTGTTAGCCGAAATTGACCCATCAATGGATGTCTCACGGGTTAGTGAAGTGAGAAGCACCATTCAGGAACTTTTTGAGCAAGTGCTTTCAGAAGAAAACATCATTTTGACCCGCCCTGAAAAGCATCGACTTTTCGAGCAAATTGCGGCAGATATCCTGGGATTTGGCCCACTGCAACCATTGCTTGAGGATGACGATATTACTGAAGTCATGGTCAATGGTGCAAAAAACATCTATGTAGAGCGTAAAGGCCGCTTGCATCGAGTGCCGATTACTTTTGAGAGTGATGAACACGTAGCGCGCATCATTGATCGCATTGTTGCTCCCATGGGACGTCGTATTGACGAATCGCAACCTTATGTGGACGCTCGCTTGCCAGATGGTTCGCGTGTCAATGCTGTTATTCCGCCACTATCCTTGGTTGGGCCAGTGCTTACTATTCGTAAATTCTTCAAAAACCCGCTGACGGTTGATCAACTCATTCAATTTGGCACGTTGACCGATGAAGCCGTAATGTTTCTGGAAGCATGTGTCAAAGCCAGATTGAACATCGTGATCTCTGGAGGTACTGGTTCCGGTAAAACCACCCTGCTCAACGTATTGTCCGCTTTTATTCCTAGTGATGAACGCATTCTGACCATCGAAAACGCTGCAGAGTTGCAATTGCGTCAGGAACATGTAGTCACGTTGGAGTCACGTCCACCCAACATTGAAGGCAAAGGCGAAGTTACAATTCGCGATTTGGTGGTAAATGCCCTGCGTATGCGCCCTGATCGCATTATCGTAGGTGAGATTCGCGATGGCGCAGCCCTTGATATGCTTCAAGCCATGAATACCGGCCATGACGGTTCAATGACCACTGCTCACTCCAACTCTCCACGCGATACCCTGGCCCGTGTAGAAACGATGTCTCTGATGGCCGGAGTAGATTTGCCGCAGCGTGCTATTCGCGAACAGATTGCATCCGCCATTGATCTGGTAGTGCATCAGGAGCGTATGCGAGATGGTAGCCGTCGGGTGGTGAATATCACCGAAGTTAGCGGCATGGAAGGTGATATCATCACAATGACGGATATATTTGTGTTTGAGCAAGTGGGCTATGAACAGGGCAAGGTTGTTGGTCGATTGCGCCCAACGGGATTGCGCCCGAAATTTATGGACAAACTGGAAGCCAGTGGAATTCACTTACCCCCATCTATTTTTGGTATCGGGCGAAAACGCTGACGTACACGTTCCAGAAGGAGTGCCTGCTTTATGACTATGACGCTGTTTTTGATAATAGGTGGTGTTGCAGCGCTCTTATTGTTGATTATAGGTGCGGTGATTTCGGCGCGCAGTGAACAATCTCTGGTAGAAGACCGTTTGGGAAAATACCTTGATGAGGAAACCATCAAAGAAGCCGCCAAAGATGCTCAGAAAGAAGGCTTCCTAACGGACTGGATAAATCGCCAGGTTGAAGGTTCCAAACGTGGAGACCGCCTGGCTAAGGCGTTAGCGCAGGCAGATATCAAACTCAAGCCGGGTGAGTTTATTGCTTTGCAGATTATCGTTGGCTTTTTGGGAGGCGTGCTATCTTACTTCTTCTTTGCGCGAGGTGAGAATAGGCTGATAACCATTCTGATTGTGGTACTTGGGGCAATTTTAACCGGCACGTTAGGCCCCAGAGTCTATCTTAATTCCCAAAAGGGTAAGCGGTTACGGCGTTTTAACGATCAATTGCCGGACATGTTGACCTTAATGGTTAATGGTTTGCGGGCTGGCTATTCGACTATGCAAGCAATGGAAGCCGTTAGCAAAGAACTTCCACCACCCATTTCCGATGAATTCCGACGCGTGGTACAAGAAATGCAACTTGGCGTACCCATGGAGCGGGCACTGGATAACCTGCTTCGACGCGTGCCGAGCGATGATTTAGATTTGGTTATTACCGCGATCAACGTACAACGAGAGGTTGGTGGTAACTTATCGGAGATACTGGATACGATTTCCTTTACTATTCGTGAACGTATTCGCATTAAAGGCGAGATTCGGGTGTTGACTTCACAGGTAATGTATTCAGGGCGTTTCCTTTCCCTGCTGCCAATTCTCCTTTCGCTCATCTTGTGGGGCGTAAACCGACCGTACATGATGAAATTCTTTGAACCAGAGAGCCGTACTTGTGGCTTAAGCCTGCTAGGGTGTGGCGGTTTGATGATTGCAGCCGGCTACTTTGTGATGAATAAAATTGCCGATATCGAAGTTTGATCCCGCTTTTTTGAAGTTTTTGGAGGTAGAAGTATGGGTTGGATCATCTTAGGTGTAATTGTTGTAATTGTGGCCATCGTGTTGGTGGTTGTTGGGTTGCGTGCCGGCGAGGAGGCTGATCCCATCCAACTGCGCATGGAAGCATTTGCCGATCGCGCCGAGCCGGTAACTTTGGAGGAGATTGAACTTTCGCAGCCGCTTAGCCAACGCATTTTTATTCCTATGGCTCGCCGTGTCGGTGAGATGGTGTTGCGTTTTACGCCGCAAAATGCCATTCAAAACACCACCATAAAATTAGAAATGGCCGGAAAATCCATGGATCCAACGGTATTTTGGGGGTTACGTGTAGGTGGGGTCGCTTTGGGCTTGTTGTTCATTTTCTTGGGTGGTATTGTCCCAAAAGGTAGTTTCCTGGAGGGACGCGGATTACTATTTGGCCTCCCAATGGGCTTTTTGGGGTTTTTCTTGCCCGAATTATGGCTCTCCAGCCAGATAACGCGTCGTCAAAATGCTGTTCGTAAAGCCATGCCGGATGCGCTGGACTTGCTAACGATTTGCGTAGAAGCAGGTTTGGGTTTTGATGCTGCTATGGCGAAGGTAAACGAAAAATGGGATAATGAACTGGCTTTGGCTTTCGGGCGAGTCATTCGGGAAGTGCAACTGGGAAAACTCCGTCGTGAGGCTTTACGAGATATGGCCGACCGCCTGGGTGTACCAGAAATGACAAGTTTTGTTGCTGCTGTTATCCAGAGTGAACAATTAGGTGTCAGCATGGCCAAGGTGTTGCGCATTCAGGCAGAACAAATGCGCATCCGCCGACGGCAGGCCGCCGAGGAAGAAGCCCATAAAGCACCGATTAAGATGCTGTTCCCCATGGCATTGTTGATTTTCCCATCCATTATGATCGTGCTGATGGGGCCTGCCGCGTTGATTCTAATGCAATCCGCACTGGGTGGGATGTTTTTCTAGCGATGCGTATAACCTATCGCCTGTACCGGGGATGGTGGCGGGCGGTAGATGCGCTTTATCCGCCGACATGCGGTGGGTGCGGAACCCCCGGCGAACGTTGGTGTGCCTCTTGTAACCGGCAAACGCACCGCATTTTACCGCCCTGGTGCTCTAAATGTGGTGAGCCGCTGGTCCGGGGCACTTGCCCTCGTTGTACCCGCAGACCGCTACACAATGTAGTTTTGCGCTCTTGGGCGGTGTTTGATGGCCCGTTACGACAAGCATTACATCGCATCAAATACCGGCGTGACCTTGGGTTGGCCGATTGCATTGCGGCAGAAATGCTTGCGTTCTTTCAAACAGAATTGCGATGGCACATTGACATGGTGGTTCCGGTTCCCTTGAGCGCCAAACGTTTGCGAGAGCGTGGCTATAACCAGGCTGCACAGTTTGCCTTGCCATTCGCATTGGCCTTAGGCGCTCGCTATCGTCCATCGGGTGCGCGACGCATACGTCACACGGTATCGCAGGTAGAACTATCGTGGCAGGAGCGGCAAGACAACGTGAAAGGCGCCTTTCGTGCCAACCCTCGTCTGGTTGCCGGACAAGAAATATTGTTGATTGATGATGTGGTAACCACAGGCGCAACAATATCTGCCTGTGCAACGGCGTTGCTGGATGCCGGCGCACGTCAGGTATACGCGTTAAGCGTAGCACGTGCCATGTAGCATCACCATACAACGCCGTAAGTATCGGTGTGAACGGAGAATGACATCATCGGTTTCCCACTCACTACTCTTGAAGGAGGATCTTGACATGACGCTCCAGGTTGAAATCTACACCCGTAATATGGAATTGTCGGACCACGTTGGTGAATATGTCAACAAAAAGGTCGGCAAATTGGACCGATATTTGAGCAATATCGATCATGCTCGGGTAGATCTGGCACATGTGAAATCGGCACGCAATGCTAATGACCGGCATACAGCCCAAATTACCGTGCGTGGCCGTGGGTTTATCTTGCGCACCGAAGAGAGCTCGGATACAATTTTGACAGCCCTGGATTTGGCCCTGGATAAAATGCAGCGCCGCATTGAACGTTACAAGGGTAAGCGTGGACGAAGACGTTTGGATGCTCGCCTTGAAGAAGAAATTGCTTTCTCAGGAGAAATAGAAGAAGAAGAGCCCATTATTGCACGCCGCAAGCACTTTACGCTGGCTCCAATGACCGAAGATGAAGCCATTGAACAAATGCAATTGCTGGGGCACGATAACTTCTTCATCTTCTATAATGCGAACACCAATGGGATTAACGTCCTGTACCGGCGGCGTGATGGTGCCTACGGGTTGATTGAGCCAGAAGTTGGATAAAGCATTCAAAAAACTGCCCTCTCGATAAGAGAGGGCAGTTTTTTATCGGCCTGTATTTCGGCAGAGCAGGTGCCCCTATGGCGTTTGATGGAAAGGCGAACCGAGTTGAAAAACCCAACAATCCCCTTGATGATAGGATACCTGAAACAAATCACTTGCTTGCAAAGTGCTTGCCGAGAACGGCCCACCGCGTGCGCCCAGGTACACGTAATCGGCGCCAAGCGTCTCCATGAAGTCGGCCAGCGCATTGGGGTCGTCGGCAACCTCCAGTAGTTTTTGAGACTGTGCGTTGACCGTATGAATTTCCTCACTCTGTCCCCAGCCGTAGAGCAGTGTAGGCGGAAAGGTGCGCCGTCCAGTTGCCGGGGAAATCCAGTAGCCACCGTCCGCACCCACGTATAAGCCATATCCCCAAGGGGCCGGGTTGATGATGACCAAGGCATCCGCCGGCAGGTGGGTGTCTATCCATTCCAAGGCGGCTGTATCTGACTGATGATAGAGCACGGTGATGGGATTGACCAACGGAAGCGTAGCGCGTAGACCGTGGAAAATCGCGACCCCCAAAAGGATGCCCCCCAAAAAACGCCCCAAAAACAGCCATACCGGACTTTCAGGTGGGACGCGTGTGGATGGGTTTTCCTGGCCGAGAGATTCTCCCGCACCCCGCGTTCTCCAGGTTCTTATTTTCCCCACCGTAACGCGGAATTCATCCCGCAACCAAAGGCGATATCGCGTTATAAAATCTTCGCGGTCGGCATAGTTTTCCCAAAGCAATACTATAGATGGAACCTTTGCCAAACCGCGTAGCAACACATCCAGAAACAAACCGCCAAGAACGGCTACCGGCAGAAAGAGCGTGATTTCTACGGAGGTGTTGTTTACCCATGTGCGGCCGGGTAGACCCAGCGCGCCCAGGTTGGCGAGTAGGAACAGACTGCCGACCCATAAAAGCAGTGTCAAAGCAGTGCGGGAGTGCTTCCACAAAGCCCATAGCAGGCCGAGCGCGGCCAAAATCAGCGTGTAACGTCCCAGACCGGCGCTCAGGTATTGCCAGGTAAAATCTACGAACCAGGGTGTACGTTTGGGATTGTTGCTCCAGACAACGGTCTTAGGGATTACAAAATTAAGGAAAGTCGGCCAAAGCCAGGGGAGCGCCAGCCCAAAGGCTAGCAACCCGGCCATCAGGCGGTGCATAACGCGGCGCAAAGTATTTTCCCGGAGGTGAGTGAACTCCCAAGCCAGAATGAGCAATGCAAGGAAAGCAGCCACCCGGTAATGGGTTATGGTCAGCCCGGCCAGGAGCACAGACAAGGGCAGCGTTTTGGCTATCCATGTCGTGGACGATGGGTGTTTGAGCCTTTTCCCCCCCGTTTCGGGTTCCTTTGCCACCCACAAGGCAAAAGCCGTGGGCAACAGCAGCAGACCGGCTAATTGCGTGTAACGTCCCCAACTGAGGTAGTAGGCCGGCATGGGCGTAAACAGACCGGCAATTAGGGCGGCAAAGAGCCCGGCGCGTTTCGAGAAACCCAGGGTACGGCTGAAGGTATAAACCGCCAACACGCTGACCAGCGCATTGAGCACCTGCCCCAGGAGGCGCATGGCCTGGGGAATAACCAGCCCTGATAGCCAGTGGAAAACGGCTACCAGGGCGTGAAAACCGCTGTGGTAATGGGCGTTGGCCGTTTGGGCGTAGGGAAAGTAGGTGGACGGGTAAGCCCCTTGGTCCACAATCAGGCGGGTGATGAGGGCATGATGGACCGAATCTACCCACGGGGAAACGGCCAAATCGCGCACCATGATGAGACGTGCTGCCAGGACGAGGAGGAAAACGCCGACCGGTAGGCATAACCGACGGCATAAGCGCCTCAAGTTGGCATGATGCCACCGGATGATGGGGTAAGCCTGCCATGTGCTTAGCCCCAACAGAAAAGCGGTGAAACCCAGTAGCGTGGGGCGCGTCCAGTGCAGGCCGAGGGGGGACGTCCAGGCCAGGAGGAGGGGCCAGAAGGCTGCGGATAGGGGAATGATGACCATCGGCGATTTGTTGCTCGTGAGTACCCAACCCGGCAGTAGAAAAAGCCCCAGTAGGGGAAGCAGCAGCCAGGCCTGGGGGAGCGTGTGCGATAGGTCTTCCCCCAGGGCGCGCAGGTTGTAATCGTACGTCAGACGGAAGGCAAGATCCCCTTGCTGATGCGTACCGTCGAGGTTGAGAGAGCCTTGAGGGTACGCGTTTTCCCCGCGGCCGTAGAGCCACAGCCCGCCGCCGTGTGCTTGTAAGGTCAATGTGACGGTTTGCCCTGGTACAAAGTTTGCCTCCGGCAGTTGGAATGGTAGCGCGGCGGGCTGTGGGGTGTGGGCAAGCCCATAGGTTTGCCGCACCACCTGCGGGCCGCGTTCGTCTGTTCCTTCCAGGGTCAGGGTGAGACTTTGGGCCGAGGGAGAATTATCGGCAGGATGTGCGATCCATAAGGTAATCGATTCCACCGGCACCCGTCTCAAAATCAGAGTTTGTTGTGCCTGGTGGGTGTCATCCAGATAGACGAGGGCGGTGCGGGTGTCTTCCTGGGTGTTTTCGTAGTCAATGAGCGGAATGCAGGCGGTGTTAAAAAGCAGCAAGAGGATGAATGATAGTGCTTTCATCCTCTTGCGGTAGGCGCGATGGGGTGGGGGGTTAGTTGTTGCCGACATTGGCGCGTAAGTAGGCTTCGATGAAGCCATCCAGGTCGCCATCCAGGATGGCCTGAGCATTGCCGACTTCGTAGTTGGTGCGATGGTCTTTGACCATCTGGTACGGATGCAGGACGTAGGAGCGAATTTGGTTGCCCCATTCGGCTTTGGTGTATTCGCCGCGTAGTTCGCTGAGTTCTTCGGCGCGTTCTTGTTCTTTGATTTCCAGCAGGCGAGCCTTGAGGACGCGCATCGCGTTTTCCCGATTTTGGGTTTGAGAACGCTCGTTTTGGCAGGTGACAACTAAACCGGTGGGTAGGTGAGTGATGCGCACGGCGGTGGCGTTCTTTTGGACGTTTTGGCCGCCTGCACCGGCCGATTTGTAGACATCAATGCGCAGGTCGTTGGGGTTGATTTCGATTTCAATATCGTCGTCAACCTGGGGCAAGACTTCTACCAGGGCGAAAGAGGTGTGACGACGGTGGGCGGCGTCGAAGGGAGAGAGGCGCACCAGGCGGTGAACGCCTTTTTCGGAACGCAAGTAACCGTAGGCATAAGGCCCACTAATGGCGATGGTGATGCTTTTTGTGCCGGCTTCTTCGCCGGGGCTGTAGTCTAGGATTTCGGTTTTGTAGCCATTGCGTTCCGTCCAGCGCAGATACATGCGTTGCAGCATTTCGGCCCAGTCTTGCGAGTCGGTGCCGCCGGCGCCGGCGTGGATGGCAAGCAGAGCGTCGCCGCGGTCGTGTTTGCCATTGAGCATGGCCTTCAATTCGCGACGCCCGAATTCTTTCTCTAGCGCGGTGATTTCGGCTTCCAGTTCGGCACGCAGACTTTCATCGTCCATTTCAGCCAGTTCCAAGGCGTCGACGACGCGTTGATGGAGTTGTTGCCAGCCTTGAACCTCGTCTCGTAAGGCCGAGAGCGTTTTCATCACTTTTTGCGCCCGTTGAGTGTCGCTCCACAAATCGGGGTCTTCAGATTGACGGGTTAGTTCTTGTAACTGGGTTTCTTTTGACGAGAAGTCAAAGATACCTCCACAAGCGTTGGATATTTTCGTTCAGAGTGGTGATGCGTTCGATTAAATCTTGCATAGTTCCTTTTTTGTTGGTGGTTGATTTAGATGAGGAAGACGATGGCTTTCTCTACCCTGTGCTTGGGATTCCAAGAAAACATGTCAGGTAGCGCACTCGTCTTGTCTCTAGTGTCACTGTGAGTGAAGAAAAGCAGCCTGTTGGTATAGGTGGTTATTCAATCTATCGTTGACTGCTATGGATGATTTAGCGGAAAGCATATGGTGAAGGTTGTGCCTTGATTGGGGATGCTTTCCACGTTGATGGTGCCATTGTGCCGTTCGACGATATTTTTAACCAGCGAAAGTCCCAGCCCAACGCCCTGGTTGTGACCGGATTTTGAGCGGTAGAATTTTTCAAAGATATGAGGCTGATCTTCTGGGGCAATCCCAATGCCGGTATCGGTGATTTGCGCGATGATCTCATGCTCTTCTGTATGAACACTGATGCGAATGAAGCCGGCCTCGGTGTATTTGATGGCGTTATCGATCAGGTTGCGCCACATTTGTTCGATGAGGTGGGTTTCACCATAGAAGGGGGGGTGAGGTTCAACTTTGATTTGGAACAGCAAGCCCTTGGCCCGCGCGGCGCCTTCCATATCCTGAGCAATGTACTGAGCGATTTTGTTTACCATGACAGGCGTTTTTGCGACTTCTGTATGAATGCCTGTTTCCAATCGGGAAAGGGTGAGAATATCCGATGCGAAATTAGCCAACCGGCGAGCACTGGCATCAATACGCTCGAAGATCTCCGCATATTCCTGGCGGGAGAGATTATTCAGTTGGGCCAGTTGGGCGTAGCCGGAAATAGAACTCAGTGGGGCGCGCAGGTCGTGAGACAGGATGGAAATCAATTCGTTATTTAGACGCAAGCCCTCTACCAGGGAGGTGACGTCTTGTAAGGTGATCACCGTGCCGGTATTGGGAACCGGCGAAACCCCAATGTGCAGGGTCTTTTGGGCTATGGTAGATTCGATGCGGATAGGTTTGCCCGATTTTTGTGCTTTTTCCCAGGCTTCTCGGATAACCTGCGGGAATTGGTGAATGTCCGGATGGGGCAATAATGTTTGGGCATTGGCATTGCTGGCCACAACTGCTCCGTCCGTATCTAGCAACAGGATACCCTCACTGGCGTTGTGTAGCGTAATTTGTAAACGTTGCTGTTCCTGCTGGGTTTGTTTCAGTAATTTTTCGATTTGGTTGCGAGCGTTGATTTGTTCACTGATATCTTGTAGCACTAAAATACGCCCTGCCACATGGTCGCCAAGTTGTAATGGGGTGCTGCGTAGCAGATAAGCGCGCTCTGAAGCGGCCAGGCGGACTTCTTGGGTGCTCGTTTCTTCAGCAGGCTGTTCCCATAGGTCTCGAATGGCGTTGCCAAGCGGGCCAACAGCGGCTATGTGGGTTTCCAGTGTTTGCCCTATTAATTTTTCAGGGGAGGCGTTTAACAAGTGGGCAGCGCCGGGATTGATATCCAGGATGGTTCCTTTTTCATCCAGGGTGATGATCCCTTCCGGAATTTGTTGTAAGATGGTCTCTCGGGCAACAGGTACCAATTCCAGCAAGCCGAGACGCAGAATAGCCCAGCCGAGAAAGGCGGCAGTGGCCGTGAAAAAGAAGGCGTCCAATCCCCAAGGCAGCGGGGGGCGTACCTGCGTGATGATATTGGCCACGGTTGGGATAAGAAAGGCCCCTATCATGGCC
>DAOTZN010000248.1:0-1741 GCA_034434095.1 Anaerolineales bacterium
CAAATGGTACATCTTGATGGGCTTGCTCCTGGCAGTGTCCATGCTAGTAGCGGCCTGTGGCGGCGCTGAAGAGGCGACCGACACGCCCGAGCCGACCAAAGCTCCGGAGGTCCAGCCGACCAAAGCGCCAGAGGTCAAACCCACCGAACCGCCAATGAAAGAGAGCAAATGCCCGCTGGAGGTGGAAGAAGGGGCGACGATCACCTTCTCCGGCTGGGGTGACGAGACAGAGCAGCAGATCTACCGCGACTCCATCGAGCGCTTCAAGGCGGTCTGCCCCGAGGTCACCGTCAACTATGAACCCATCCCGGCCGACTTTCAGACCAAGCTCAAGGCCCAGATGGCCGGCGGCACCGCCCCCGACGTCTTTTACGTGGACGACCAGTTGATGACCGCGTTCGCGCCCTCTGGCCAACTGCTGGCCCTGGACGAGTATATGGCCGAGGCCGGCGTCAGCCGCGACGATTTCATCCCCGCCCTGTTGACCATCTTTACCCTGGACGGCCAGACCTACGGCCTGCCCAAGGACTGGGGCACCCTCGGCCTGGTCTACATCCCCGAGGTGTTCGACGAAGCCGGCATCGACTATCCCACCGAGGACTGGACCTGGGACGACCTGCGCGCCGCCGCCAAAGCCATCGCCGAGAACACCGGCTATGGCGGATTCTGCCAGAACGCCGACTGGGCCCGCTTTGCCCCCTGGGCTTTCTCCAACGGCGGGGCCTACGCCACCGACGACTATGCCGCCCCCCTGCTCGACACCCCCGAGGTCAAGGAGATGGCTCAGTTCGTCTTTGATATGTACGACGAGGGCAGCTTGGTCCAGGCCAGCGACGTGGGCGCCAGTTGGTGCGGCGAGGCCATCGGCAAAAAGCTGGTCGGTATGACCCTCGAAGGTGGCTGGATGGTCAACTTTATGCGCCAGAACTACCCCGATCAGGACTGGGCCGCCGTGCTCGTCCCCAAAGGCCCCAAGACCCGCGCCGACGTCATCTTTACCAACGCCATCGGCGTCAATGCTGCCACCCAATACCCCAAGGCCGCCGCGGCGTTCACCTTCTTTGTCACCGGGCGTGAGAACCAGGCCGAGATCGTGGCGACCGGCTTTGCCTACTCCACCCATCCCGATCAGGTAGACCTGGTCGTGGACCCCAACGACAAGGCCATCGCCAGTGGCGGCGTCCTGCCCGACAGCCGCGTCGCCTACTGGGGGCCTAACACCGGCAAGGTCAACGACGTCGTCAGCAAAGCCCTGGAGCGCGTCTATCTGCGCGACCAGACCGTGGACGAGTCCTTCGCCCAGGCCCAGGAAGAAGCCGTCGAGCTTCTGACCGGCGGTCAATAGCGCAACCAAAGGGGCACCTCATCCGGGGTGCCCCTTTTTTCCCAAAAGGAGTTGCACGATGGAAGTTCAAACGACAGTTCCAAAGCCCAAAGCTAACCTGGCAGCCGCAACAGCCTTTGTCCTGGTGTTCGGCGTGATTATAATCATCGCGCTGCTGAACGCGCCGACCAAGGGCGGTCCGCAGGTGATGTCCACGCCGGGCACTTATCTGGCAGAGGTCCGCAAGACCGCCATGCCCTTCGTGGCCGTCGTCGGAATAGGGGCGGTGGCGCTGGGGCTGGCGGCGGCGCGGGTCGTGCGCCGCGAATGGCCCAACCCGCGGCGCCGCCGGCAGTTGATCGCCGGTTATGCTTTCCTTTCCCCCTATCTGCTGGTCACCCTGGTCTTTACCGTGGG
>DAOTZN010000249.1:0-3675 GCA_034434095.1 Anaerolineales bacterium
GCTGTTCAGATGGGCATAAGCAGCCTGGATAGGACGGATTCCCCATCGTTGGAGATGTTGTGGCAGGGCGGTGGGGTCAGTTTGACAGAAGTTGTGCAGGCCTTTGCCGCGTTGGCGCATCAGGGCACGCAAGTTGGCCTGCCTATGGGTGCGCAAGGTGGCTTGCAGCCGGTAACGGTGCTAGAGATTCAACAGCAGGGCAACACCTTGTTTGCCCCGGCTCAAGATCGGGTCAGCCGTCCGATTCTTACGCCTGCGCTGGCGTATCTGATGACCGACGTGCTGGCGGATGAACCGGCGCGTTGGCGTACCCTGGGACACCCTAACTTTTTGGAAATTGGGCGGCCTGTAGCGGTCAAAATCGGGCAAACGCTCGACAAACATGATGCCTGGAGTGTGGGCTATACGCCGTATCTGACTGCTGGGGTGTGGGTAGGGGAAGCGATGAATGCGCCACAGGGGCAGATTACGCCTGATTTGGCGGCTGCCTTTTGGCACGTGGTGATGCAATATGCCGGCCGAGCGTATCCCCCGGAGGGTTGGGCGCGTCCGCCCGATATCAGTGTCGTGCCGGTGTGTGACCCATCTGGCATGCTGCCTACCGCAGATTGCCCAAAGGTGGTGAATGAGGTGTTCTTGCATGGCAGCGAGCCAACGAGTACGGATACGCTTTTCCACCGTTTGAAGATCAACCGAGAAAACGGGCTGTTGGCGACCATCAATACCCCGCCGGAACTGGTGGAGGAACGCGTGTACTTGATGGTGCCACCGGAGGCTGCACAATGGGCGGTGCAGGCCGGTTTGCCCGTGCCCCCTCAGACCTACGACAATCTAACCTTGCAGGAGAACATGTCTCCACAGGTGCGCATTGATGCCCCCATGCCCTTTGCCTATGTGTCTGGGCAGGTGTCCATTGAGGGCACAGCCGGCGGGAAAGATTTTGAGAGTTACCGGGTGCAAGTTGGGGAGGGGTTGAATCCGCGCTCCTGGGTGCAGATTGGTGAGACGCATACCGTCCCTGTAGAAGACGGGGTGCTTGCTTCTTGGGATACCGACGGGTTGGACGGGGTGTACACCCTCCAATTGGTGGTCACGCGCTCCGACCGGCGTCTGGAAAGCGCGGCTTTGCAGGTTACGGTGGATAACCAGCCGCCGGAAGTACGCATTCTGGGGTTGGAAGAGGGGACAGAGATTTCTGTGAATTCCGTGGAAAACCTGATTTTTCAAGCGCAGGTTTCCGATAATTTGCAAGTGGACGGAGTACGCTTTGTGCTCAATGGGCAAACACTGGATACTCGCACCTCCCCGCCGTACCAGACCTTGTGGAAGGCGCGGGTGGGACGCTACACGCTGGATGTGATTGCTACCGATGCGGCCGGAAACGAACACCGCGCCCGCGTACGCTTTGAAGTAGTGCGCTGAATGGAGCATGGCAGGTTAGGGTTGGCGCGTTGCGTTGCCCCATTTACCTGTGGTTTTCGCAATTTGGGTTACAATAAGGGCTATGTTCTCGATGAAAGTTCGGCTTTTCTTTTTCAAATGGGTGCTGGGGGGTGCGTTTTGTGCTCTGATTTTTTTAACGGGTTGTAACATGCCCGGCCCGGCGCAAAACGCCTTAGTTGTCAGCCAAACGCAAATTGCAGCGCAGGCTACTTTGCAGGCACAGGCCATGCAGGAATCGGTTGCCATGACGCAGCAGGCGCTTGCTGTTCAGGCAACGGCGTTGAGTGAGCAGGCGGTGCAAAATGCGCAAGTAGCCACGCAGGCAGCCCATTTAACACAAGTGTCCCTTTACGTGCAGCAAACGTTGGTGGCGCAAGCTGCAGGCGGGACGCCGGTTCCACCAACGACCGTGTCGCCAACCCAAACGCCTACGCCGATGGTAGATGTGCCCAGCCCGACGCCCTTGCCGACGGCTGCACTGCCGCCGTTGGAAGAGCGCATGAAGGGTGCGAAAATCCTGGTCTATGAAAATATCGTGGGGGATGTTCTGCCGCGTTACGTCAAGGAAGCCCTTGACCAGGGAGGCTACACCTACGTGGATGCCGGTGACGCTTCCGGCTACTTCAAAGCGCAATTGCTCTCCGGTACGCAATGGGACCTGGTTATCGCTGCCATGGAGTCGCGCAATGTGGCGCAGGGTGAATTTTGGGGCTATCTGAATGCGCAATTAGATCAGGGCGCAGCGGTGATTATTGAAACCTGGGATCTGGATGCTATTGGCGGAAGTAGCGCCGCGCCCATTTTGGAACGCTGTGGGGCGATGGTGCAAAGTGACTGGCACAACCCGCCGCTCAATGCCCGCGCCCTGTGGTGGCTCGTGCCGCAAAGCCCTATTTTCCATCAACCCAATGATGGTTTTACCCTGATTTCCCCGGATGTTTATTGGTCTGGTGATGCGGGCGATCTGTTAATGCTCACTGCCGATAGCAACGCCTTGCTTTTGGCAGGGATTTCGGCCAATAGCCCCCGAAAGGCCGGTATGCTCATCTCATGTATGGATGGGCAACTATTGCTGCAAACGTTTTCCACCCATGATTACCGTTACGATGATATCGTGGCGCTGTGGCAAAACTACATTTACAACACACTAAAGGTGCATTTTGAGCCTTTACCGGTTGGACGGTAAAAGCGGCTTTTGGATAATGAAGAAGCGCCATCTGTGAGGATGGCGCTTCTTTTGTTTTAGAGCCTATTCAAGAGAGACCTTTGCGATGGGCTGGAAAGCGCATCGCTGTTATTGTGCCCGCTTAGGGGACGTCATATGTGGAGATTACGTAGTCCAGAGTATCTAAATAAGTATCCTCATAGGGGTTATCGTACATCACGGTGAACAGCAAGAAGGTCGTACCACGGCTCTCAAAGAAAGAGACGCCGGTGTAATCTCCGCCAGGGGAGTTCCAGATCAGACGTTCGCTGCCATCCTGTTGCACCTTATCGCTGGTGATCTTGATGTCGTCAGCGTAGAAATTCTTCAGCAGCGCCAGCGCAAAAGCGCCTGCATCAGATTTAGAAACTGCTGTCCCGTCATCGTAGGTGATATTTTGGATGATGGCGTGTTCGTCGGGAGAGTAGAAAGTATCTACAATGGTGGTGGTGTCGTTGCTGCTTTGCTCGTACCGCCAGGGAGTGGGTACTTTGATGGTAAAGAGGTCATTGGGGCCGGTGAAGTCCCACACCCAGTTGTATACATCGGTACCGGCGGCTTTGGCGGAATCTACAGTAATTTCATCGTAAAAGGCATCGAATGGGTCAACGTAACTATCGTAAGCATCTGCGTTGACCCAAAAATCTATGGCATACACGATTTGCCCTTTTTGATTGTAGAAAGTTTCTACGGTTTGTGGCACGTTGTCAAAATCCAGCGTTTTGGCAACGTAGGCCAGTGTTTTCTCCTCGTTATACTGGATATCCGTTTGTTGATAATTGTTGTAGGTGGCGAAGAAATTGGCCTCGCGCGCTTCCACAAAACGTTGGAAGGAAGTGTAATCCAATTCGACGCCGGTGTTGGTGGCTTGCAGGTAGATAAAGCCATCTCCGCCGCCGGCCGGTTCAGCAAAAGAGACTGCCCCTGTGCTTTCGTTCACTTCCCAGCCGGTGGGCGCGTAGACTTCATATATGCCATCCGCATAGGATGAGGTGGTGCTGTCCAGTTCAAAAGCGGCGGGAGGGGGC
>DAOTZN010000250.1:0-2494 GCA_034434095.1 Anaerolineales bacterium
GGTGGATGATGGACGGTGGACGGTGGACAGTAGGCAGCGAACAAGTATCAGCGAACAGCGGGCACCCGACTACCCGACTACCTGACCATCTGACCACCCGACTACCTGACCATCTGACCACCTGACTACCTGACTACCTTCCACCTGTCCCCTACGGCAGCCACAGCGCGAAGAGATGCTTGAGCAGATTTTCTGCCGGTTGGCCGTACACGGATGCCCCCGGGCCTTGCAGCGCCGCAGCCGGATAGGTGCCGTCCACGAAGAAGCCTTTGACCCATGGGCGGTGTTCTACGGCAAAGGCCACGGCTCGCAGGGCGCGCTCCTGTGCTCTGGCATCTACCGGTAGCGCCTGCAGGTCATTGGGCGGTGCAAGCAGCGTTTCTACCGGCAAACAGCCGCCTTCCGGCGCAGGGATGCAGCCTTGCAACGTGCCCGGTGTGGCCGGATAAGCCACCCCTAGCCACACCGATTTTCCAAACAGGTTGCGCACCGGTTCCAGGTCTTGATCCAAATACGCGCCGGCCGCAGCGCTTAGTCTTCGCCAGTCGGGTGGGGGATTGTCCTCCGTCAGCGGTAGCGACCACCACAACACGTAAACGCCATCCACGGTCTCCAGAAAAGGTGGCAGGGTAAACGCTTGGGGCTGATAATCCAATGCCCAGCGTAATTCGCCGTGGTAGTACAGGCGCACTTCATCCAGCAATTCCCGCCAGTACCTTTCGGCTTGTGGCGGGGCCTGTGGTGCACCTGGCAAGGCCGGGGAAACCCACGGGCCGCCCAGGATGAGCGTCTGTGCCCCGCTGCTTTCGGCCAGTTGCGCATAGTGCAACGCAAAGCGGCGGTAGGACTCAAACCAGCCCTGCCACCAGGCAGGGTCATCTAATGGCATGGCCTCCCACCATTGGGCAGAGGGCAGTACCGCCTGCGGTTGGGGATATAGAGCCACCTGCAACTGGCGGCGCATGGCCTGGAAAATAATCTCGTGCCAATCCTCCCAGGAGGCATCCACGCCGCCCTGCGGCTCCAGCACGGGCGGTTGACTGCGGGTGTAATGCCAGGTGGGGGAGAACATGACCTGATTGGCGTTCAGTTCGAGGGCATGCGCCAGTGCCGATGGATACAGCCCGCGCCAGGCAGGCCGATAATCTGGGGTGAAAGCCACACCAGCAGCAAAGCCCGGCGGTCGCGGTGTGGTGCCAAATTCGGGTTTAGCATCCGGCGGAGGACCATCCCACCACTGCCAGGCGGAGATATGCTCTACCCCTGGTGAGGTGTCAACCTGCAGGTCTAACATGTGGCCTTGATGATACCGTCCGGGGGTATCCACCGCATCGGCCAGGCCGCAGGCCGCATTGCGGCAATAGCGGTAATGCAAAACGTTGGTGTTCGCCAGCGGGCTGAAGACGAAGTACACCCACTCATTGGGCTTTGTTTGCCACATCGGGAGCGGCTCCATCCAGCCGAACGTGGAAAACTGCACCGAGACCACTTCATCGGCCGGGGTTTCGGGGGGCGTGTGTACGTTGAAGGTCAGGTAGGTGTGGGTTGCATCGTACCACGAGACAATGGTATCGTGAATTTCGGCGTCGTGGTCGGGCACGATGAGATGACGCAGCACAAATTGCCCGACCGCGTCGTGCTCGGCGTTCCAATAGCCATCCCCCAGGGTGTATTTGTATTGGAAATCGGCACCGGCCGGCAGTTGCAGCGTGATGGTATGACGGCCATCGGGCAGCGGAGTGAGCAGCGGCAGGCGCAGCGCAGAGGTGCTAACTCCGCCTTGCAGGTCGGCAAAGGCATTGAAGGGCGCCAGGTTGGCGGCCAGGCGGATGGGCAGCAGGGCGGTATCGGCCGGCGGTTGCACTACAAAGGTAATCGCAACCACTTTGCGGGGCTCAAGGGACAGGAACACCGGTGTGGTGGCCTGGGGCGCAATTTCCACTTGCTGTTGGAAGGGCACATAGCGCCCATTGGGGGCGATGACGCTCAGCCAGTGTATGCCGGTGGGCAGCCCCTCCAGCGTAAAATCGCCATTGGCGGTGGTGCGGGTTTCCCGTCCGGCGATGGTGAGCTGCATATCCGGCAACGGCGCGCTGCTATCTGCCGCCACGATGCGCCCTTGCAGCCGTCCGGTTTGGCCTGCAAAAGGAGTATCCACCCAGCGCGAGACCGTATCTTGCACCGTTGCCGGGGCGGTGACGCGGAAAATGCGGTAGCGTACCTGTCGGTTGTCGGTATTGTGCTCGGGCAGGCTCAGTTCCCCCTGCCGCTCGTAACGATATTTGACCACTTGCCCTAGCGGGAAGGGGATAGTGACGCGGTAGTGCAACGCGTCCAGCGCTTCCATGGGATAACGCTGCGGATTGAGCGCCAGCCCGGTGACTTCGTCCAACACCACCAGCGAGACGCCTTGTTGGGGTGGGGTGTTGGGAGGCAGACTGACCTCAAAGGTGACCGCGGCCTCTGGGGGAAGCGGGGTCCCTGTGGGGGAGGA
>DAOTZN010000251.1:0-2715 GCA_034434095.1 Anaerolineales bacterium
ATGCAGCCCTACATTGACTGGGCGGCGGCCAACAATGTGCCGCTTTACGTGGGCGAATTTGGATGTATGTCCGCCGCGCCCGGCGATTCACGCTACAACCTGGTGCGCGACAAAATCAGTGTGATGAACGATGCCAATCTGCACTGGGCGATGTGGACCTATCGCAACCCGTCAGCGCCCGGATTTGGCTTATATTTTGGCGACGACCTCGACCAGCGTCTGGCCGATATCCTGCACCAGGGATTAACCACGGCTCAGATATATCTGCCGCTGATAACCAACAATTTTAGCGTTACCACCTACCTTCCCTCCGCCGCCGACATTCCCAACCCGGAGCGCGGCTTTCACGAAGGCGTGGGATTCGCTGAAACTAGCCTCGATTGGTACGCGGAGGAGGGGTATAGGCTGGCATATACAGACGCGGGAAGGCTCAACGCCTACCGAGATCGCGACCTGCCGCCCGAATACCTGAACGCGCTGGCTGCCCATTTTCAACTGGCGCGCGACGCAGGCATCAAATTCATCGTGCGTTTTTCGTATAACGACGGACCCTCCGCGCCGAATACCGAACCCGACGCGACGCTGGCGCAGGTCTTGCGACATATCGAACAGTTGGCTCCCATCCTCGAAGCCAACAAGGATGTGATTGCCTGGTTCGAGGCGGGCTTCATCGGCGCCTGGGGCGAATGGCACTCTTCCACCAACGGGCTGGATACACCCGAAAACAAAGCCGTCATTCGGGATGCCCTGCTTGCCCATTTCCCCCAAGACCGTTTCATCCTCTTTCGCTACCCCAACGACTTTACCGCCTGGCATCCGCAGCCGCTGACCGAAGCGCAGGCTTTCACGCAAACCGACCAGGCGCGGGCGGGGCATCACAACGATTGTTTTCTGGCATCCAACTATGATGGCGCAACCTACCTGTTGCAGCCAGATTACGAAATAGTCATGTTCGAAGAATGGCAGGCCTACATTTCCCAAATGACACGCTTTGTTCCCATGAGCGGCGAAACTTGTGAACTCAACCCGCCGCGCTCCGATTGCGCAACCGCCCTGCAAGAGATGGAAATGCTGCACTGGACGGCGCTGAACGAAGCCTGGCATCCAGACGTTATTCAGTCTTGGAGAGATCAGGGCTGTTACGCGGAAATTCGCAATCGGCTGGGGTACAGGCTGATGCTCCTCGAAGCGGCATACAGCCCGGCGGTAAAGCGGGGAAGCGAATTTCTAGTTCAGGTCAAACTCGAAAACACGGGATTCGCCTCCCCCCTGCAGCCCCGTCCGCTCTACGTCGTCCTTGTTGGAGCGGATGGTTTGTCCGCCTACGAGCAAATCATCCCGGTTGATCCGCGCCGCTGGGAGCCTGGTCAGCACACTTTTACTGCCAGTATCACCCTGCCCGCCGGTCTTCCCGCAGGCGAATACCGCTTTGCCTTGTGGCTGCCCGACCCCGCTGCCGCTTTGCGTGATAACCCGCGTTACGCCATCCGCTTCGCCAATGAAAATGTTTGGGATGCGCAACACGGTTGGAACGTGCTTGGCAGCCTCATCATTCAAGAATAGTCTGCCCGGCGCCAAATCTCACATAAACAAAAACATCACAATTCCCCTCGTTAAACTGTTTTTCTGCTTTGTGGCGCTTGTTTTGGCGTTTGGTTGTAATAGTACGCCAACATCTACCGCGGCCCCTAATAGCCAATACAGCGTCCCTGCCCTGCGCATCGCCGATTACCTCCTCGCCCAGCAGAACGCCGACGGTGCCATCCCCGACGTTGCCTCCGCTGCGCGCCTGCGCCGCTGCGCCCTCGGCATGGAGGAGGATGGCGTTCTCGACCACTCCCTCGACGGCTTCGACGGCATCTTCCCGCAGGGATACCTGCCCTGGGTATTCGGCTCGCACGCGAACCATACCAAGTCCTGGCAATGGCTGGCGCGTTGCGCGCGCTCGACCGGCGCGCTGGCCTGCTATCGAGGCGACCCGCAATACAGCCTCAGCGTTGAAGCCATAAGCCAGTCGCGCCAACCATGGATTCTACTGTGCCTATTCGAGTAAACCGATCACGGAAAATCACGAGGAGAAAAAATGAAACCAAAATTCCCGATACGTCAGATTGCAGTCGTTCTCAGTGTTTTGCTGATTCTCGCGTTCCTCCCCCATTCGCAGACCGTTCCGGTAAAAGCGATTGCATCCGTAGATCCCGCGCTCGCGCCAGGGGAGCTGGTGGAAACATCCCGCTTCGGCCTGAACCCTGGCATCGGCGCGCTGGATTACGACCCGGCCGAAATGTTCGCGGACGTGATGAAGACCTTCCGCGAAGTGACCGCGCCGGATGGCGTCACGCCAGTGGCGAAGGATTCCAAAGGCTGGCCGCTCGCCGATTGCCGCTTCCTCGTCTGGCACGGACTCACGCGCCCCGCCGAAACCTATCATCTCAAATTCACCGGCAGCGCCGCCTCCATCACCGCCACAGGCGCGACCGTCTCGAACATTCAATATGACGCGGGCGCCAACACCACCACCGCCGATGTTCTGCTGGACGGCTCGGATGCGTTGTATCTCACCTTCACCGGCACCAGCGGCGGCGTGAAGAACGTCCAGTTGATGATGCCCGGCCACAACTTCGGCGAGACGTGGAACCACGCCTTCCTGGCCGCGCTCGCGCCCGTCAAGGTCATCCGCCTGATGGACTTCACCGCCACCAACTGGAACCAGGA
>DAOTZN010000252.1:0-6695 GCA_034434095.1 Anaerolineales bacterium
AGCAGCCTATGAAGGCTACATGGAACGCAACGGCCAGCGCATTCCGGCCAGCCCCCTGGGAACCATGGAAACCCGCATCGTGCGCACCGAAAATGACCCGTAAAGTAGACGGTGGACAGTGGACAGTGGACAGTGGACAATAGACCGTAGACTACCCGACTACCTGACTACCCGACTACTAGACTACCAGACTACCAGACTATCCGACTACCAGACTACCAGACTACCAGACTATCCGACTACCAGACTACCAGACTACCAGACTATCCGACTACCAGACTACCCATGGACCCTTCTCTTTCCCCCACCGTGATTGAAATTGGGCGTCTGCTGCGCGCTGGGATGACCGGCTTCGTGGCCGGTTGCCGCGTCTCGCAGGTGGATGCCCCCTCCTTTGGTGCGCTGGTGCGCGCACCTTTGAATGCCGAAAGCGATGTTTTTGGCCTGATTTACGATATCCGCATCGAAGATGACGGCTTGGTGAAGCAACTGGTCGCCGCCGACGGGGTAGACCCCGCTGTGATTGCCGATAGCCGCACCAACCGTAACGTGCCCATCGAGATGAGTGTTCTTGCGGTTGGCTACCGTGAAGGTGGGCGCATCTACCACTTGTTGCCGCCGCGTCCACCGCTCAGCCTGGACGCACTGTACCTGTGCGACGAAGCCGAAGTACGCGCCTTCACCAATGCCGGACGCTTCGGCTATCTGCGCCTCATCTTGCAGGCCGGAGACGTGCCGGCCGGCGAATTGCTGGCTGCGCACATCAAACAAGCGAGTGCCTGCGCCGGGCCATCCTGGAAAGAAGCCGCGATTCGTGAAATCATCACCCTGCTACGCGATGACTACTCCACCCTGATGGGCGTGCTCAGCGCGTTGGCAGAGGTGTAGGTCGTGCTCAAAAATTCTCCCTCCAATCCCTTCAATTTTCCAGTCAGAGGAGACAAACCATGAATAAGAAAGCCCTTCGTATCATCGGCGGCATTTTCCTCATCCTTGCCCTGCTGATTGGCAGCGTTGCCGCGGCTTTCGGGCCGTATATGCGCAGTCAGGCGAAGAAATCCTTCCCGCAAACCGATGGGGAGGTGCAGTTGCCCGGCCTAACCGCGGCGGTGGATATTTACCGAGATGCCTACGGCGTGCCGCACATCTACGCTCAAAACCAACACGACCTGTTCTTCGCACAGGGCTACGTCCACGCACAAGACCGTTTCTGGCAGATGGACTTTTGGCGGCACATCGGCGCCGGAAATCTCTCCGAAATGTTCGGCGAAGGGCAGGTAGATACAGACATTTTCTTGCGCACGCTGGGGTGGCGGCGGATAGTGGAGCAGGAATGGGCACAGATAGACCCCGGTACCCGCGCCGTCTTCGAGGCCTACAGCGCAGGCGTCAATGCCTACCTGGCCGATCACAGCGGTGCGGCGCTCAGCCTGGAGTATGTCGTTCTCGGCCTGTTAACGCCGAATTACAGTCCGGCCCCCTGGACACCGCAAGACAGCCTGACGTGGACGAAAGCCATGGCCTGGGATTTGCGCGGCAACATGGGCGCAGAGATTGAACGCGCCATCCTGAGCAAAACGCTCACCCCCGAACAACTGGCCGATTTGTACCCGCCCTACGATTACGAGCGCCAGCCCATCATTGTGACGCACCCCCAATTGGAGGGTGTCTCCGGAGGAACGGGGGGGACGGCAATCCCCCAAAATGCGTTGCATCTTTTGGGGCGCCTCACCACCCAAGCGGCCGCGTTGGATGCCCTGGTCGGCCCATCGGGGGCGGGCATCGGCTCTAATAGTTGGGTCGTCTCCGGAGATAAGACCACCACCGGTTATCCCCTGCTGGCAAATGACCCACACCTGGGCATTCAGATGCCCTCCATCTGGTACGAGGTCGGCCTGCACTGCCAGGAAAAAAGCGCCGATTGCCCCTTCGATGTGGTCGGCTTTTCCTTCGCCGGCAACCCTGGGGTAGTCATCGGGCATAATGACCGCATTGCCTGGGGGTTCACAAATACCGGCCCGGACGTCATTGACCTGTACATCGAGAAAATCAACCCCGACAACCCCAACCAGTACGAATACAATGGCCAATGGGTCGATATGGACGTGGTGCACGAGACCATAAAGGTGCCCGGGCAGGATGATATCGCGTTGGAGGTGCGTTACACCCGTCACGGCCCGATTATCTCCGAGGCCTACGGTCCTTTGAAAGATAATCCCGAGCCCACGGCTACGCCCTTCCAGGAGCGCGCCGGTATCGAGTTGCCCCAAAATTACGCCATCGCTATCCGTTGGACGGCGCTGGAGCCTTCTTGCGTGTTCTGCGCCATCTTGGGGCTAAACACCGCCCAGAACTTCGACGATTTCCGCCAGGCTGCTTCACAATTTGCCGTACCGGCCCAAAACCTGATATATGCCGACGTAGACGGCAATATCGGCTACCAGATGCCAGGCCGCATCCCGATTCGCAAAAACGGCGATGGGCGCCTGCCCGTCCCCGGCTGGACGGATGAGTACGACTGGGAAGGCTACATCCCCTTCGAGCAACTGCCCTACGCCTTCAATCCCGATGAAGGCTACATCGTCACCGCCAACAATCCGGTGGTCGGCCCAGACTACCCCTACCTGATTAGCGCCGATGTAACCTACGGCTACCGCGCCGAGCGCATTGTCTCCATGCTGCAATCCGCGACCGCTCCCATCGATATCGCCACTTACCAAAAGATGCACATGGATAACTACAACGGCAATGCGGCCTTCCTGGTGCCGGTGGTGCTGCAGGCCGCTCCAGATACCCCGGCCTTTGAGATTGCCCAACAATTGTGGAGCGATTGGGATTACCAGCAAAGCGCCGATTCCGGCGCGGCAGCCCTTTTTGCGGCCTTTTGGAACCACCTGATGAGCAACACCTTCCATGACGACCTACCGGAAGAATACTGGCCCACCGGGGGCGCGCGTTGGTGGGAGGTGATACGCCACCTGGCAGAGGACCCCGCTTCCCCATGGTGGGACGATCAAACGACCCCGCAGGTGGAGACGCGTGACCAGATGTTTGCCGCCGCCCTGGAGGATGCGGTGGCCGAACTGCGCGACCTCCAGGGCAAGGACCCCGCGAAGTGGCAATGGGGCGACCTGCACACCGCTACCTTCCGCAATGCCACGTTGGGTTCTTCCGGCATTGGCCCGATTGAGAACCTGTTCAACCGCGGCCCCTTCCGCACCAGCGGCGGCGATAGCATCGTCAACGCGACCGGATGGACAACCGGCGAGGGCTACGAGGTGAACTGGCTGCCTTCCATGCGCATGATTGCCGACCTGAGCAACCTGGATAACTCGGTAGATATTCACACCACCGGTCAATCGGGGCACGCTTATCACCCTAATTACATTGACATGGCCTCCATGTGGGCCTCGGGTGAGTACCGTCCGATGTTGTTCAGCCGTCCCCAGGTGGAAGCCGCGGCCGAGCATCATCTGGTATTGAACCCCTGACATGGCGTTGGAACCCCGTGGGGTGCAAACCCGCACCCCACGCAACCCTACCGGAGGAATCTATCATGAAAAAAACGGCAAAGAGCGATCCTTCTCGCTTTGAGGTGGAACCTTCTAACCTGTTTCGACCTTGCAACCCGGATTCTTTTGCTTTCCAAACCACCGAAGACCTGCCCGACCTACAAGGGTTTATTGGGCAACCACGCGCCTACCGGGGGCTGGCGGTCGGTAGCGAAGTGACCGGCCGGGGATTTAATATTTTCGTAATGGGCTTACCCTCTTCTGGGCGCACCACATTCAGCAAAGAATATCTTGAACAGCGGGCCACAGACATGCCCATTCCGGATGACTGGTGTTATGTAAACAACTTCGGCGATCCCCATCGGCCGCGCGCTTTGCGTCTGCCGGTTGGCCGGGCAAACAAGCTGCGCAAAGACATGCAATCTCTCATTCAACACGCTCAGCGGGAGATTCAGCGCACCTTTACCAGTGACGAGTACCAAAAAGAGAAAAAACGGTTAACCGACGCATTCGAGAAAAACAAAGAACAAGCGCTAACCGAGTTACGTCATTACGCGGCCAAGTACAACTTTGCGATTGCCAACACACCATTCGGGTTTGTTCTCGTGCCCACAGTGGAGGGGCAGCCGCTTACATCCGAAGAGATTGAAAAACTGCCGCCAGAGACGCTCGAAAAGTTTAAACGTCTGCAAGAAAAGGTTGGCCGGGAAGTCGAAAAAACGCTTAACGCCATCCGCAAGATGGAGCGCCAAACCTACCAGGAAATCGAGGAACTTGACCGTAACACGACTACCTTCGTGGTTTCGCATCTGGTAGAGGAGGTCAAAGCCCAATACAAAGACCTGGATGCTGTGCTCGCCTACCTTGATGCAGTACAAGCCGACATCGTAGAAAATGTGAACCTGTTCCGCAGTCAGCAAGAGGATGCCTCATCTGAAGCCTCCGACTGGATGAGCAGGTACGAGGTCAATGTCATTGTCGATAACCAGGAACGAAAAGGCGCACCGGTCATTGTAGAAACCCAACCTTCCTACGCCAACCTGCTAGGACGCATCGAACACCAATTCATCATGGGGGCTTCGCGCACCGACTTCACCATGATCCGGCCGGGCGCGCTGCATCGCGCTAACGGCGGATACCTGATTCTGTCCGCGGGCGATGTGCTGCTCAACCCTTACGCTTGGGAGGGACTCAAGCGCTCCCTACGGGATGGCCGCATTCATATTGTAGAACTAGGCAATCAACTTGGTCTGGTCAGCACCACAACGCTGGAACCTGAGCCGATCCCCCTGGATGTCAAGGTGGTGCTGGTTGGCACGCCATCGCTTTACTACCTGTTGCGCATGTACGATGAGGATTTTCCCAAACTTTTCAAGGTACGCGCCGAATTCACCACCCAAATAAAGCGCACGCCAGAGGCCGAACAAGAATATGCGCTGTTCGTCAAATCGGTCGCCACAGAAAACAACCTGCTGCCTTTTGATCGCAGTGCAGTAGCGCGCATCGTTGAGCATGGGGCGCGCATGGTTGAGCATCAGAACCAACTCTCCGCTCGCTTCGGGAAAATTGCAGACCTGATTCACGAAGCCGATTATTGGGCCAGAAAAAACGGCAGCAAATTGGTGACAGCCGAATTTGTCGAGCATGCCATCGAAGAAAACATTTATCGCAACAACCTGCTCGAAGACCGCATCCAGGAATTAATTCAAGAAGGCACGCTGATGGTGGACACCGAGGGCACCGCGCTCGGACAGATCAACGCCCTATCTGTGTTGATGTTGGGAGATTATGCCTTTGGGCACCCCACGCGGGTAACTGCGACGGTGCAGCCTGGCAGCGCTGGCGTGATTGACATCGAGCGGAAGGCCGAGTTGGGCGGCGCCATTCACACCAAGGGCGTGTTGATTATCAATGGTTTTCTCGCCGGACGATATGGGCGAAAACAACCGCTCAGCCTATCGGCCAGCCTGACCTTTGAACAATCCTATGAGGGGGTGGAGGGAGACAGCGCCTCGGCAGCGGAACTGCTGGCGCTGCTCTCCGCCCTGACCGGCATTCCCCTCCGGCAAGATGTGGCCATTACCGGCTCGGTCAACCAGCATGGTGTGATTCAGCCCATTGGTGGGGTGAACGAAAAGATTGAAGGGTTCTTCAGCACCTGTAAACAGCACGGTTTAACCGGTTCTCAAGGGGTCGTCATCCCGGCAGCCAACCTTCACAACTTGATGCTGCGCAAAGAAGTGGTGCAGGCGGTAGAGGCAGGGCAATTTCACATCTGGGCCATCCACACGATTGACGAGGCCATAGAATTATTCACCGGTCTGGCGGCAGGCGAATGGCAAGAGGACGGGTATCCAGAGGGCACCTTCAACTACGCGGTCATGCAACAACTGAAAATGTTTGCCAAAGCCGTAAAAAGTGACACCGAAGAAGAAGAAGAAGATACAACAGAGGAAGATTGACTTTCACCAACCTTTCTCACCGCTATGGCTCAACAACGCGAAAAGGGGACAGGCACCTGTGAGATGACCGTCCCCTTTTTTGTTCATCACCGAACTGCGCGAAGAAAGCATTTTGCCCCTCTTTCACGGCAGCGGGGGCACTTCCCATAACAGCGCGCCGCCCAAGCGGTCTGCCCAGGTCTGCATTTCGGCGTACAGGGCGGTTTCATCTGTCCAAAAGACCTGCAACTGGGAAGCGTAGGCCGCCATCGCCCGACTGCCCAGGCGAATGTGCGCCGCGGAGAGCGGGAAACGGTGCAGGCGCGCCCCTGTCGGCAACAAAGCCATCAGGGCGCTGGCCGCGGCCTGGCGGGCGTAGGGATAATCGGCGTAAAACCACAAGGGAACCCCGCTCAACCCGAGGGCCGCGGTGCGCACCAATTTATGGTCCACGTGTCCCCCCAGGGTGAGCGGCACCACCAGGCGGGTCGAGTCAGTCTCCAGGGGAGTCAACAGGCTACGGAGGCGTTCAATCAGGGGCACATCTTCAGGGTGAAGTGCTCCCCACAGGGCGTCCTCGGCGGCATACAAGGCCACGCCATCCCCCCCTTTGCGGTAGATGCAGTCCGGGATGTCGAGGTGTTCATAGGAAGCCCCCAGCAGTTCACAGGCGCGCCGGTCTTCCCGACGCCGCAGCGCTACGGTCGCAAAGCCATCCGTCCCCCAACGAGCGTGCATCTGC
>DAOTZN010000253.1:0-1911 GCA_034434095.1 Anaerolineales bacterium
CTTGGGGTGTCCACCGGTCTGGTGGGTTGTGTGGGCGAGGACGAAAGTGCCCATTTGGCCCGGCGCGCCTGGCAAAGCGTTGGCCTGGATGCGCGCTTTGTGCGCAGCGTACCGGGAGAATCCACCGGCCTGAGCGTTGGGTTGGTGGATCATGATTTCCAGCCGCGTTTCATTCACACACCGGGGGCCAACCGGCGGCTATCCCCGGACATGCTGGACGCTGTGGCATGGGAGGCCAGCGGGGCGCGACTTTTGCATGTGGCCGGATTTTTCTTGTTGGAAGGATTACTGGAGGTCGCTTTTGGGGATTTTCTGGGGGACTTGCGCACCCGTGGCTGGCGCGTCACCCTGGATGTAGCCCTGTCCCCCAATATGTCGGACCCTGAACCCCTGTGGGGGGCGCTGCCACACCTGGAGGCTTTCCTGTGCAACCAAAGGGAAGCACACGCTCTTACGGGTGAATCCGCACCCCAGAAGGCCGCGGCAGCCCTCAGGGCGCGCGGCGCACCGGCGGTAGTGGTCAAGACCGGTGCGCACGGCTGCTGGCTGGATTCGTCCGATTTTATTGGTGCGATGCCTATTCCAGAGCCGCCTGTTCAGGTGAAGGATACAACCGGTGCGGGAGATGCTTTTTGTGCCGGTTTTGCCGCCGGCTTACTGCACGGTGCCTCGCTGCGCCGGGCATGTGAGGCCGGTCACCGCGCGGCGGCGCACATTGTCGCCCACCCCGGCGCAGTGACCGGTTGGTTGCATGGGGGGATTATTTCGTCATCCCTGTGAAAATTGTCCGGTAGAAGAGGCCGCTTACTCCCGTTTGATGGCGTGCCCGCCGAACTGGTTGCGCATAGCCGCCAGCAATTTGGCCGCGTAACTCTCCTCCTGGCGGCTGACAAAGCGGGCCTGTAGCGCCAGTGTGATGACGGGGGCGGGTACGTCCAGGTCTACGGCTTCGAAGACTGTCCAGCGGCCCTCACCGGAATCTGCAACCCAATCCTTGATGCCGGGCAGTTCCTGGTCATCGGCCAGGGCATTGGCGGTCAGGTCAAGCAGCCAGGAACGCACCACCGAGCCGTAGCGCCAGATTTCGGCCACCTGATGCAGGTCGAGTGCGAATTCCTTCTTGGCACGCATAATTTCAAAACCCTCGGCGTAGGCCTGCATTAAGCCGTATTCGATGCCATTGTGCACCATTTTGACAAAATGCCCCGCACCGACCGGACCGACATGTCCCCAACCCTTTTGGGGGCCGGGCGCAAGGCTTTCGAAAATGGGGCGTAGGTGAGCCACAGTGTCGTCTTCGCCGCCAACCATCATGCTGTAGCCTTCTTCGAGTCCCCACACACCGCCGCTGGTGCCCACGTCCACATAGTGAATGCCTTTCTCGGAAAGCGCAGCCGCACGCCGCAGGTCGTCTTTGTAGAAAGTGTTGCCGCCGTCTATGACGATATCCCCGGCGGAGAGCAAATTGCCCAGCGCCTGCACGGTGCTTTCGGTGGGAGCGCCCGCGGGAACCATTGTCCACACGATTTTGGGAGAGGGCAACTTGGCAACGGCTTCCTCGAGCGAAAAAGCGGCTTCCAGACCGGCTTCGTCGGCTAACTCGCGGGTGACTTCTGGGCCACGATTGTACCCCACGACGTGATGACCGTGTTGGAGTAGACGGCGGGCCATGTTGCCGCCCATTTTCCCTAATCCGATGATAGCAAGTTTCATAATCTTTTCTCCTTTGGATTGCGCATAGTCGAAACTGTAAGTTGAATACTGGACTCTGGCTTTTTTTTATCTGACCGCAGACTTACGGGAGTTTTCGCTGAAGAATAATTTGGAAATCTGCGTAATCTGTGCCCATTTGTGGAGGAATGGGCTGTTTACGCCGGTTTCACCAGACCCCGGTTAAATAATTTGCGAGTG
>DAOTZN010000254.1:0-2391 GCA_034434095.1 Anaerolineales bacterium
GTCTATTTCAGAGTCAGGCACATCTCCTATATTGCCCATGTACGTTCTGTAATTAGAATAACTTGGATCTTCAATTTGTTCGTAGGTGGGCGCAGAATGCTTGGATACCCTTTCATTATAGTCTTCGATAGAGTCCTTACAACCGTAGCAATAACTCACACTATCTGTCTGTTCGGAATCGTCAGGAAATGTCCGTGGCCTCCACGCTCCACTTATGTTTTGATAGCCGCCGTTAACCCGGTACATTTCGGCCATGTTTATCATACCGTCAACGAACTTTTTTACAACGTTATTGTAAAGTTCATATAGGCCCGTATCATTGCTTCTTCCTGCCAGTGTGTTTATAATGAGATCGGTTTCTCTGTTCCATAAACCAACAAGAGTTTCCTTGTCTATAATACGGTTTCTATTATGAGTACCATAATCTTTTATAATCTTGTTAAAAGTGTTTATCCTGAATTTCGCGCCTCCTGGTCGCAATGCTTGAGAGTTGTGGCGAGAAAAAATTGAGCCCTTTGCGAAAAACCGTTGGTTTACGGGAATTAAAGACCCGGCGTGACTGTTTACACAGTAATCATGAAAACGAAAACGTTCTCTACGCCGGGTATCCAGAAGATACGTCGAATCGCCGCCGGAGGCAAGCGTGCCGACGGCTGGTCGTTGCAAAAAATGAGGCGCCGCGTGCGTCGTGCCGACCCGCGCCGCATATACCGGGGCAAACCGGACGCCGGCCTTTCCTCGCTGGCCGGCCTGGTACCCTTCGGCCGCCACCTGCGTCGCATCGGCTTCGATTCCGTGCTGCAGGCGGCCTGCGGACACATGAAGAGCGGCCCCGGCGTGGTCTATCCCATGCCGGTACAGATTCGCAACCTCATCGACGCGCAGGCGGCGGGCGAGCCCCGGGTATTCGGCTTCGAACACCTGGCCGCGGACCCGCTGTTTGTGAAACTGGCCGGCGGCCATGTCCCCAGCCTCGACACCCTCTACCGCGATCTCGGCCGCTTCCAGGCGCCGGAGATTCTCGTCTTGGAATCTCTGGTGGCCCGCTACGGCCTGCCGAAAAAGCAGTTGCTGGCACACCACACCGTGCACCTGGACCTCGATACCAGCGTCGAGCCGGTTTTCGGCCGGCAACAGGGCGCAGAGGTAGGCTACAACCCCCGCTACCGCGGCCGGCCGAGCTACCATCCCCTCCTGGCCGCCCTGGCCGAGACCAGGACCTGTGTCGGCGCCTTGCTGCGCCCCGGCAACACCTCGCTGGGCGAGCAGGACGCCGACACGGTCGCCAAGCTCGTCCGTCGCACCCGGGCGGCGCTGCGCCCCTGGCAATCGCTGCGGGTGCGCGTGGATGCCGGCGGCGACTGCACCGAACTGCTGTCTGCCATAGAGGACGAGGGGGAACTGTTCGTGGTCAAGGCCCGGCTCACACGCGACCTTTGCCAGGCCATCTACAGGGCGCGCGCCTGGCAGACGGTGGAGCAGGACAGCGAGGGTGTAGCGCTGCGCCAGGTGGCCGAAGTGGATTTCCAGCGCAAAGAATGGCAGGAAAGAGGCCGCCGCTTCCGGGTGGTTGCCGTTCGCTGTCTGGAAAAATACACCGGCAAGCAGGTGCAGCTGTGGCCCCATCTGGACTGGGTGGTGGAGGCTTACATCACCAACGACTGGCGCAGCGACGCCGATTTCATCGCCTACGACTACCAGCAACGGGCGGAAGTGGAGTTGCTCATCCGCGAGTGGAAGCACGACCTGGGCATCGGGGCGGTGCCGCGGGCCGACTTCGACTCCAACCACGCCATGCTGCTGATAAAGCTGCTTACCCACAACCTGCTGCGCGACTTTTTTGCCAGCCGCCTGCCGCAGCTTTCCGGCTGGCGCCTGTGCTGGCTGCGGCGGCTGATCATCTGCGTGCCGGCGCGGCTGCTGCGCAGCGGCAACAGCATCTACCTGAGACTTCCTCTCCATTCGCCGGCCTATCACCTGCTCTGCTGACGCCGAGACAGCTCGGCTCCTGGTGGGGGAAAGGGGGCCGTGTGCCTGCAATCTTTCTTTCCTGCAGTTTCTTCTTCCAAAAGCCTCAAGTTGAACGCCTCGTTGACACTTCAGTGCCTTTCTCATCCACAGGCGCGAAATTTAGGTTCAACCGCCTGTACTTCGAGAAGCGCTTCCGCTACGAATTCCAGCGCGCCAAGCGCTATCGCTCTTCCCTGGCGGTGCTGATGGTCGACATCGACCGATTCAAGCGCATCAACGACGAACACGGGCACCAGTTCGGCGACCTGGTCTTGAAAGAATGCGCCACCCTGATGCGCAACTCGGTACGCGAGGTCGACATCCTGGCTCGCTACGGCGGCGAGGAGATCGTGATCGTACTACCCGAGACCAACCTGGAAC
>DAOTZN010000255.1:0-2372 GCA_034434095.1 Anaerolineales bacterium
TAAACGACCTCTGTGTTAGCCGAGTGCTCAGGTTATAGCACATTTTCATGCTTGGTGGTGAACAGAGTTCATGGCGACTTCTCAAAAAATAGGAAGACCGACTATAGGGCACAATAAAAAATCTCACTACAAAGGCCCAAAGGCACGAAGGAAAGGTTAAAGACAGCCCTGGTTCCTTTGTGGCAAAAAAACGCTCAGATGCCCCAGGACATTGAGATGATACTCGATTCTTGCCTCAAACTCGCAACGCAGGCGATTCTTAGGTTTTGTCCACAAATAACTTCTCGATTTGTTGGTTCTTCAGCGTTGAAGAGTTAACGCAAAGACGCGGCGTCGCAAAGAAAATCACGTTTTAGTGCCACAGCCGGGCAGACTTTCATCCAGAAAAACCTTTGCATCTTGGCGACTTTGCGTTAAGGTTTTGGAACTGCCCCAAAATTGGGCGCAGCGAAAGAACAGCAGGATACCCCAACCCCGAAAAAAGGGAGTAAATCTAAGTGGGCACTTTGCCGACCTGGGGGTCGGCGCCCCCAGGCTAGGGGTTGCAGCATCCTCGCGCCTGGTAAGCGAGTGAGGGAACTTATTCTTTGACGGAACCTTAGACTTGTGAGAAATCCCCGAAATTTTTTCTTGACTTTTATGACGCGGTGTGTTATACTTTTTGTAACGCAGTGCGTCATAAAAACATTCTATCGGAGGTGTGAGATGGCTAAAAAAGCAAAAGTGGAAACGGTTGAAGAGCGCAGCCCACTGTATGAAGCAGCCCGCAAGGTATTACTGGCAGGCATTGGTGCAGTTGGTTTGGCGCAGGATGAGGTGGATAACTTCATCAAAAAACTGGTTGAGCGCGGCGAACTGGCCGAAAAAGACGCTCGCAAGTTGATGGATGAGGTGGAAACCCGCCGCAAGGATACCAGCAGCAAAGTAGAAGGGCAGGTTGAAGAACGTCTGGAGCGCATCCTGGCCCGCATGAATGTGCCTACCCGCAGTGATATTCAATCGCTGAGCGAGAAAATCGCTGCGCTCACCGAAAAGGTTGAAGCATTGAAGAAGGACAACGGAGCAGCCAAGTAATTGGGTTCACATTACATATTGCACAAAACCTCCCGAAGAAAACCTTCGGGAGGTTTTGTTTGATGGCATTTGCGAGTACAATTAGAGTTAGTCAGACAGTTGCGATGAGTCTGAACTGTAAACTGCCAAACTATTGAACCACCAATGCAAGGAAGTGTTATATGCCGGTGATTAAACGTTACCCTAACAGAAAACTATACGATACCGAAGCCAAGAGATACATCACACTCAATGAAATTGCCGATAAAATTCGGGTTGGTGAGGAAATTCAAGTGGTAGACCATGAAACCGGAGAAGACTTGACCACTTTGGTTCTCTCGCAAATTATCCTGGAGCAGGAAAAACAACACAGTGGCTTTTTGCCGCGCAACATTTTATCGGAATTGGTGCGGGTTGGTGGCAATCGGGTTGGGAAAATTCAGCGCACTTTGGCGGTTGCCTTGGATTGGTGGGGTGAATTCGATGTGGAATTGCGCCGTCGTTTCGATGACCTGGTAGCACGCGGAGATTTGACTGCCCGCGAGGCCGATGCCTTGCTACAGAAACTGGGGCGTTCTGATGTGACGCGTGCCGAAAAAAAAATATTCCAAACGACCGAAGAACAACTTTCTCGCCTGTTGGAGTCGCATGGAATCCCTACTCGCGAGGAAATACATGCTTTGATGGAACAATTGGATCACCTGAATAGCCAGATTGCAGCCATCTCGTCATCCGACTCATCTGAACAGGAAACCTGATGGGCGGTTCAATTCGTCTGGATGGCAGCGCTCGAAGGGCGTTTTTGTTCCCTGCCAAACCGCAAGAGGCACTGGCGTACTATGCGCACCCGGAGCATATTTTCGGCCTCTTGCCGCACATTAAATTGGTCGCGCGCCTGGGAGAAAACACCTACCGGCTGTTATACTCCTCCATCGAATTGAATATCTACCGCGTTCAACTGTATTGCGACTTACAGGCGGAAAGAAGCGATGATACGTTGCGCTTTGTGCCGCTTTCCGACAGTTTACCGGTGGAGCCAAAGGCTGGCCTGGATTGGCTACAAGCCCCTGGCTTTTACACCAGCACTTCTGTTTTTCGCCCCAAAGATGGGCAGACAGCCATAACGTATTCTCTGCGTTTATGGGCTGATATGCCGCGGCCCCTTGGGTTGCGGTTGCTCCCCAATGGCACCATGAATCGCATTGCGAACACCATTGCGCACTACCGGATTAATGAAATCGCAACCGGTTTTATAGAACGCAGCATTGCTGACTACCTGCAGCAAGTCAAAGGCTGAATGGGGCAACTTCATCAGGGGG
>DAOTZN010000256.1:0-21509 GCA_034434095.1 Anaerolineales bacterium
AGACCAGCAATCGTTGAAATATTACTTGGCGGCGTATGCCCCCGCAGCAAGGGCATAGTTGGATGTAATGATGAGCCCTCAATGGTCATCAGTTGCTGAATTTCGTTTGTTTGATCGTGGGTTGGCAAGTCGAACAAGGCAACGATGATATTCAACGCGGTTGTGTCGGTAGAGACCAATAATTCTGGGGCAATCTTGGCCTCGGGTGGGATTGGCCCTGCATAAAGCACTCGTTTCGCGTCGTACAATCCCTTCAAAAGCGATAAAGCGCTGGCAGGGAACTTACAATACAGCCCGCCCTCATCGACGTAATCGTAAAACTGAACCCCCGCCGCTTCCAATTCCATCCGAGCGTCCGTATCGAATGGCAGATTGAACTGAATTACGCCATAAACCGGAGTATTCGAGTCGTTTACTTCATCCAACCATTTTGGAGATAATCTGGGCTTGACATTCTGGCGATATCCTGAACGATAAATGAGTCGGCTGGTATCCAACAGCGCGAGCTTGTCAGCTTCAAGGGTATTGAACTGTGGGTCAGAAGCCATGGGATGGATAGTTGGATCGTAAACCTGTTGGTTCGTGTTTTTGTTCCATCCCAAGTGACCTTGATGGAGAGATACCTTATTGGTGGCCGATTTCTCATACGGGTTGCCCAAAATCGAGATCACCGTTTCATCCCAATTGAGCGGCAATTGGTTCTCGATAGGCGAAACTGGAACGATTATTTCACCGCCCATTGGGTAAGGATTCGGAGTTGGATTTGGAGTGCTAATTGCTTCTCCTATGGGGTAAGCCCCGCTGGCCGAGGTAGTGCTATCAACCTGCGAGAAGAAGAGCTATAAGAGAATTGATGCGGCTGCGAGTACAACAAACTGCGCGATGGATTGAATTCTGCGTTTCATGGCAGAGATCTCCTTAAATTCAATTCTGGTTGTTTCCCACCAATGTCAGGCGGGCTAACTCGCGGATGGTTTGCACAGCGATTTCGGCGGCTACTTCCCCGGCCTGGTGTCCCCCAATGCCATCGGCCAGGACTGCCAGCGTCATCGGTTGCGCGCCGAATTGCCCGTTCACAATGGCGTAACGGTCTTCGTTGTTTGCGCGCTTCAATCCCGGGTGCGTTTGTCCTGCTGCCAGGATGTGGGCGCGGGGTGCCGCACTCATGACTCGCGTGTCTCCGTGGGTTGGATGGTGATGGTGCGCAATGCAGCGTTGGGTAGGTTGAGCCGGAAAGCCTGGTCTCCAAGGTGTAGCACGTCCCCTTGCCGCAAGGCTACACCTTCCGGTGGGACGGGACTGAAATTGCACCATGTCCCGGCCGGCGCGCCCAGGTCGTATAGGCAAAAACCGGTTTTCGCCTCGTACCTTAGGCGGGCGTGTGCCGGAGCGATGGCCGGTTGCGAGATGACGATAGTGGCCTGTGACGGGTCGCTGCCCAAGATGATGTCATCAGAAACCAGGCGGATGGGGGCGGTGCGGTGTCCGTTTTGAGGAATGGGGTCAAGTTGCCCTAGGTATACGGTGCTGCCGCGCGGTGGTCGTTTAATCAACCGTTCGCTCCAGGAGATGGTTGGCAACCGGCGCTTGGTCTTTCCGTTCAGGACTTTTCGGGGTTGCAGCCGCCCGGAGAGCAACAGGAACCACACCGAGAGCAGCGCCAGCACCACTGCGCCCACGCCCAACGCCAACGGTAGTCGGGCGCGTACCACATCGCTGACGGTGGGGGTGGGGATAATGGCCTCCACGGTTACGAAAAGGTCATTGCTGGTGCCGCGCAGCCCCAGGGTATCCACCACTTCGGCTTGCAGGCGGTGTTCCCCTGGGCTGCCCAGGAGGTCCAGGTTCCACTCGAAGCGTGTAAAGGGTTCGGCGGTGTTTTCGGCGGCCAGTTGTCCGTCCACATATAGGCGCGCCAGGGTGATCTGGCGCGGGTGTTCATCGGGGAAATCCACCAGAATTTCTACCGTCTGACTGTGGGGGCTGAGCGCGGGAGGTTGTGTGGTGGCGCGGTTGACGGTCAGCGGAGCGACGCGCTGGATTTCCAACGGCATGGGGTGGAAAATCGGGTTGGGGGGCAGGAGCAGGTAACGATACGGTGGTGCGTCTATCGTCAGGGGTTCCTCCCCCAAAGTCAAGACGGCTTGCAGGTTGTGCATCTCGCCGCTGCGCGCCGGTGATTGGTAGCGAATGCGGTAGGCGTGGCGTAGAGGTTGCAGCCAGGCGTCCAAGGGGGGAATGGTTTCTGTTCCAGAAAAGAAGAACGCTTGTCCGCCGGTTTGGGCTGCCAGGGTGCGCAATTGATTGCTTTGCGGCAGAGCGGCATTTTCTGCGGCCGTGACCACCCAGAAGAACAGTGCGACGTTTTGCTGCTCGGCACGCGCGGCCAGGCTTTGCAGATTATTGACGATGCCCGCTTCCGGCAGCGGAGTTACCAATAGGATGGCGCGTCCCATGCCGGGTTGGGAGGAAGACTCGGTGGCCACATCCAGGGCGCGCGAAAACACTTCGTAGTTTGGGGTGTGCTCGCGTGGGTTCTCTATCTCAAGTCCGGGTAGCCAGTCCTGCGGATTAGCGGTGTGCAGGTATTCTCGTCCATTAGCAACCAACAAACTGACATCATCGCTCTGGGGGACGCGTTCCCCCCAGGAAGTCAGCGCGGATTGCAGGAAGGTGTAGCGCATCACCCCCTGAGTGTCGCGCAGACCGAAGTCGGTGCCCGGGTTGAGGGCTATCACCAATTGCAATCCAGGTTGGACGCGTTCCAAGGTGAAGTCGGTTACCGGTTGGCCGTCTTCTGTCAGTTGCAAGTTTTCGCGGTCCAAGAGGGGCAAAGGTTGCCCCTCAGCAGAACGAACGGTAAGGTAGGTTTCAACTTGCGGGAAATCTGTGGAAAATGGCGCAGTCAGATATGCACGCCAGGCGTTTTGCGCCCGCGCGGCCGATGGCAACGTTTGCCATACCCCCACGATCAGGATGAGAATACCCGCAAGGAATGGGTGGCGTTTCATGTAACGCCTATTTTACCCTAAAATTTGCGAGGACGTGCGACGATGGACGGTAGATGATGGACGGTAGACGATGGACGGTAGACCGTGGCTGACGGCTAAAAAATGCAGAATGCAGAATGCAGAATGACAGGTGACAGGCGACAGGTTGCAGGCGTTTGCTGACCGCAAAAAAATGCAGAATGCAAAATGATGACAGGCGTCAGGAAACAGGTTGCAGGCGTTCGCTGACCGCTGATTGCTGTTCGCTGTTTGCTGCCGGCTGTCAAACGTGCGAAGGAAGAGGGCGGAACGCGTTTCACACCTGCGTTACTGGCGAAACATGTTTCGCCCCTACGTGCCACCCGACTACCCAACTACCTGACCACCCGACTACCCGACTACATCTAGGCATCAAGATTCGGATGGCAGGGCATTTTCGGGCGGCTCACCTGTCAACTCAGCGGTGGCGCCGGGATTGCCGGTCAACGCCGTATAAGTCAGCGTCCAGGCGGCTTGCAGGTAGGCTTGTAACACACTGCCCAGGAACAGCAGGATGGGCAAGTACCCCACCAGGCACAGCCCGGCCATCAGCACACTACTGCGCAGGGCGCGTTCACTGCCCAAAATCAGGCTCCCCATAATGGGTGCCAGGGCAAACCCCATGGGTGCAGCAATCAGCAAACTGATGATACCGCCGCCCAGGCCGAGAATTAACCCCATAATGATGATTTCTGCGGGGTTTTCTGCAAAAATCTGCCAGCCGCGCTGGAAGGCCTGCGGGATACTCAGGTCTTCTACGACCAACGCCAGGTTGGCTTGCTGTACGTAAATGCCCAGCGCCCATGTCAAGGGAATGAAAACACACAGCAGCGGCAGTAGGCACAGCAGGCCTATTCCAAATGTGCCCACGGTGAGGACTATGCCCATAATGCTGAGCAGAAACACGACGGTGCCTATTCCAACCCCGACGAGCAGGTTTAGCCCAAGAAGCCGCCAAAAGTAGGGTGTGCTGGCGTTCCACACTTCGCGGAAGGTCAGGCTTTGGTCACGTTCCAGACCTGCCAAGGTGCCTTTGATCAACCCGGCTTTCCCAATGGTGCTGAGCGTAATGGCAAGCACTGCCAAAATGAGAGCGACCAGGATGATGATGCCCACCACGAGGGCTATTTGCCAAGGTTCGGTGTTATTGAACAGATGTTGTATTTGGGGAGGCACTCCGTTGGCCCGGAAGTTGGTTTGCCCTCCACTGCTGCCGCTTTGGGCGGCGCACCCGGCAAACAGGCCGAACAACCACAGAATTTTGTGTTTCCAGATGATTTGCCATGCTTTTGAGAGAATTTCGCCGTAATCCATTGAGATACCTCCTGGAGAAAAGGGAATGTACGAAAGGCGTATTTCTTCGGTATACGCTACTCCCATTCGATAGTTGCAGGTGGCTTACTGGTAATATCGTAAACCACGCGGTTAACGCCGGGAACTTCGTTCACGATGCGGTTGGCAATGCGCGCCAACACTTCGTAGGGCAGGCGCGCCCAATCGGCGGTCATGAAATCCTCGGTGGTGACGGCACGCAGTGCAACGACCTCTTCATAGGTACGGTTGTCGCCCATCACGCCCACCGATTGTACCGGCAGGAGCACGGCGAAGGCCTGAGATGTGCCGTGCAGGTTGCCTTCCGCGTTGGTGTGCAGATGCAGCAGGCCGGCGGCGCGCAATTCTGCAATGAAAATAGCATCCGCAGCGCGCAAGGTTTCCAGCCGTTGGGGGGTGACCTCCCCCAAACAGCGCACGGCCAACCCCGGGCCGGGGAAGGGTTGCCGCCAGACCATTTCTTGGGGCAGTCCCAGCGCCTCACCTACGCGCCGTACCTCATCTTTGAACAGGTAGCGCAACGGCTCCACTAACTCGAAGTGCATATCTTCGGGCAGCCCGCCAACGTTATGGTGGGTTTTAATGCGCGCGGCCTGGGCGCGGTCGGGAGCGCTCGATTCCACCACATCCGGGTAGATGGTGCCCTGCACTAGAAAGGGAGGCATCCCTAAACGGCGCGCCTGGGCCTCAAAGATGCGGATGAATTTTTCGCCGATAATGCGGCGCTTTTCCTCTGGGGCAACCACACCACGCAAAGCCTGGGCGAACTCATCCGCGGCATCCACAACGATTAATTCGACCCCCAGATTTTCGTGCAAGGCCTTTTGTACCTGTTGACGCTCATCTTGGCGCAGGAGGCCGGTATCCACGAACACCGCGACCAGTTGATTGCCTACCGCACGCGCGACCAAGGCAGTGGCAACGCTTGAATCCACCCCGCCGCTGACGGCCGAGAGCACCATTTGATGACCTACTTGTTGACGGATGCGCGCCACGCTCTCTTCGATGATGGAATCCGGCGTCCAATCGGGAGACAGGCCGCAAATGTCGAGGGCAAAACGGCGTAAGATTTCGCGCCCCCCTGGGGTGTGACGCACTTCCGGGTGAAACTGCACCCCGAAATAGCCGCGCTGTGGATCCCCGATGGCGGCGATGGGGGCGTTATCGGTTGCGGCCAGAGGCAGAAAGCCCTCGGGTAGGGTTTCAATGCGGTCTCCGTGAGACATCCAGACGCGCTGTTGTCCTTCGGGCAGCAGCGCGTTAGGACGTAGGGTTTGCAAGGTTGCCGGGCCATACTCGCGTTCGTCGGCCGGTGCGACGCGTCCGCCCAGGGCATGGGTCAGCGCCTGCATACCGTAGCAAATCCCCAACACGGGCCGTCCCGATGCCAGCACATAAGCGGGAATTTGGGGGGCAGCGGGGGCATACACCGAAGCCGGGCCACCGGATAAGATGAAGCCCTTGGGGTTAGCGGCCTGCACGCGTTCTTCTGGCGTGTTCCAGGGGAACAATTCACAATACACCTGGGCTTCACGCACCCGGCGGGCAATCAGTTGGGAATACTGAGAGCCAAAATCGAGAATGACAATGGATGGATGGGTCATGGTTACAAAGTCAATCGACAAAAAGGATGTCGTCGCCCTCGAGAGATGCAATGCGGGCCAGGCCTTCGACCGGCAGCCCCAGGGCGGTGAGTGCGGCGCGCCCGCCCTCGAAAGTCTTTTCAATGAGCGTTCCCACGCCTACGACTTCGGCACCGGCCACCTCCGCCAGGCGAATCAACCCCATGATTGTCGCGCTGGAAGCCAGAAAATCGTCTATGATGAGCACCCGCTCGCCGGTTTGCAAGTATTCGGGTGAGATAATTAACTCGACCGTGCGCCCCTTGGTGTGAGAGGGCGCCAGCGTTAAGAAAACTTGATCGGGCATGGTGATTGGTTTGTGTTTGCGGGCATAAACAACCGGCAAGCCTAAGTGCTTGCCGGTCATCAGGGCAGGGGCGATCCCCGAAATTTCCGCGGTTAAGATTTTGGTAGCGCGAACATCTGCAAAGCGCCGCGCCAATTCTGCGCCGCAGGCATCCATCAATGCCGGATCCACCTGGTGGTTGATGAATCCATCCACCTTGAGAATACCGTTGCCGAGATTGCGGCCGTCTTGGAGAATGCGTTCCTTCAACAACTGCATGAGAAGACTCCTGGGGTAGATAGAAAAGTGGTCTGTATATCTTGCATTGTACAATGCTTGTAGAAATTGGGCAACGGAATGGGGTACAATTGGCTTTCAGGATGCTTCATGAGTGCACGAAATCAAATTATCAAAGCGTCTTGATTTTTTGGAGGTGAAAGTGAGTTCCCAAACCATGTTGGTATTGGCTTCTAATTCTCCGCGCCGGCGAGAACTCATTTCGCTGGGCGGCTGGATGTTTCATATTCTCAGTGCAGATATTGACGAGCGTATCCTGCCTGGAGAATCCGCGGAACAATACGTTCGCCGCATGGCAAGGAGCAAGGCACAGGCGGTTGTTCCTCAGGTGCGTCCCGGAAGCGTGGTGATTGGTGTAGACACGATAGTGGTAGATAACGGAGATATTTTAGGGAAGCCGGTTGATATGATCGAAGCAGAAGCCATGTTACGGCGATTGCGCGGCCATACCCACCAGGTGTATACGGCATTGGCAGTGTATGTTACCGCTGATGACAGGCTGGAAGAAGATTTGTGCATTACCGATGTGCCGATGCGAGACTTTTCAGATGAAGAACTACGCGCTTACGTGGCGACCGGTGACCCGTTGGACAAGGCCGGCGGCTATGCCATTCAGCACCGTGGTTTTCGCCCGGTAGCACATCTGGACGGCTGTTACGCCGGCGTGGTTGGGTTGCCCCTGTGCCACTTGGCGCGCACGCTCAAGAAAGTAGGAATCATGCCGCTCGCCGATGTGCCGCGCAACTGTCAACGGGCCTTGCATTATCAGTGTCCAATTTATCGGGCAGTTTTACGAGGCGAAGCATGAACAGGTTGTATTGGATTGTTGTTTTGATGGCCTTGTTACTGACAAGCGCTTGTACCCTCGCACCGGCGACGCCTACGGCCTCGCCCAGTGTTGTTCCTACGCGGGTGTTGGCTACGCCGGAGATACGAACGACGTCGGTGCCGGATGTCAGCGCGGCCGCACGAACTTACCTGCAGGCCTGGCAGACTGAGGATTATCCCGCCATGTATGCCATGTTGACCCAACTCAGCCGAGACGCCATCTCGCAGGAAGATTTTGAGGCCTTTTATAAAAGCGTGGCCGTTGAGGCCGCCCTGAGCGGCGTGGAGAGCGAGGTTTTGCAGTCCCTGGTGCATCCACGCAGCGCGCAGGTGGCTTATCGCGTGACCCTGCATAGCGTCTTGGTAGGCGATATCAGTGCCGAAACCGTCATGAATCTTTCCCTTGAAGATGGTGCCTGGCACGTGCAATGGGATCCCACGCTGATTTTGCCGCAACTGAGCGATGGCAATACGCTGGCGATGCAGCGTTATGTGCCGGGGCGGGCGAATATCTACGATCGCAATGGACATGCGCTGGTAGCCCAGAATGACGCGGTTTCGGTAGGGTTGGATACGGCTGCGGTCAACGAAAAGAAACAAGATGACTTGCTCAGCCTGCTATGGCAGGTTTTTGGCCGCCGCGCCGATTTGCATCCCAACACGTTGGGGCCGCGCGTGGATTTGTACCGCTCCTACGGCTGGTACTTGCCGATTGGTGAACTGTCTGCTGAGGTCGCTGCTCGTTACCAGGGTGCCTTGAGTAGTTACGATGGGGTCATTTTGCAGCCTTACCGGGCGCGTTACTATTTCGATAGCGGTGCTGCGCCGCACATTGTCGGTTATGTGAGTGCGATTCAAAGTGACGAAAAAGATTATTTCCTGCGCCAAGGGTATGCGTTGGATGAGCGCGTTGGGCGAGCCGGCATTGAACGCTGGGGGGAACCGTACCTTTCCGGGCAGCGTGGCGGGGCATTATATGTCTTTGATGCCAATGGTAAAGTGGTCACCAAACTGGCAGAACAGCAGGCCGGTGTGCCGCAGGCTATCATCACCACCCTGGACGGCGATTTGCAATTGGCCGCTCAAAAAGCACTGATTGGGTATAGCGGTGCGATTGTAGTGATGGAACGCGATACCGGCCGCATCCTGGCGATGGCCTCTTCTCCGGGGTTTGACCCCAATGCCTTTGAGTACATTAACCCGAACAGTGGGGGGTTGCTAGAACTTTTAGGGAATCAGAACGCCCCTTTGTTGAACCGTGCCACTCAGGGGCAGTATCCGTTAGGGTCGGTTTTCAAAATTGTGACCATGGCCGCGGCCCTGGAAAGCGGCCTGTACACCGCCGATACCACTTACAACTGCGGGTACTTTTTTGATGAAATTCCCGGCTTGCGTTTGAATGACTGGACGTATGAGCACTACCTGGAAGATGAAAAAACGCCGCCCAGCGGTTTGCTCACCCTGCCGGAGGGGTTAATGCGTTCGTGTAATCCCTTCTTCTGGCACATCGGGCTGGATTTGTTTGTCCACGGGCAAAGCACAGCCGTTGCCGATATGGCACGTGCTTTTGGGTTAGGGAGTCCCACCGGCATATATGGCTTGCCAGAAGACGAGGAATCCGCCGGGCAAATCCTGAACCCCAAGGAGCCCATTGACGCGGTCAACAACGCCATTGGGCAAGGCGGCACACTGGTCACGCCACTTCAGGTGGCGCGTTTTGTGGCTGCCATTGGGAATGGCGGAACGCTGTATCGTCCGCAACTCATTGAGCAAATTGCTGCCTCAGGAGAGACACCTACCTATACTTTTGCGCCCCAAATTGACGGGCAACTGCCTCTTAGCCCCGAGAATTTGCAACTCATTCAACAGGCCATGACCAGCGTAGTGGAAGACCGGCGCGGTACGGCCTATTTTGTGTTGAACTCGTACAGCAAGAATTACCGCATTCCCATTGCCGGTAAAACCGGTACGGCGCAGGATACCCCGCGTGATCCACATGCCTGGTTTGCCGGATACACTTTTGCGGAGCGGGAAGACCGTCCGGACATCGCCATTGCCGTGTTGATTGAGAATGGTGGAGAAGGCTCTGAAGTGGCCGCTCCCATCTTTCGTGGCATGGTGCAGGTTTATTTCCAGGGCTCTCGCACCGCTTTCCCATGGGAAGCCGGCGTTGGCGTGCCGCGAACCCAGACACCAGAACCTGAAGGAGGCACGAATCCCTGAGATGCTGACCGGACGTATCATTCATGCCCAATCGGGTTTCTTTACGGTAGAAAGCGAAGACGGACGTCAATGGGTGTGTCGTCTGCGTGGGCGTTTGAAACGTGGGTCGCGCACCGGTGATTTGGCAGCCATCGGAGACCGGGTGCGTTTTTTCCCGGTGGATAAAGAGACCGGCATGATAGAGGAAGTATTCCCGCGCCAACGGGCGCTGGTACGCCTGGCTCCCACGCCGCGCGGCACGTATCAACAGGTTATCGTTGCCAATCCCGACCAGGTGCTGTTGACCTTTGCCTGTGATCATCCCGCGCCGCGCTTTGGAATGCTAGATCGCTTTTTGGTGATTGCCGAGAGCCAGGAAGTGCCTGCCGTCATTGTAGCAAACAAAGTAGACCTGGTGGGAGCGGCGCAGGCGCGTGCGATGTTTGCCATCTATGAGCAGTTGGGCTATTCCGTGCTGTATACTTCTGTCCCCCAGGGGCTAGGGTTAGATGATCTGCGGGCCTGTCTCCAGGGTCGGGTTTCTGCCTTGACCGGGCCTTCCGGGGTGGGAAAAACCAGTTTGTTGAATGCCCTCCAACCGGGGTTGGGGTTGGCCGTGAGCCGTGTAAGTGATGCTACCCGTAAGGGACGTCATACCACAGTGGCGAGTGCTTTGTATCCCCTGGAAGGTGGAGGGTATGTAGCCGATACCCCTGGCATCAAGGCGTTAGGCTTGTGGGGAATAGAGCCGGAGGAACTGGATGGCTACTTTCCGGAGATGCGAGACCTGGTGCCGTTATGTACCTACAATGATTGTCATCACCTGGATGAACCGGGTTGTGCGGTGTTGGCGGCTTTAGAACAAGGTAAAATTGCTCCTAGTCGTTATCGCTCTTACGTGCGCATGAGACTAGGTGAGGATGCCAATGAAGCATTAAAAAATGAAACGTTGGCATGATTGAACTTTCTTTTTGAGTTAATTGTAAACTTTGCAGCGATATTATTGTAAGATTTGGTAGAATAGGCTATGATTTACGAGGCTGGGTTAACTCCCGGCAGTTTTTATGGAAACGCCCGGAACCTATTCCGTAGGTTGGTGGCGCTCTCCTGAGTTGTGACCTCACATCAAGATGATTTGTTCGGAGGAATGTACGTTGGATAATCGCAAAGTGATTTTAGAAATCAAAAACCTGCGAACGGAATTTAAAACGCAGGATGGCATCGTGCATGCGGTCAATGGAATTTCCTACAACATGCACGAGGGAGAGGCCATTGGGGTCGTGGGGGAAAGTGGTTGTGGCAAAAGTGTTTCGGTGCTTTCTGTTATGCGGCTGCTGCCGGAAAATTTTGCCACCATTAAGGCTGACGCGGTTAATTTTTATGGGAAGAACTTGTTGGACCTTTCTAAAGAAGAGATGCACAATATCCGCGGCAGCCAAATTGCAATGATTTTTCAGGACCCGATGACTTCGCTTAACCCGGTGTTGACTATTGGCTTTCAGTTAAAAGAGCCACTTAAATTGCACCTGGGGCTGAACGATGAAGAGGCTGCTGAGCGTGCCATCGAATTACTGCGATTGGTGGGCATTCCAGAGGCAGAAAGTCGTCTCAACGATTATCCACATCAGTTTTCCGGTGGGATGCGCCAACGAGCCATGATTGCCATGGCGCTGGCCTGCAATCCGAAATTGTTGATTGCGGATGAGCCCACCACCGCGTTGGATGTTACCATTCAGGCGCAAATTGTAGACCTGGTAAAGCGCCTGCGTGAGCAATTTGGCATGGCGCTGATCTGGATCACGCACGATCTGGGCGTTGTGGCCGGTTTGGCTGACCGTATTTTGGTGATGTACGCGGGTTACATTGTAGAAGACGCATTGGTTGATGATTTGTATGCCAATCCATTGCATCCCTATACCGTGGCTTTGATGCGTTCTCTGCCGAATATAAGTGGAGACCGCACCAAAAGGCTGGAGACAATCGAAGGGTTACCGCCCGATTTGATTGCTTTGCCTAAGGGCTGTCCCTTTGCGGCGCGCTGCAAATTTGTGAAAGATAAGTGCCGGGCAGAAAACCCACCTTTGCAAGAACTTGCCCCGCAACACCGCGTGGCATGTTGGGTTGACATGGAGACAGGTGAATTGCGATGAGTGAAAATCAAGTCCTTGTTCGAGTAGAAAATTTAACGAAACATTTCCCGATCACGCGTGGTATTGTTGTGCAGCGCCAGGTCGGTGCAGTGCAGGCAGTGGACAAAGTCTCTTTCTTCATCCGGCAAGGTGAAACGCTGGGGTTAGTAGGTGAAAGTGGTTGTGGCAAATCTACCACCGGGCGCACGATATTGCAACTATATCGCCCAACATCCGGGAGCGTATATTTCAAAGATCAAGACCTGACAACCTTAGAGGGAGAAGATTTGCGCCGTATGCGCCGCAATATGCAAATCATCTTCCAGGATCCCTATGCGTCCCTTAATCCGCGCATGTCGGTTGGCGACATCATTGCTGAGCCGTTGGAAGTACACCGCATCGGGACGCGGGCAGAGCAACGTGAGCGCGTCAAAGAACTGCTGAACCTGGTAGGCTTGAATCCATACTTTATCAATCGCTATCCGCATGAATTTTCGGGTGGGCAACGGCAGCGCATTGGCATTGCGCGGGCATTGGCGCTCAATCCGGAATTTATCGTCTGCGATGAGCCTATCTCGGCGTTGGATGTATCCATCCAGGCACAGGTGGTCAACCTGCTGGAGGATTTGCAGGAGCAGTTTGGTCTCACCTACCTGTTTATCGCACACGATTTGAGCATGGTGCGTCATATTTCTGACCGGGTAGCGGTGATGTACCTGGGCAAAGTAGTAGAACTGGCAGACCGGCATGAACTGTATAGTAACCCGTTGCATCCCTATACCCAGGCCTTGCTCTCTGCCGTACCGGTGCCCGACCCGGTCGTAGAGCGACAGCGGAAGCGCATCATCTTGACGGGTGACGTGCCCAGTCCGGTGCATCCGCCTTCTGGTTGCCGTTTCCACACGCGCTGTCCGTTGGCGCAGGAGATTTGCAGCCAGCAGGAACCGGAGTGGCGTGAGATTTCACCTGACCACTGGGTGGCCTGTCACGTTGTGTAGTGTTCGCAGGAGGTTTTGAATAAAAAGCATCTTTGCGATAAAATAGAACATCATAGGCGCCCGTTTGGGTTTGCCGGAAGATGTAGTTCTCCATAAGGGTACACGAATGTAAAGGCTTATGAAAGGAGGTGGTGCCCTCTAAGAGAACCGAAAAACAGTCGTTTCCCCTATTGTACGGTATTACCGAAGGAGGTAATGCCATCCGTTTCCTCACATGTTTCCTGACATTGTTTTAGGAAGGAGAAGAACAAAATGAGTCTAAAGAAGAGTTTTAGCATTGCTTTTGCGGTGCTGATGATCGCCAGCATGTTGCTCGTGGCTTGTCAGCCGCAACAGGTTGAGGTCGTTAAGACCGTTGTCGTTACCGAAGTCGTCGAAAAAGAGGGCCAGCAAGTTGTGGTCACGCAGATCGTGGAAGTGACCCCCGAACCGGTCATGGTCGAAGAGCCCGTCACCCTGGATTGGAACTTCGGCACCGAGCCGCCGACCATTGACCCGGCGCTGGCTACGGACACCACTTCGGTGGATATCATCCGCAACTTGTTTGTCACCCTGACCCAGTTTGATCCGGTAAATGGCGAAGTTAGCCCTTACCTGGCTACCTCCTGGGAAAACGGAGAAGACGCCGACGGGAACCAGACCTGGACCTTCCACCTGCGCGATGACATCGCCTGGGTGACGTACAATCCCGTGACCGGTGAGACCACGCAAGTTGTGGATGCCGATGGCAATCCTCGCTTTGTCACCGCCTTCGATGTGGAATATGGCGCCAAGCGCACCATTGACCCCGCTACGGCTTCTGACTATGCCTACGTCGATTACATCATCAAGAACGCCGAAGCCGTCAATGGCGGCGAAGAAGGCGTCACCCTGGATGACGTTGGTGTCAAGGCCCTGGATGCAACTACTGTCCAGTTCACCCTGGCGACCCCTGCTGCTTACTTCCCGGCCATCGCCGGTATGTGGGTAAATGCGCCTCAACCCTCTTGGACTATTGACGAATGGGCTGAGAAATGGACCGAGGCTGGTCTGATCAACACCAGCGGCCCGTACGTCCTTGAATCCTGGATTCACGGTGGTGAACTCAACCTGGTTAAGAACCCCTTGTGGGTGGATGCTGATAAAGTTCAGATCGAACGCGTGCACGGCGTAATGATCACCGAAGCCTCCACGGCTTTCGCCCTGTACGAAAACAACGAACTGGATAGCACCGGTGTGCCGCTGCCCGAAATGGACCGCGTCAAAGCCGATCCGGAACTGAGCCAGCAATACCTCAATGCGCCGGATCCCTGCACCTACTACTACGGCTTCACAAACAACAAGCCGCCGTTTGATGACGCGCGTGTGCGCAAGGCCTTTGTGGAATCCATCGACCGCCAGAGCCTGATTGACAACATCCTCAAAGGTGGCCAGATTCCTGCTACCTCGTTTGCGCCTCCTGGCATCTTCGGTGCCCCCGAACCCGGCACGGTTGGTTTGCCCTACAACCCGGATGACGCCAAAGCACAACTGCAGGCCTACCTGGACGAAAAAGGCATTACGCTGGATGACTTCAACAACATGGGTGTCACCCTGATGCACAACACCAGCGAAGGGCACGCCCAGATCGCGGCTGCCATTCAGCAGATGTGGAAGGACGTTCTGGGTGTAGACGTCAAGGTCGAGAACCAGGAATGGAAGGTTTACCTGCAGACCATCAAGAACTCCACCCCACTGGCTGATGCACCGCACATCTTCCGCCTGGGTTGGTGCGCTGACTACCCGGATGAGAACAACTGGGTGCACGAAGTCTTCAACAACCAGGCTGGTGCTAACCGCCTGCGCCGTGGTTGTGTGGATGAAACCTGCACCGAGGTTACTCCTTCCAAGTTTGATGAACTGACCGTCCAGGCACAACAGGAAGCAGACCCCGCCAAGCGTGCAGAATTGTATGCCGAAGCGGAACGCATCCTGGCCGAGGAAGAAGTGGCTTATGCCCCCATCTACCACTACACCATCAACTCAGTCACTAAACCGTGGTTGACCCGCAACTTCCCGCCGTTGGGTGGTGTAGACTTCTTCAACTGGCAAATTGACATGGCTGCTAAACTGGCGGCTCAAGGCAAGTAACCCTTTATCATTTTTTGCGAGAGACCGAAGTATTCCTTCGGTCTCTCCTCCCTCCCTTATGTGAGACGCATCTACAGGTACTTTTGAGGAACGAAAACCATGACAAGATATATCATCCGCCGAATCCTGGGCTTCATTCCGGTGCTGATTGCCATCGCGCTGTTCACCTTTGTGCTTATGCGCGCTATCCCCGGGGGACCTTTTGATTTTGCCGGTGACAAAAGCCTGCCTCCTCAGGTGGTTGCCAATATCGAAGCCAAATATCATTTGGATTGGCCGATGTGGAAACAGTTTCTGTCCTACATGATTGGCGACGACTTGCTGGGGGAAGAAGGTCTCTCACGCGGCGTTCTGCGTGGTGATTTAGGCCCCTCCTTGCGCTATCGTTCGCAAAGTGTCAACGATATTATTGCCACTACTTTTCCCACTTCGGCGCAATTAGGCTTCTTTTCACTCTTGTTAGCCTTATTGATTGGGCTGCCGGCGGGTATTATTGCCGCACTTAACCAGAATACCTGGCTGGATTACACCAGTACCTTTGGGGCTGTGCTTTTCCTTTCTATTCCTAACCTGGTACTGGCGCCGATTTTGATTTGGATCTTCGCACTCAAGTTGGGCTGGCTGCCGGTGGCAGGCTGGGGCGCAAAACCACCCTATGTGTTGGGCTTTTTGCCCCGTCTATCCCAACTTAACTGGAATTATGTCTCTCATGCGTTGATGCCCGTTTTTGCGTTGGGTACTTCGTCAGCAGCCGGTATTGCTCGCCTGACGCGTGCCAGTTTGCTGCAAGTCATCCGTGAAGATTACATCCGCACGGCGCGCGCCAAAGGCTTGCGTGAACGTGTAGTGATTATTGTCCATGCACTCAAAAACAGCCTGATTCCGGTTGTTACCGTGCTTGGCCCGGCTTTTGCCGGCCTGGTGACGGGAACCTTTGTTGTCGAACAAATCTTCGGCATCAATGGCATGGGCAAGCACTTTGTGCAAAGCGTAGGCAATCGTGACTATCAAGTGATTACCGGTGTGACTTTGGTATACGGTGTAATCCTGGTGATTGCCAATTTGCTGGTAGACATTACTTATGCGTGGCTTGACCCGCGTATCCGTTACGACTAGGAGATTGCTGCATGGCTGTTGCTGAACTTCCTCAAGAGCAAACACTGGTACGCAAACAACGTAGTTTGTGGGAAGAAGCCTTTATTCGCCTGATCCGCAATAAGGTTTCGGTGGTGAGTGCAATCTTTATCATTTTGCTGGCCTTGGCGGCCATATTTGCCAATGTTTTGGCGCCCTACGATTATGCAGAACAGGATTTGATGCAAAACAACGCCGTACCGAGTTGGATGCTGTCCATTCTGCCTGGCAATGCGGCCAGTTATGCCCGCATTACCACCGACTACCCACTGGGTGCCGATCACTTAGGGCGTGATGTTCTCAGCCGGGTACTGTATGGGGCACGTGTATCGCTCAGTTTCGCAATCGTGGCTTCCATGATTAGCCTGTTGATTGGGACACTCTATGGCGTTATTTCGGGCTATGCCGGTGGCCGCATTGACGACCTTATGATGCGTATCGTGGACTTTTTATATGCCTTCCCCTTCCTGGTGGTTGTCATCTTGTTGCAAACCTACTTCAAGGCCTTGGGACGTGCCAGCGGCATGACCGGCTTTGGCGCTAAATTGTTGTCTCTCAACGACGCTATGGGTGGCATGTTGTTCCTGTTCATTGCCATTGGCCTGATTAACTGGATTGGTATGGCGCGTATTGCGCGCGGCCAGGTGCTCTCTTACAAGCGTAAGGAATTTGTTGAAGCCGCACACGCGGTGGGTGCCAGTAATTCTCGTATTATCATCCGACACTTGCTGCCCAACATCATTGGGCCGTTAATTGTAGCCGAAACGCTGGCTATCCCCGGTTACATCTTCACCGAGGCATTCCTTAGTTTTATCGGCCTGGGTGTTAACCCGCCGACGCCTAGTTGGGGCATTATGATTTCCGAGGCCGTTCCGGCACTGCGCAGTTATCCCAATCAGGTGCTTGTGCCGGCAGTTTTCTTATCCTTGACCACCCTGGCCTTCAATTTCCTGGGCGATGGCTTGCGTGATGCGCTTGACCCGCGCATGAAGCAGTAGATTGCACCTGGACAGCCCATCCATTGTTGGCCCTCTTAGTAACGACCTAAATTACAGGCACCCGGGATGCCCAAAAGGGCGAACGGGTGCTTTTTTTGCTATGAATCGAAAAATTTTCTTTCTCTTCTCTTTGTTGATTTTCTTAACAGCCTGTAATGGCCAACCCGCACGCGGTAAAAAGGCTTCCGCAGATTGGAGCCGCGCCCTGCCGTTAGAGGGGATGCCTGTTGGCGGAATGGACGCCACCCTGAAGCAGGGTGTGATGAATATCGTCTGGTCGGAAAAGATGGATAACCGCTTTCAGGTGCGCTTTACCCGCCTGGAAATTGCTACTCAAGCCCTCAGCTCCCACCTCCTGAATTTGGGGGACGCGGCCGCGCGTTACGTCCGGTTGTTGCCCCGCACGGCTGATGGCTTGCTCCTTTTGTGGAGTTCGCGTCAACCGGGGACTTCTCCTTGGGGCTTACAGGCCGCTTTATTGGATGCCGAGGGCACCTTAGAGGGGACGCCCGTTCCCCTGGTGCCTCCGTCTGCCGATGTGACCGATTTCGATGCTGCGTTATTGCCTTCGGGCGAACTCTTTCTGGTGTGGAGACAAAGCGCCCCTTCGGGGTTGTATTTTGCCCGCTGGCAGCCCGAGGAGAATGCCCCCTTACAGGTTACCCTGATCTCAGAAGAGGGGGACAAACCGACCTTACAGGTAGGTGAGGATGGACAGATTTTCCTGGCCTGGCAGGAGCATGACCGTTTGCTCTTCGCAACGTTGTCGCCGGAAAACTCAACGCACCTCGCCTCGTTGGAAGTTGCCCGTCTGCCTCAAGGAACAGGGGTGAGTGTTTCTCGTCCTGTACTTGGGTTGACTAGTGAGCAGGTTTACATTTTGTGGTCGGTGTTGAATCGTTCCGGGTTGGAGGCCGGCACAGGGCACACCGAATACCTTTCCTTCCCACAAAATGCTCCTGCTGCCGTTCCCGCTCAACGAGTCAATATTTCCCCAGCAGAAGAGCCGCGTTACCAATCGGTAGCACTATGGCCGGGCATTACACAACTTGCCCCGCCAGTCAACCCAGCCTATAGCAGCGATTTTATCCTCGAACCGGCGCTCATCTCTGGGCAGGGTGATGTGTTGGGGGTAACGCTAACCGCTCGTCAAGCCTACCGCCTGGATGCTTATGTCCAAATAGCCGTGGCATTTTTGCAAGAAGGAACATTGAAAGGTTATGCCTGGGTGACGCGCTCCGAGCAATTAGCCCAGGAGCCGCACATATTGGCGGATGAGCAGGGCTTCTTGCACCTGTTGTGGCGCGAGGGTGCTTTTGGGCAACGTGTTTTCTACGCGACCAACGAACCCCAGGCGCGCACGGCCTTGGACGCTTTGACCACTGCTGATTTTGTGAATGCTTTCCTGGAAGGCGGTCTGGAGAGCCTGGTGGGGATGCTCTTCATGCCAATCATTGGCTTTGGCTGGTTATTGCCCGGTTTGGCAGTTGTAGGCGTGTGGAAGTTGTTGCGTGATGATGAACGCATCTCGCACTGGCCTTCTGTAGTGGCGCTGGTTATCGCATTAGGTGTTTATCAGGCGATTAAGTGGATTTCCATGCCCCCGATGATCCATTATGTTCCCTTTTCTGCCTGGCTAGATGTGCCTGCGAGTTGGCAGACCTTCTTGCAAATAGCGGTGCCTCTCCTCACTTTTGGCGTGAGTGTAGGTGCTGCCTGGCGGGTAGCCCGGCGAAAAAATTCTTCGGTGGTGTTATTTTATATGGTCACCGGGTTGTTAGATGCGGTAATGACACTGGCCATATACGGTGTAATTTTTCTGGGAGTATATTGATGCCTGCTGAAATGAGGTATACTTTGTTCACTCGACTGAACCTTTCCCTATGTTGAGAAGTAAATCTTACAAGATTTATCAGGATCAGAGCCCGTGGATGTTCCATTTGACAGTGAATTAATCATTTCTCTGCAAAGCGGCGATATAGATGCCTTGGGCACATTGTATGATCGTCATAGTGCGTTAGTCTACCGTACGGCCTATGCGATCACCGGTGACCCAGAGATGGCTTCGGATTTGCTGCAAGATGTTTTTGTGCGCCTGAGTCGTTTTTCGCATCGTATTGATCCTCGGCGGCCACTGGAACCGTGGCTATACCGCATGACAGCCAATTTGTCCTATACCTGGCTGAAGCGTCGTAAGCGTTGGCTTCACCCGTTGGATGATGCCGGGGAATGGTTGTTGGGTTCTCCTCGGGAGCATAGTTTGCAACAGCAGGCCGAAAAAAATGCAGAGATGGAGCGATTGCATCAGGCTATCCTGAAACTGCCTGTGCAACAGCGCGTGGTTGTTGTGATGTATTACATTAATGATTTGTCGTTACAAGAAATTGCCGATGTTTTGGAGATTCCAATAGGTACGGTCAAGTCTCGGTTGCATTATGGACGGCAGTCTTTGCGAAAGGTGCTTAACCTGGATGCCGATATGCAGGGTGAGGTCACTTATGAATTCACATAACTCTGATAAACAAGCCTTCGCCGATCGGGAACTAGCCTCCCTGCTGAAGACTTGGGTTGCTGAGGCTCCAAAGCCGCCTGCGGAAGTGCGCCAACACGTAGTGCGATATGCGGGTGCACTACGCTGGTTGCCGCGTGCCGAATCCTGGCGGGCCTGGGTATTTGCTTTCAAACTGCTTTCACCGGAGTATCATCGCCTTTCAAATCCTTATGATTGGATCACCTTTCAGACGACCCGATCTCGCCTGGTGCTATGATGTGATTTTTGAGGGGATGAGAAGATCTTGTGGCGCGAAGCGCCCGCCTCCCACCTGCAATCCGGCCGCTTCCCTGGATGGGAGAAAATTAAGGGAGTTAGGCCAGGTTTCCGGATGTTGTGAACCTTATGCGTCTGTAAATCGTAGGTTAATCGTAGGTTTTTCGCAGGTTTCTTGACGCGATGCCGTTCTTGTGCTATATATGCAACAGTTTTGTGTGGCGCCGTATGCCCGGCAGATTACGGAAGTGCCTGGTTGTATTGTCAAAGCATGTCACGCCATAGGAAATAATGTATGGTTGTGAAGGAGGTGGTGTCCTGCGCTTTAGATACAATTTCCCGTTGTGCTTCCACACATTTTGCCGAATTTCGGCGTTAGCAACAAATCATCGTTTTCCTTAACTTAGGAGGAGAAACCCAAATGTCTAAAAAATTGATGTACGTCCTTGGGCTGCTCGTTATCGCCAGCATGGTGCTGGCCGCGTGCGCTCCGGCGGCGACCCCCGAAAAGGTCGTCGAGACTGTCATTGTGACCGTTGAAGGGCAGCCGGGTGAAACCGTTGTTCAGGTCGTGACCCCCACGCCCGAACCGGTTGCCATGCCCGACACCCTGGTCATCTGCATGGGGCAGGAACCTGAAACCCTGTACCCCTACGGCGGGTCGATGCTCGCTATGAGCAGTGTGCTCGAAGCCGTCTTTGATGGCCCGGTTGACGCTCGCTCCTTCGATTACCAACCGGTTATCCTGGAAAAATTGCCCAGCCTGGCCGATGGTGATGCCGTGATTCAACAAGTCACCGTCAAAGAAGGCGACAAGGTCGTCGATGCTGATGGTAACCCTGTTGAACTGCAGGCCCCCAGCGACACCTTCACCCAGACCATTATGATTAAGCCGAGTGGCTCCGAAGAAGCCGTGGCCTATGAAGGTGGCGAAGTCACCATGGATCAGATGGTGGTAACTTTCAAACTGCTGCCCGATCTGAAGTGGTCGGATGGTGAACCCCTGACGGCCGCCGACTCGGTGTACTCCTTTAACCTGGCTGCTGACCCGGATACCCCCGCCAGCAAATACGGTATTGACCGCACCGCCTCTTATGAGGCGCTGGATGATGTCACAATCCAGTGGACCGGCTTGCCTGGTTACAAAGACGCAACCTACTTCCTCAATATATGGACGCCTTACCCCGAACACCTGTGGAGCCAATACACCGCTGCGGAACTGGTCGAGGCAGAAGAGTCCTCTCTACGCCCGACCGGTTGGGGGCCCTACGTGATTAACGAATGGGTGAAAGGCGACCACATTTCTCTCAGCAAGAACCCCAACTACTTCCGTGCCGGTGAAGGCTTGCCCAAGTTTGATAACTTGGTATACCGCTTTGTGGGTGAGAACTCCAACGCCAACATTGCGGCTATTTTGTCCGGCGAATGCGATATCGTGGATCAGACCTCCGGTCTCGATGACCAGAGCGAACTGTTGCTCGAGTTGCAAGGCAGCGGCCAACTGCAGGCTACCTTCGTCACCGGCACAGTTTGGGAACACGTTGACTTTGGCATCCAGCATGTCTCCTATGATGACGGCTACGATCTGGCTGCCGGCGATCGCTATGACTTCTTCAGTGATCTGAAGGTCCGCCAGGCGTTTGCCATGTGTATGGATCGCCAACAGGTGGTTGACACCGTGCTCTATGGTCAGTCCGTCGTTTTGGATACCTATCTGCCGCCGCAACACCCGCTCTTCAACGCCAACGTCAAGCACTACGACTATGATCCCGAAGCGG